>CAZEHG010000159.1:0-4083 GCA_964512475.1 uncultured Atopobium sp.
TCGACAAGAAGAAGTTCCTCGACGAGATTCGCGCGGTGACCGTTATTGCCCTGTTCATCTTTGTGCTCGCCGTCATCAATCTGTGCGCCAAGACGAACGACCAGATCCTCTCGGCGGGGACCATGGAAATGGCAGGGTACGTGACCATTTACAACAGCCATTACGACGAGGCGGGAACTTCGCGCGCCGAGGAGCTCAAGCAGATCGAGGTGAGCCTCGAGAGCGATAAGGACGCGGGCTGCCAGAGGCAGTTCTACATCCTGGACAAGGGGACCGGGGAGATCATCTGTACCGGCGATGCGGGCGACCAGGTCAGCGAGGAGCTGAATTCGCAGGTCAACGAGAAGACGATCATCATCGACAACTGCAGCTGCAAGGTCGTGGACTTCGACCACTTCAAGCTGTTGGTCAAGATGAACACGCAAGCGGCCTACAACGAGTTCATAAGCGCCGTCGGAAGCTACGCGCTCCTCTCCGTGGGGACGCTGGCCTGTGCGTTTGTGGTCGTGGCGCTGGGGCACAAGCTCGTGGCAAACCGCGAGGCGGTGCGGACGGGCATCAACATCGTGATCACGCTGGCGGTGGTTGCGACGTTTGCGGGCGAGGCGTTGTATGCCGAGATGAGCCAGCTTGATACCGTGTCGTCCGTGGAGCAACAGACGCTGGAGCAGAACCTCGAGGCCATATGCAACCAGAGCTCGGTGGCCCAGCAGGTCGATAAGGCCGCCCTCGAGGAAGTCGGCAACGCGATGGCCGGCGCCAGCTCCACCCTGGGCAGCGTGGCCTTTGTGGGCGACGAGTCGCATATCGGCGGGCAGGCGGGGAGCAACAGCCTGGTGGCGAGCCGGGACGTGCAGGTCGCGCAGGACGAGGGCAAGCTCAAGAACGAGCGCGTGGGCTTCTACATTCAGGCCGCGCTGCTCATGCTGCTGGCGCTTATCTTGGCGAATGAGACGCGCGCACGTGCCCAGGCGGCGGCGAAGGCCGATGCTGCGGGCGCGGCCGACCTTACCGCGAACGACCGCCACATCCGCACGATAATCATGCTCGTGGGTCTTGCCTGCGCCTGCTTTGACCTTATCAACGTGCTGCGTATTCGCCAGGTGGTCATGGCCAACTGGACCGACAACATTGCGTTTATGATCAGCGCGATCTTTACCGCCACCACGGTCGTCACGGTGTTCGGGTCTCTCGCCGCCTCGGCCGTCCTCAAGCGCTGCGGCAGCGTGAAGACCTTCGCCGTGGTCGTTTGTGGACTCGGCGCCGTGAGTGCCTGTCTGTGCGGCCTCTCGAACAACGTGATCGTCTTCGTCGCGGGCCTGCTCGTGTACAACATTGCGCGGACCGGGGCGCGCATGAGCGACGACTTCTACGCCACGACCATCGACGACCGCGGCCGCAAGGACCGCTGCAGCGTCGAGTTCAACGCCGGTAAGTCCATTGGCAAGGTGGTGGGCACCATCGCCGGCGGCATCGTGTGCGTGATGGTCAGCTTCTCGTTCGTGCAGGTCGCGGTCGGCGTCATGTACCTGCTCATCGCTGTGTACGCCCTGCGCCTGAGCGGCGAGGGTTTTGACATGCGGGACGCCGGCGCCGGCGGCAAGGGCGGCGTCAAGGAGAGCTTCGCGAGCGTCGTCACCGCGGCGCGGCACCCCAGCGCGCTGCTGTATATGACCTGCGTCGCCATGATGGGCTCGGTCTCCTTCATGCTCGTGCAGTACAAGCTGCCGCTGGACATCGCCGCGCTGGGGCTCTCGACCGTGGTCCTGTCGTTTATCAAGACGCTGGGCGACGTGATCGAAATCTACTCGCGCTCGCTGTTCCACGTGGTGAGCCGCCGCGTCGATGCCGTGACCCACGCCGTGCTGTTCGTGGTTTCCTCCGGCGCGATCATCTTGATCTACATGCTCGCGGGCGGGTCGCTCGTGGTGGTCTCCGCCGCGATCGCGCTGCTGGGCATGATCAACGGTGCCGGCATCTACGCCATCACCAAGGCGTTCCGCGAGCTCCCCGACCTGGCAGACATGCCCGAGTCCGACCGAATCGTCGCGCTCAGGCTCGCGCAGAAGGCGGGCGATACCATCTCGTCGCCGCTGCTGTCCATCTTCCACAGCGGGCCGGTTCTGCCCGTGATCGTGATGGCGCTCCCGTCGCTGTATCTGCTGCGCGAGAAGAGGACTCGCCGCGCCCGCGCGGACGCATAGCGTGGACAAGGGGACTGTCCCTTTGTCCACAACGGTGGCCCCGGGTACTAAAATCCAAGCAATGATGCCGCGCGGCGGATGAGCCACGCGCTGTTCAAGAGGGGGTCTTATGACCAACAGAAGAGTCCTGGTGAACGGTAAGGTTTTCACGGCTAACAAGGAGCAGCCCTGGGCGGAGGCCGTCGTCATCGAGGGCAACAGGATTGCCTTTGTCGGCACGTCGGACGAGGCCCGCGCGATGGCGGGGGAGACCCCGGTCGAGGACCTCGGCGGCAAGCTCATGACGCCCGGCTTGATCGACGGTCACCTGCACGTCTTTGGCGCCATCGTGTTCGACGGGCTCGTGAGTCTTGCGCACATGACGCCCGACGAGATGCTCGCCGCCATCAAGGAGGACATCGACGCACACCCCGAGCGCAGCGCCTGCACGGGACTCGGCTGGGCGGACGACACGTTTGGCGAGGCTGGTCCCAGCAGGTACGACCTTGACGCCATTTGCCCGGACAAGCCCGTCGCCGTCATGTCCGCGAGCATGCACACCCTGTGGTGCAACAGCAAGGCGCTTGAGGTGGCGGGGATTACCAAGGACACTCCCGACGTAGACCCCGACGCGGGTGTCCTATTCGTCCGCGACGAGAACGGCGAGCCGACCGGCTGGGCCAAGGAGATCGCGTCGATGACCCAGGTCATGAGCGCGGCCCAGTACTTCGACGAGGAGACGCTCAGCCACGCCGTGGACAGGTTCCTGGAGCAGTGCGTCGGTTATGGCATCACCTCGCTGTTTGACTGCGGTGCCCTGGGCTTCATGATGTCGCTGTTCAACGACGCGCTGTGCGCCAAGTTCGAGCGCGACGAGACCCCATGCCGCCTTGACATGTGCGGCTACGCCGGCGCTGCCGGGCTCTTTGACGCCGCGCTCAACGACTGCGACGCGCTGCACAAGCGCTTCACTGGCGACCGCCTCTTCTGCAACTTCCATAAGATGTTTAACGACGGCACGCTCGAGTCGTTCAGCGCCGCCATCAAGAACCCCTATCCTGACGGCTCGGTGGTGAAGCCTGCCATGACCGCCGAGAAGCTTGCCGAGCGCTTTGAGGCCTGCGCCAAGGTGGGTCTGAACGTCAACGTGCACGCCATTGGCGCTGACGCCGTGCACAACGTGCTGGAGGGCGCGGGCGTCGTCCGCGGCAAGGGCTACAACGACATCCGAATCATCTGCTCGCACTACACCTACGTCTACCCAGAGGACATTGCCAAGTTCGGCGAGTACAACGTCTTTAGCAACACCACCGGTCTGTGGATCGCGGAGCCGGCGGACCAGGAGACCTACGAGCTCATCAAGGGCCTGGTCGAGGCCAAGGACTACCCCATGAAGAGCATCCTCGCGGGCGGCGCGCACGTTGGCCTGGGAAGCGACTTTCCCACGGACCCGCGCTCGCTGCCGCCGATGCAGAGCATCGAGGGGCTGGTCACGCGCGCGGAGATCGGCAACCCGGGCGGCTTCGCCCACGACGGCGACGAGTGCCTGACCATGGAGCAGGTGCTGCGCGGCTACACCATCGAGAACGCGTGGGAGATGCAGCGCGAGGACGTGCTCGGCTCCATTGAGGTCGGCAAGTACGCTGACCTGGCTATCTTTGAGCAGGACCTGTTTGAGGTCGAGCCCCACACCATCCACGACGTGCAGGTTGCCGAGACTATCAAGGACGGTTTGACCATCTTTAAGAAGTAGGCGGCAAAGCAATCGGACATTGGCGGGCGGGCAAGGGGGTGCGTTCCTTTGCCCGCCCTCATTTGTCTACCAGTTCTTCTTTTCCTTGGAGGAGTCGTGGTTCTGCTTGCGCTCCTCGACCATCTTGGCGAACCACTGCACCATGGC
>CAZEHG010000160.1:0-4071 GCA_964512475.1 uncultured Atopobium sp.
GCAGGTCTTCGAGACGAGCGGCCTGGCCGAGTTCGACACCTTCGACCGCGTGGTCAGCTCCTGCTGGGAGACCGGCGAGAACGCCATCGGCCACCTGCGCCCGATGACGCTCGAGGGCTGCGTCGTGCGCGTCTCGGACATCATCGCCTACGTGGGCAAGGACCGGCAGGACGCCGTGCGCGCCGGGCTTCTCTCCGAAGACGTCTTCGACGACGGGCTGGGCGGCGCCTACAACGCGTGGGCGCTCGCGGCCTTCGTCACCGACGTGGTCGAGAACAGCATCGGCCGCGGGCATATCGCCATGAGCGAGGAGGGCTTTGCCGAGCTCAAGCGCGCCAAGCGGGAGAACTACGAGAAGATCTACGGGGACGGCGAGGTCTCCAGCGGTCTCGGGCGCGAGACGGCGCAGCTCTTCGATAGGCTCTACGAGCACGAGCTCGAGGCCCTGCGCGCCGGCGACGAGTCGTCGGCCATCTTCCGACAGCATATCCGGGGCTGCGAGCGGCGCTTGGCGCACTACGGCCGCGAGTACGACTGGGAGGACGACCCCGACCAGACCGTGGTCGACTTCATCTCGTCGATGACCGACGACTATTTCATGGCCACCTGCGAGGCGGTCTTCCCCGAGTCGGCGTCGCTGTTCCCGCTGCGCGGCTACTTCGGCGACGGTGTGCGGCCCTAGGCGCGCGTCCGCTCAATTCGGTGTTTTGCCAAGAGGCCCTCTTCTGCGGAAGGGGGCCTCTTCGTTTACCCGGCGATCGGGCTCGTCCGAGCGTGTTTTGGAGCGGCGGCGCGCCTACTCGAGGTTCGCGTGGAGGGCGAAGGCGCGGTCGGTCGGCACCTGCCGCAGCTCCGAGAGGGGATAGACGAGCGCGTCGCCCAGCAACAGCACCGATTGCTCGAACAGGGCGCCACCGGGAAGAACGGGCAGCTCGGCGCCCGTGTCGCGCTTGTCGGTGTAGGCGTGGACCTGTACGACCGTGTTCGCCAGCTCGCCCAGAGGGCTCGTCGCCTCGATGGTGAGAGCGGCCACACGGCCGCCGAGCGAGCGCGCCTTCTCGGCGATTGCCACGACGCTCGCGGTCGTGCCCGATCCCGAGGCGCAGATGAGCAGGTCGTCTGCGGTGAAGGCGGGCGTGGTCGTGTCGCCGACCACATGGGCGGTTAGGCACAGGTGCATGAGTCGCATGGCGAGGCAGCGCAGCATGAGCAGGGAGCGGCCGGCGCCGGCCACGAAGACCGCGCGCCTGCGCGATTTCCTCGGCGAGGGCCCGCGCCTGCCCCTCGTCGACGGCCGCCAAACACTCCGCGAGCTGTTCTGCGCCTCGGGCGGCGGTATCGGTTATCTGCACGGTTGCTCCTCGTGGGTCGCGTTGTACGCGTCGACCATCTCGCGCATGGCGCGCGCCGTGGCCGCCGGGTCGGGCGAGTTGTATATGCCGCCGCCCGAGATGATGATCTGCGCGGAGCTCTCGATCGCCTGTTCGAAGGTTTCGAGCTTGATGCCGCCGGCGATCGCCTTCGGCGTGTCGACCACGTCGAGGGCGCGCAGTTCCTCCACGGGATCGATGCCCTGCGCCTGCAGGTCGTAGCCTACGTGGCAGCACAGGTAATCGGTGCCGAGCGCGGCGACCTGGCGGGCACGTGCGCTCATGTCGTCCACGTTGCAGAAGTCGGCGAGGACCTTGACGCCGTGCTCGTGCGCCAGGTCGATCGCTGCCTGAAGCGTGGGGTCTGCCGCGGCGGCGAGCACGCTGAACATGTCGCAGCCGGCGTCGACCGCCGAGCGCGGCACCTCGGAGCCGCCGTCCATCACCTTGATGTCTGCGAAGACGCATTTCTCGGGCCATGCCGCCTTGACAGCTCCGACGGCGCGGGACCCTTCGGCGACCATGAGGGGCGTGCCGAGTTCGATGATGTCCACGTAGTCGCCGACGCGCCTGAGCATGGAGAGGGTGTCCTCGAGCGAGAAGAGGCCGAGCGCGACGTGCAGCTTCTTGTTTGCCATGTTCGGCCTCCTTTACGCTTCCAGCTCGTTTTGGTAGCTGGCGACGAATCCGTCGAGCACGCCGGCGAGGCGAAGGCCGCCCTCGTCAGCGGGCACGAGCACCGTTTCGCCCTTCTTAACGGGGACGTCGTTGGCGAGGCCCGCGCCCTCGACCACGGTGTAGAAGAGGAAACGGTCGTGGGCGTAGGTGCCCTGGCCCTCGCACTTGACGCGGCTGACGTCGTAGAGGCCGGGCTCGGCCCAGTAATCGGTAACCTCGAGGTCGCCCTCGCGGCGCGGGTCGAACCAGACGAAGCCGACGGTCTCGTCGGGCACGTTCACGCAGTCGATGACTTTGTCGATATGCAGGTCGCGGTGGCGCCCGGTGGACTTCTCGACGCGGTCGTAGTCGAAGAGGCGATAGGTGAGGTCGGCGTTGCGGCTCACGTTGTAGGTGAGGACGTCGCGGCCGATGGCGTGCAGGGTGCCGGCGGGCAGGTCGATGAACCAGTCTTTCTTGGCCGGGAGGTACTTGAGCAGATGACCCCAGTCATGGGCCTCCGCCATCCTCACGAACTCCTCCTTGGTGCGCGCGTTATGGCCGTACTCGATCTTTCCGTCCTCGGGGGCGTCGAGAATGACCCAGCACTCGGGCTTGCCGCGGGAATTGTCGTGCGCCAGCGCGTACTCGTCGCCGGGGTGGAGCTGCACGGAGAGGTCGGCCAGGGGGTCGAGGATGTTCACGCGGACCGGGAGCTCGTCGGTATCGCAGTCGAACCACGAGGGCTCGGCGGCGTAGAGCTCGGAGAGGGTCATACCGCAGCCCTCGACCTCGCAGTCGGCGCCGCCGGGCAGGGCGACCATGTTGTAGACCTCGCCGACGGGGTAGACGTCGGTCTTATAGCCGTAGCGCTCGAGCATGCGGCTGCCGCCCCAGATGCGCGGCTCGAAGTGGGGGAGAACCTTGTAGGTCTTTTTCTTCATGGTTGCTAACCTTTCGGCTTGGTTTTTGGCTGTAAAACCAAATATAACGTTTGGATTTGCAATTGCAAGCAAAACCAAGCATGAAATTAGGGTTTTGGCTCAAAAACCAAGTTGCGATACACTGAAAACCAATAAGGCGAAAACGAGGGGAGACCCACATGAGAATGCCCGCCAATGAGCGCCGGGACCTGATCCTGCGCGAGGTTGTGGCCAAAGGCCGCATCGGCGTGACCGAGCTCTCGGCGATTCTGGGGGTCACGACCGAGACCGTGCGCAAAGACGTCCGCGAGCTCGTCGAGGTGGGCGCCGTGGCGAAGAGGCACGGCTACGTCGTCTCGGCCTCGCCCCTCGCGGAGTCGGCGTTATCCGAGAAGGAGGGCGTGCGGGCGCAGGAGAAGGCCGAGGTGGCGCGACGTGCCCTCGACATGGTGCCCGAGGGCGGCTCGATCTTCCTCGACACCTCTACCACGGTGCTCGCCCTTGCCAGACTCCTCGTGGTGAGAAGCGGCCTCACCATCGCCACCAACTCCATCGACATCTGCCAGGCGCTCGCCCGCTCCGACAACGACCTGCTGGTCATGGGCGGTGACCTGCGCCGGCGCTCGAACTCCTGCGTGGGCGCCTGGGCGCTCGCGGCCGCCGACCAGCTGAACGTGGACGTCGCCTTCATGGGCGCCGACGGCGCGAGCGCCACGGGGCCCACGGTGAGAAGCTCGCGGGAGCTCGACCTCAAGGGGCGCATCGTCCGGCGCGCGGGCAGGGCTGCCGTTCTCATGGACACCTCCAAGCTCTCTCACCAGGGGCTCTACACGTTCTGCGACTGGTCGGAGGTCGACGCGCTGGTGTGCGAGCGCGCGCTCGCGGAAGAGGAGCGCGACGTGTTGCCGGATTCGCTCGATGTCTTGCCTTCCGTGGATGAGCCGCGCGGATAAGCGCCTTGCAGGTGCGGGCGAGGCGCTCGTTGCGCTGCCCGTAGATGCCGCCGGGCTGCGCGGCTGCGTGGGGAGCGCGGGCGATCGGCTCTCGCCGGGCTGCGCGGTCTCTCGATTTGTCGTACAATCGTTCCCATGGATACACTTTTCACCCGCATAGAGACCGCC
>CAZEHG010000161.1:0-4069 GCA_964512475.1 uncultured Atopobium sp.
TAGACGGTGCTGCACGGTCTTCCACGGAACTATCTAACAGTTCATGGAGGACTAGAACGCCTCATCAAAGCCCCGGTTGAACACCTGGGGCTTTTTTGTTGAGACATTTCGGTTAACCGTGACCGACTCTAATCAATTGATGACAAAAGGAAGGTATCCCCGATTCCGGAAGAAAGGGGACCCCTCCCATGAAGAAGCACCAAAGAACGACAGCGGCCAATGGGACGTTACCGGCGCCTTGTCGACCAAACTGCAGAGCATTTGCCTATAATTCCTCTATTCAATTATGCAGAGGGGAACTATGGGAAAAATCGACGTTCATGCTCATTTCCTGCCGCCAACGTACAAGGAGCAGCTCGATTGGCACGGCCTCAAAACCTTGGATGGGGGATTCCCCATCCCAGATTGGTCGGTCGAGGCTCATCTCGCCGCTATGGACGAGCTCGGCGTCGAGTTCTCGGTTATGTCCATCTCTTCCCCGCATGTCAACATGGGAGACGACGCCGAGGCGAATGAGGTCACCCGCGCCAGCAACGATTACGGCTCTGAGGTCGCGACCGAGCATCCCTCGCGCCTCGCGTTTCTCGGTAGCCTCCCCGTTCCCGATGTCGAGGCCTCTGTTTCCGAGGCTTCCCGCTGCGCCGCCTTGCCCGGCTGCAGAGGCTTCTGCCTGCCCACCAACGCTTGCGGCGTGTATCTGGGAGACGCGAGGCTCGACCCTCTCATGGAGAAGCTCGACGAGCTCTCCGCGGCCGTGCTCATTCACCCAACGACTCCTTCCGCCATCCCTTCGGGCGTCTGTGAGTCCGTCCCGTACCCGATGATGGAGTTCTTCTACGACACCTGCCGAGCCGTGGTGAACCTCGTGATAGCGGGCGTGCCGCCGCGTTTCCCGAAAATTAAGTGGATAGTGCCCCATGCGGGCGCCTACCTGCCCATTATTTGCGATCGCATTGCCCCCATGGCGGAGATGCTCGCACCCGGCCGCGAGCTCGACGTCGAGGCCTCCCTCAAGCTCCTGTACTTCGATCTCGCCGGCACGGTCGTGCCCAAGCAGCTCTCGAACATCCTCGAGCTCGCCGACCCCGCTCATTTGCTCTATGCCTCGGACTATCCCTTTACGCCGCTTTCCCTTGCGGTCGGCCTCGGCAAGAAGCTCGACGACGCGTTGCCGGAGGACCTTCGCGGTTCCGTTGCGTTCGACAACGCCCGGGCGCTTCTCGGCAACCCGGAGGTGGGGGAGTGATTGCCGCTGCGCACACCCCGGGCCCGTCCCTGAGCCGTCGAGAAGCCGTTTGCGTCATCGGCGCCGGCTCCGTCGCTTGTGTGCTCGGCCTTGCCGGTTGCGGCGCTACCGATGAGGACCGGCAGGCGGTCTGCGACTCCGTCGACTCCGAGCTCAATCAGCTCACCACACTTTCCGCCTCAGAGCTTCTGGGGGATTCGCTCGAGAACGTCGAGAAGCTCGGCATCTCCGGCGACGACTTCCTCGATGCGTTCTTCGACGGCACGTCTTGGTCGACGGGAGATGTCTCCTTTGAGGGCTCCGGCGCCTCCGTGAAGGTTTCCCTTACCTGTCGCGCGCTCTCGTCCGTTCTCGATGCCCTCAAGGATGCCTATACGGCTCAGACGCTCGAGGACGGCGGGCATCCCGGTGAGAGCGACCTGTACCGAACGGCTGGCAAAGCCTTGCTCGATTGCGTTCACGCGGCAAGCCTGGAGACCCGTGAGGCCACTGTGGCCCTATCCAAGCAGAACGGTTTCTGGCTTGTCGATGACGAAGGCCGATCTGCCTTAATTTCTGCGCTTATAGGCTCCTGACCTGGTATTAATTGATTCGCCCAATATTTTTTGAGATTTTGGGTTGCATCCAGGAGCTCATGTGCGTATAGTTCTTTCTTGCGCGAAGGCAGCGCAAAACATATTCCCCGGTGGCGCAGTGGTAGCGCAGCTGACTGTTAATCAGCGTGTCGCAGGTTCGAATCCTGCCCGGGGAGCCAGTAAATTCAGAGGCTTGGATATGTGTCCGAGCCTCTTTTTCGTGCTCGGGCGTAACGATTCCACCTTTTTTATGGCCGGACGCCGTGCGTGCTAGCATGTTCACGTGCATTTGAAAGAAGACCTTACCGATCCCTCTTGGGAGGAATCTTGGATCAGACTAAGCAGGCCTCTGGCAAGCTCCAGCGCACCCATCTCAAGGGCCGCTATTCCAAGGACATATTCATTTTACAGCAGCTCGTGACCAAGGACTTCAAGCTGCGCTATCGCAGGAGCGTCCTTGGCGTCATCTGGAGCGTCCTCAACCCGCTGCTCATGATGATCATCATGAGCTTCGTCTTTCAGTACTTCCTGCGCTCGAACCTCGAGCACTACTCGCTGTACCTGATTGTCGGCAACATCACCTTCGGCCTTATGAACGACGCCACCAACGGCGGCCTTCGCTCGATCATTGACGCTTCGTCGCTTCTGAAGAAGGTCAAGATTGACCGCTGGGTCTTCCCGGTGCAGAAGGTCTTCTCCGCCGCGGTGAACTTTGTCTTCAGCCTGGTGGCCGTTGCCATCGTCATGGTGTTTGATGGCGTCATGCCCACCATCCACACGTTTTGGTTCTTTGTGGGCATCGTTCTCGTCATGCTCTTCTCCATCGGCATCGGCATGCTCATCGGCGCCCTTGCGGTCTTCTTCCGCGACATGATCCACCTCTGGAGCGTCGTGCTCACCGCGTGGACCTACTTGACCCCGATTTTCTGGGACCTCTCGCTTCTTACCAACTCCAACGCGCCTCGCTACGTTATTTGGCTCGTCAAGGTAAACCCTATGTACAACTACCTTGAGATCATGCGCTCCGCCTTTGTCTACCAGAACGACCCCACGATGACCGTACTGCTGCTCGCCCTTGCTTGGGCCGTCGTCGCCCTCATCGCAGGCACCCTGGTCTTCAAGAAGACCGAGCACAAGTTCATCCTCTATATCTAGGGAAGGCCGCCATGCCCTACTACTCTTTGCCCGCGACTCCCGACGAGGAGTACTCGATCGAGGTCGACGACGTCTCGATGATCTTCAACATGGCCTCCGAGGTCCTCACCAACCTCAAGGAGTACTTCATCAAGGCCGTGAAGCACGAGCTGTTCTTCAAGGAGTTCCGCGCTCTCAACCACATTTCGTTCAAGGTCAAGCGCGGCGAGATCGTGGGCCTCGTCGGCACCAACGGATCGGGCAAGTCAACGATGCTCAAGTGCATCGCCGGCGTTCTCGACCCCTCAGAGGGCGACATCAAGGTCCGCGGCAACATCGCCCCGCTGATCGAGCTGGGCGCGGGATTTGACCCCGAGCTCACCGCCCTCGAGAACATCTATCTCAACGGTGCCCTTCTCGGCTACACCAAGGACTTCATCGACGAGCACCTTCAGGAGATCGTCGACTTCGCCGAGCTCCAGGACTTCCTCGAGATGCCGCTCAAGAACTACTCCAGCGGCATGGTGGCGCGCATTGCCTTCGCGATCGCCACCGTCACAGAGCCCGACCTGCTCATCGTTGACGAGACCCTCTCCGTTGGCGACGTGTTCTTCCAGGAGAAGTGCCTCAACCGCATCCGGTCCTTCATCGAGTCCGGCAACGTCACGGTCCTCTTTGTCAGCCACTCCATGCAGCAGGTGTCCGAGATCTGCGACCGCTGCGTCTGGATCGAGAAGGGCCAGCAGCGCATGGACGGCCCCTCTGCCGAGGTCCTCCTGGCGTACGAGAACCAGTTCAAGTAGCGGCATCGCCGGTCTTTTCGTATTTGCTTCTTGCGGGCCGGACACCGCGGTTGTAAGGTGAGACAAAACCTTTAAGCGCGGTACGAGAGACCAGCAAGGTGTAAGCCTCCGGGCTGTTTCATATGCCTTTTCACTGGGTGTCCTGTACCGAGCTTCGGCCAGGGCATCTTTTTTGTCGGGAGAAGGGAGTCCCATGGAGGAAGCCAGGCTCAAGGCCCAGATCATGGACGAGCAGGCTATGGGCCGCGCGCTCACGCGCATCGCCCACGAGGTCATCGAGCGCAACGAGGGCGCCGAGGGCATCGGCATCG
>CAZEHG010000162.1:0-4040 GCA_964512475.1 uncultured Atopobium sp.
CTTCCGGAACCGCCGAGAAGAACCCCTATCTCAAGCGCCAAGACGCGATGTACGAGTTTATCGACGTCGCCCTGCATAAGAACTACGGCCTGTACCCGATGGTTTCCGTTACGGGCTCGGGCAAGAACTACGTCGCCGGCGTGCGCTGGTGCGCCGACGTGCTGCATGCGGGCGCCGACGCCCGCGGCAACTTCGCCAGGCTTCCCGGCCGCAACGCAATCGTCGTGGTGATTCCCCAGAAGGAGAACTGCAAGTCCTTTGCGGCCAGCATCAGGAGTCGACTGGTCGAGCTCGGCCACGCCCCCGAGGAGGCCGATGACATGGCCCTGTGGGTCCCGTCAAACAGGGAAGGCCTTGGGAAGTGGTTCGACGACGAGAGGCTTGCCACGGGCGGTATTGGAGAGTGGCCCTGCCCGCTGATGTGTGCGGACGACGAGGAGTGGAACGCAAAAATCGCCGGGACATGGAGGCATGCGCGCGACACACACAGGAAGGAGGGTGCCTACAGAGACCCGGCGGTCAGCGCTCCGCTCAAGCGCGAGTTCGAGAGGCTCGAAAGGGATCTTAGGAGGAAGGTACGCGACCGCGCGCTGGCCGAGGCTCTTGATGATGGAGACTCTCTGCGCCGGCTCTGGCCCGCGTCCCGTCTCGCCACTGCCCGTCCGCGCGTCCTCGTGATGACGCCGCAGAAGTGGATTTCCAGAGTCGATACCGTGGTCAGCGGACGCATATCGTTTGCTGGCGCAACGGCCGCCGAGAAGTGCGTGTACATCATCGACGAGTTCGACCAGCTCAAAAGGGCCGTGCTGGAGAAATCGGTGGAGGACGCCATTCGTTATCAGCCGGACGACGTTGTGCGCTTCATGCACGACCGACTCCGCGAGGAGACAAGCGAGCTCGGCGGGCTTATCAAGGCTGACCCGAAGGCGTGGAAAGCCGAGTTCGGCAAAGCCATGTCAGACCGGTACGCCGGCTCGGCGGTACTGCGGGGCGTGTATACGATGCGCGACCTGGATAGAGATATTTCTCGGCTCGATTGGAGCTTCAAAAAGGTTTCCGATGTGGTCGAGTCTGTCTACGGGGACCTGCGGCTGAGCAAGTCGTTCAAGACGGACGGGGGGCTCTTGGGAGACAGGCTCATCTTTGGTGAGGATAACCTATCGGTCGGTGGCGGCAGGGGCGAGTGCGCGTCTCTGATTGTTGACCTGACGGCCGAGAGCGCCAACATTATCAAGAAAGGCGGCGGCCAGGCCAACCCCGATGATCCGGCGACCGCGCCGCTGCCGCGCGTCTTGAGCCGACTTGTTGGAGCGTGCGACATAGTTCGCAGGCACCTGGCTTTATGCGTGCGTGTCAGGGACGGCATATTCATGGGCGCCGTTGGAGCCGAGATGGGTTGGTCCGCGGGCGCTGTGATCGATGCGCTCGGTATTCACGGTAGCGCGTCGGGCGATGCCGAAGCATGGAAAGAACTGGTCGCGCCCGCGAGTTCTGCTGGGTTCGCGGCTGCGGCATCGGGCTCAAAGGATGATTCCGTCTATATGCGAGGCGTTGGCTTCATCGAGCTCGAGGACGGCGAGGACCATCCCGAGACGACACGCATCTACAGGGCTGCCGTCGACTCACTGCCCTGCGCGATGCTCTCCCATGTTTTGGCAAAGGCGCCTTGCGTCGCCATGAGCGCGACCTGCGAGGCCCCCACGGTTCGCAACTTCGGCTTCGATTATCTGCGCGACGTTCGCGCCGTGATGCCAAACGACCCGCAGGTCAGGGCCTTGGGGGAGGAAATCCTCTCGCTGACTGAGACGGTGAACGACGCCGATGCGCGCCGCTACGACGTAGCGGTCGGCGCCGTTGGGCCGGAGGAGGACCTCTCGAGGCTGATTTCTTTTTACTTCTCCTGCGAGCAGCGCGCCCGCGCGGAGGAGATCGCCCGGCTCGCAAAGGACGCCGCGCGAAAGATCTGCCCTAGCGAGGCTTTTGTCGAGGAGCTGGCCTGCGGCGAAGGCGTGCGTGAGCTCATCAAGGAGTGCGAGGAGAACGCCAAGGAAGGCGAGAATGTGTGCAACAGTGTCTGCTACAGCCTCCAGAGGGTCATCAAGGCCGTGAAGGCCGTGGCGGCATGGGCCTCCGGCGTGACTACGGGGCGACACTACGCGGCGCTCATTCTTCAGCCGTTCAATATGAGGTCCGCCGAGAAGCCGGCGGCGAAGGCTCTCCTCCGCACTCTCTCGGCGCTTATCGTGGAGCGCGAGTCCGCGAGCGGTAACGGCTACTGGGACCACAAGATGGATTCCCAGGAGGCGCGCGGCGCCTTCATGGAGTTGGACGCCGGTGGTTGGGATGTTGGTTGGAAGGAACTTTGTCGCCGACTAACAGAGCAGGGCAGGCCCATGTGCCTATTTTCAGCGTACGGCACGGCGGGATTCTCCAAGAACCTGCAGTTCGCGGTTCCCAAGAAGCTGGCGGATGCGGTGAAGAGGGTGGACCACGACCTTCCGGCGGACGGCGGCGCATGCGAGATGGACTTCGACTTCGTGTACCTGGCCGAGCCGACCAACAGCCTTACGCGCGGCGATGGTTCCAATTCCGATGAACGCGACCCGTCCATCGGCTGGACGGCAAAGAAGCTCCTGGCCATTGCGGAGCGCGAAGAGCTCTACGAGGCGAGAGGTGAGCTCGACCATAAACAGAAATGCCGGGATATCAGGAAGGTTCTGCACGGAAGCAAATACCTCGAGATGAAGGGGCTGCGCTCGGCCAAGGTGGAAGGTGCCAGGGCAATCGTTCAGGGCGTGGGTCGCGTTAGCCGCACCACCTGCAAGATGCCCGAGGTCGCTATCGTGATCGACGAGGCCGCCCTTGAATCGTGCGATTTCTCCTGGTTGCGCGGCCTGCCCGTTGGCTACGAGATGCGCGAGCTGCTGAGCTTGTGCGATTCGAAGGCCGAGGATGTGGGCCCGTTGCTGCCGGATGCCATGGCAGCGGTTAGGACAAGGCGTTACAAGAACACCCACGAGAGGAGGCTGCGCGCCCTCATGAGCGACCATGCGCGCGAGGGCGACCTGGAGGCCTTTGACGTGGAGCGCCGCGGCGCTCTCGCTCGTTTCAACTGTGATCCCGAGACGGCTGGCGTTGGCGCCGACAGGAGGGCAAACCTGCTGCGCAGCCCGGAGCCCTGCGTGGGCTATGCCTACGCGGAAGGCGACGCGGACGGCGGCTCCGTCGTCCTGGAGTGGGCGCGCAGTGGTGAGGCGACGCTCGCTCCCGCGAGGGTGCGTTTGGCCCGCCGCATTGCGTTTGCCAATGCCGAGGGCCAATGGCCCCACATCCGCGAGGTGTCTTGCGAGGACGCCCGTCTCGCCGAGGTGACGGTGGTGCCCGAGGTGGCTGAACGCTTTGCCGAGAAGGGCTATCAGTCTGGTCCCACGGTTGCCAAGCTGCACATGACGCCTTACGAGTACAGGACCGTTTACCTCGGCTCCCTTGGAGAGGAGGCAGGCGAGGCGATTCTCTCCGCAAGGCTCGGCGATAGATGGTCCCTTGAGCGCGGCGATGCCCGGCGTGCCGAGAGGGCCGGCGACTACGAGGTGGTGGCTGCCGATGGGTCTCGTACCGGCGTCTGGGTCGACTTCAAGCATTTCAAGGTCGGTCCGTACTCGGCCTATAAGGCCTGGGGTGACGAAGGTCTGTCGGAGGGAGAGCGTTACCGCCAAAAGGCGGAGAAGGTCGGCGCGGAGAAGATCCTGGTGATCAATCTGGTGGCGGACGACGCGGCGCGCGGGATGGCCCCGAAGGCCGTGGGGCCGTCCGCGGTCAGCTTCCCGTACCTGATCGACGACGGAAAGGTGGACGAGAGAATGGTGGGGGCGATCCGCAATGCCATCGAACGATATGCGCGCGCCTAGTGCGACCAGGAAGGTGTCCTTAAGCAGGCTGACGCTCGAGAGGAACGATGCAGCGCTGGCGGAGCGGTTCACGCTGCTTGCTGTCGAGACGGGCGAGAAGCGCACGTGGATGAGGGTCTTCAGGAAGCTTGT
>CAZEHG010000163.1:0-3949 GCA_964512475.1 uncultured Atopobium sp.
GCGGGCACAGGCCCTCATTAAGGTGTTTTACGGTCGGCGCGCTAACCCAGAGGAATGTCTCGCCAGTCGTCGAGCCAGAGGTCGGCCGCCTGACGGAGCTTGGCGCGGGGTTGGAGGGGGTCGGTGCAGCCCACGGCGCAGACGGCGAAGCCGGCCAACTTCGCGCTTCTCGTCCCGGCGAGGATGTCTTCGAAGACGACGGTGCGCGAGGGGTCGGCGCCGATGCGCCGGGCCGCCTCGAGGTAGATGTCGGGGCGGTCCTTGGGCGCGCCGACCTCCTTGCCGCAGACGACGGCGTTGAAGAGCTCGCTCACGCGGACGCGCGGGGCCATCGAGGCCAGGACCTGCGGGTCGTTCGTCGTGGCAAGGGCAAGCGGAACGCCCGCGCGCCTGAGCGCGCCCAGGTAGGCCTCTGCCCCGGGGCGCAGGGTCGCCTCCGAGGCGTAGAGCGCGGCGCCCATGCGGTTCCACTCGTCGCAGATGTCCTCGACGCTGTCGCGCACCCCGAAGCGCTCGCGGACCCAGCGCGCCCCGCCCGAGAAGCCGAGGGTCGCGAGCGTCTGGTGCACGTCGGGCGTGTAGGCGATGCCTCTCTGGGCGAAAAAGGCGCGGTCGACCTTCTCCCAGAGCTCCTCGGTGGCGCTCAGGGTGCCGTCGAAGTCGAAGATGGCGAACTCGAAGTCCACGGGCCAAAGGTTCAGGGGCCTTGTCATGTCTCTCCTAGTAATCCGGCTCGTCCTCGAGGGACCGGAGCACTCCGTGGAAGATGTCGTCGCGCGTGAGCGAGACGAGCAGGTAGGCGCACTCGCGGGCCACGCGGAAGAGGTTCTCGTCCGTCGACGCGACGGCCGCCTCGTAGATGGCCTCGGAAACCTCCTCCGTGGGCGCGATCGGGATTCCCTCGGACCTGAGCAGCCGCAGAGCGCGTTCGTCCGAAAGCGATTCCTGGGTCGTCGCGCCGAGCAGCGCCGCTATCTGGCGCGTGGCGTCGACGATGCCCGGCGGCAGCACCTTCGCGGCGAGCTGGTAGCAGGCTTGCGACGCCTGCATGCGGCCCGCCTTGAACTGCAGCTGCGCCATATGGACGTAACCGAAGCCGATGCCCTGCGGCTCGTCCGCGCACATGAGCATCCTCGAGCACTCCGCGACGGCCCCGTCGAGGTCCCCCGCCTGCTCGAGGCAATGGCTGTAGTTGAGCGCCGCCTGTGTGGAGAGGGGCGCGAGCCGCGCCGCCTGGCGCGAAAGCCCCAGCGCCGCGTCGGTGCGCCCCAGCAGGAGGTCCGCGAGCGAGAGCGTCGAGAGCGCCTCCAGGTAGGCCCGGGGCGCGAGGCGGACCTCGCCGCGCCCCTGCGAAAAGAGCCTGTTGTACAGGATGCGGTCCACGTAGTCGTCGAAGACGCGCCAAGAGACGCCTGCGGAGTCGCGATAGAGGCCCTGGGCCTCGATGGGGGCAAGGGCCTCCGCGAGGCCGCGGGCCGCCGCGTCCACCTCTCCGCGCAGTAGCTGGGACGTCGCCTGGTCGGCCGCGCGGGCGAGCTCTCCCTGCGAGGCGAAGGCCTCTGCCACGGCCTCCGGGTCGTCTTCGTCGAGCTCGCCGTCGATGAGGGCGCGCGCCACGCGCCTCGACGCCCCCTCGACGCCTTCGTCGCCGAACGAGCGTCCTACCTCGAGGACGGCGCGGACGCTCGCCTCCGTCGTGGCGCCCAGTTTGGCCGCGGCGGCCCTGCCGGCCTCGGCACGCAGCGCGCCCTCCTCGCACGAGAGCCCCGAGAGGCGCGGGCATCCGAGGGCGGCCGCGGCGGCGGGGGAGAGCTTGCGGTCCGAGAGCTCCGGCCTGGCAAAACGCTCCTTGGGGCAGAACCTCGGCTCGTCGAGCGAGAAGCCCTGCGGGACGGGCGTGAGCTCGCCGTCCCTCTCGTCGAGGGTCGCGCACAGGAAGCGGAACAGCGAGACGGGCTCGATGCGGGCGAGGTCGATCCCCTCGAGGTCCTCGCGCTCGACGCAGGCCGAGACATAGCAGGCGTGGCGCGCCGCGGTGTCGACGACGCCGGCGACGTAGACGCGCTCGATGTCCTCGGTCGCGGCGAAGGCGTAGGCGGCCAGGAGCACGACCAGGCGCAGGTTGTAGTCGGTGGCTGCCCGGCGGCGCATCGACTCGGTGGCGGGGACCACCCCGATGCCGTCGACGTAGGCGTCGCGCGGCATGAGGCGGGGCGGGACAAGGTCGCACTCGATGGCCGCGCATCCCGCGGCGGCGTTCACGCGGAACCGGGCCGTCAGGCGATAGGGGAGCCTCAGGCACTCGATGCCGGCTGCTATGGCGTGGCGGTCGTGCCACTCGCCGCGGGTGGGCTCGCCCTCGAGCTCCGCCAGGGGCTCGGCCCCCTGCTGAGCGATGGAGCGCGCGATGCGCTGCTCGAGGCGGACGAGGCCCTCCCTCGTGACGCCCGCGGCGTCGCCCAGCAGCGCCGAGCACAGCAGCGCGGAGTTCAGCGCCGCCTCGATGCCGAGGACACGCAACTTGGCCAGGTAGGGAATCTGCTGGTCGTCGATGCGCAGGTAGAAGAGGCCGCTCGTCCTCGGCCGGACAACGCGGACCTTCGGGAGCTCCACGTCATCGGCGAAGATGCCCGCCTCATCGAGGCGCTCGGCCAGGCGCAGCTCCAGGGCGGACGCGCCGTCGGCGTCCTTGGCCTGGGCGGCGAAGGCGGCGAGAAGCCCCAACGGGTCCTTAGCCGAGGCGAGCTCGCGCCCCAGGCGGTCGACGTCGAAGTCGAGCGCGGCCTCGCGCGCCGGCGCGACCGTCTCGGCGACGCTGTCCACCAGCGCGGCGAAGAGCCGCCCCAGGTCCCCGTGCCCGCCCGTATTCTCCGGATGCCGTGCCATGCCCGACCGCGCCGCGCCTAGGCGCGGAACTCCGTTCGGGGCTCTGCGATCTTGCGGATGAAGAGGCCGCTGCGGAGCTTGGGCTCGAACCAGGTGGACTTGGGGGGCATGAGCAGGCCGGCGTCGGCGACGCGCATGAGCTCGTCGACGGAGGTCGCGTGGAGGCTGAAGGCGACGCCCTTCTCGCCGGCGCGGCGCTCGAGCTCCTCGAGGGGCGCGTTGCCGCCCACGAAGCTGATGCGAGGGTCGAGCCTCGGGTCGCCGATGCCGAGGACGGGCGAGAGGACCCTGTCCTGCAGGCGCGACGTGTCCAGCGTGGTCACCGGGTCGTCGCCGGGAAGCTCCCCGGCAGCCCAGCGCAGTTTTCTCCAGGCGCCGGCCGCGTACATGCCGAACTCGCCCTTCTCCGCGGGCTCGACCGGCGCTTCCGAGGGCTCGCCCACCTCGAAGCCGGCGGCCTCGACCGCCCCGAAGAGCTCGTCCGGGCTAAGGCCGTTCGTGTCCTCGACCACGCGGTTGTAGGGGAGCACGGTGAGCTCGCTCGCGGGGAAGAGCACGCACAGGAGCTGGTTGAAGGGCTCATCTCCGGTGAGGGAGGCGCTGGCCTCCTCGCGCATGGACGCGCAGACGCGCGCCGCGGACGCCGCGCGGTGATGCCCGTCGGCGATGTAGGCGCAGCCCATGCGCGCGAGCATGAGCTCCAGGGCCTCAACGGCCTCGGGCCTGCCGACGCGCCACACGGTCTGCCGGACGCCCTCGCCGTCCTCGAAGTCGTAGAGCGGCTCGGCCTTCTTCGCCGCGTCGACGAGAAAAGCGAGCGTCGGGTCGTCGCGGTAGGCGAGGAAGATGGGGCCCGTCTGGCAGCCGGTCGCCTCGATGTGGCGGACGCGGTCGTCCTCTTTGTCTCGGCGGGTGAGCTCGTGGCGCTTGATGGAGCCGCCGGTGTAGTCGTCGAGCGAGCAGGCAGCGACGATGCCGGTCTGGCTGCGACCGCCCTGGGCGAGGCGATAGAGGTAGTAGCACTTGTTGGGGTCGCGCATGAGGGTGCCGTCGGCGGCGCGCT
>CAZEHG010000164.1:0-3882 GCA_964512475.1 uncultured Atopobium sp.
GCGGTATGCGTATCCACAACGCCGAGATGCAGATGGCCATCCTCAAGATGCTCGGCTTCACCGAGGAGCGCGCCCGCGAGCAGTTCGGCTTCCTGCTCGACGCCCTCGCGTTCGGTGCGCCCCCGATGGGCGGCTTCGCCCTCGGCCTCGACCGCGTGTGCATGCTTCTCACCGGCTCCGATTCCATCCGCGAGGTCATGGCGTTCCCGAAGACGAGCTCCGGTTCCGACCTCATGAGCGACGCCCCGTCCGAGGTCAGCTCCAAGCAGCTTAAGGAAGTCTCCCTGCGCCTGCTGTAAGGCTTGCAACAAGTGCTTCTTGCCAGCAACGGCCGTTCCGCGATTCGCGGGGCGGCCGTTTTTCATCGGTGGGGGAGGATTGCCATTGTTGTCACAACCGGATGGTAAGAAGTTCTTTAGTGACTACCTATCCTGGAGGTGAACTATGCGTCAGTTCTTCGCGTCTTTGGTTGCAGCGGTAATCGTCGCCACGATTCGCGAGATGCTCCGCAAGAAGTAGCTTGCGGGGCTCCGCACGGGTCGAACGATAGGAGCTCGCCATGATGGATGCAAGAAGATGGGTGCTATTCGTGGTCTCGTTCGCCGCAGCCACGCTTGTCGTAAAGCTCTGGAAGAGGAGGAAGTGATGTGGCTATGGCAGCTACGGAAGCGCAGAAGAGAGCGAGCGCCAAGTATCAGAGGGAGAAGACTGAGCAGGTCAACCTCAAGTTCTCTCCGAATGAGATGGAGCTGTACCGCTGGTTGGAAAGCCAGGACGCCACCCCGTCGGAGACGATTAAGGCCTTGATATGTGCACAGATGGAGAAAGAGAGCCAGTAGCGGCTTCTTGAACGCCGGATAAGGGGTCGTCTCGGTACGTGATATGATATATGAGCGACGATCACCCCCCGGTTAGGAACCTGGGCAGAGTATCGTCGCTTTGCTGCTTAGAGGGAGGAATTCCGGTGGCGTTGGAGAACAAGCTCGGTATAACCAACGACGTCGAGCTCGCGCTCGCGGAGGAGCGACTCACCAAAAAGCGTGCAGCCGAGCTGTTCGAATTGGGCTTGCTGGATACCTTCGAGGTCGGTACGTACAAAGGTCTTTCCCAGATCCACGCCTATCTGTTCCAGGATGTCTATGGTTTTGCGGGGAGGCTTCGCGATGTCAATCTCGCGAAGGGGAATTTCCGCTTCGTCCCGCGGCTTTATCTTGCCGCAGCACTCGACGAGATCGACAAGATGCCTCAGGCCACATTCAATGAGATCGTTGAGAAGTACGTCGAGATGAACGTCGCCCATCCCTTTAGGGAAGGCAACGGCAGAAGCACTCGCATTTGGCTCGACGCGATTCTTAGGGCGCAGCTCGGACTTGTCGTCGACTGGAGCCTTGTGGACAAGGAGGATTACCTTCTTGCCATGGAGCGCAGCCCCGTTCGCGATACCGAGATAAAGGCGCTGCTCTCCCGCGCCTTGACCGACAAGGTCGATGACCGCCAGGTCTACATGAAGGGCATCGAGCAAAGCTACCGCTACGAGGGGTATTCGACCTACCGGATGGAAGAGCTCGCCCCGTCGCCTCGCGACTCAGATCGTTAAGTTGCGGCCCGAATCCGTTAAGAGGGCTTCTCTCTATGCATAAGCCCCCCGCCGTCTGCGAAGGCTCTCGGCCGGGGGCTTATGCTCGGCGAATATTCGCTACTTCCTCGCCTTGCCCTGGTTGGCCACCGCGTCGATCTTTGCGGCGATGGTCTCGGGGTCGCCGATGTAGCGCTTGTCGAGGACGTTGAAGCCCTTGTCGAAGGTGTAGACCAGCGGCACGCCGGTGGGGATGTTGACCTCGAGGATCTCCTCGGGGGTCAGTTTCTCGAACTTCATGACGAGGGAGCGCAGGGAGTTGCCGTGGGCGGCGACAAGGACGCGCTTTCCGGCGAGCATCTGCGGGCGGATCTCGTCCTCGAAGAACGGCCAGGCGCGGGCGATGGTGTCCTTCAGGCACTCGGTGAGGGGGAGCTGGTCGGGAGCGACGTCGCGGTACTGCTCTTGGACGTGCGGGTCGCGCTCGTCGCCGGGCTCGAGCTCGGGCGGGCAGATGTCAAAAGATCGGCGCCAGATCTTGACCTGCTCGTCGCCGTGCTCGGCGGCGGCGTCGGCCTTGTTCAGGCCCTGGAGGGCGCCGTAGTGGCGCTCGTTGAGCTTCCAGCTCTTGACGACGGGCAGCCACTCGCGGTCCATCTCCTTGAGCACGAGGTTCAGGGTGTGGATGGCGCGCTTAAGGCGGGAGGTGTAGCAGATGTCGAAGTCGAAGCCGGCATCCTTGAGGGCGCGGCCCCCGGCGGCCGCCTCCTTCTCGCCGGTTTCGGAAAGCTCCACGTCGGTCCAGCCGGTGAACAAGTTGAGCTTGTTCCACTCGGACTCGCCGTGCCGGATAAGGACGAGCTTCATCGTGTCTTCTGCCATTGTTCTCCCTCCTTGGAGATTGTGAGAAGGACAAAGGGCCCTTCTTGCCTAACCCTATAGTTAGACATGATTAACAATGACAGTTTACCCAGGTTAACTATCTGTCGCCACGACAAGAACCGACTTCTCGGGCGCTTCACGAAAGCCTTCACGAAAGGGCAACATGCCGAGCATCGCAGACATCGTCATCCTCGCCGCCGTCGCGGCAACAATCTTCTTCTCGGTCCGCTCGCTCCTGCGCAAGGAGAAGAACGGCTGCTCCGACTGCGGGGGGTCCTGCTCGTCTCACGCGGACGGGCATTGCTCGAAGGCCGCCGGCATGATCGCCGATGCCGAGAGCGCCTTTGCGAAGAAGGGCGGCCCCAGGTCGGCTTAGGCGTCGGCCTCGTTGGCCTCCTCGACGATGCGCGGGAGTGCGGCGGCGAGCTCGTCCATGTGTCCGCTCCAGACGGCGCGCGTGGGGCGCGCGTGCCCTACGTAGACGGTGCGCAGGCCGCACGCCGGGTGCGCGAAGTCGCGCTTGGCGTCGTTTCCGACCATGAGGCACTCCTCGGTCGCGAGGCCGAGCTTGCCGCAGAACTCCTCGTAGTAGTCGGCCCAGGGCTTTGCGCGTGTCGAGTTCTCGGCGCAGGAGATGAGGGCGAAGTCGTCCTCGGCGAAGCCCGCCCAGGCCATGCGCGCGAGGTCGCAGGCCTTCGACACGACGGGGTTCGTGGCCAGGGCGCAGGTGAGGCCCATGCCCCAGACGGTGTCGACGGCCTCCCGGGCGCCGCGCTTGGGCTCTGCGCGCACGATGCCCCCGCCGAGGCGCGGCACGACGGACTCCTCGTAGCAACGGATCATGTCGTCGATCACGGGGTCGTCGAGAGGGATGCCCGTCTGCTTGAACAAGATCGAGTTGATGAGCTGCTGGTTCGTGAGACGGTCTTTGCGGTTCTCGCCCTCGACGGCGAGCCAGGCGCGCGTGTAGGCGCCCATGATGTTCACGCGCAGCTTCCCGCTCGCGCGGGCGAGGAGGCCTGAGGCGCCGTTGACGTAGCGCCCGAGGAATGCCGTGAGGTTCAGGGAGAGCAACGTGTCGTCCAGATCGAAGAGCACAGCCTGTATCATGATGCCTGGCCATTTCGCGTGGGGGTTTGCCCGCCGCCGTGCGCGTCGCGCGCGTGGCGAGCCTGCGTAGAAACCAAATTTACCCCAAACAATGGCTTGAAAAAACCAGCTCACTAAAGGTAACCTATCGTGGTGTGTGGGCATGGGGCCCGCACAACCGTATCTGTCGGCCCCCGAGAGCATGCAAGTTTCCACGTAGACGCCTCTATTTGTTATTTTTGGCACTGCAGGCAGCGACCATGACGACCGGGGCCCCGTTGTTCGAAAGGGGTCCACCTTTGAGTGAGATTCAGAACTCGTCCATCTTCGCCATG
>CAZEHG010000165.1:0-3866 GCA_964512475.1 uncultured Atopobium sp.
ACAGCTACCTTGCCGGCATGACCGAGCTGGCGTAACCGGCGCGCCGCCGCCGCGGGGCGCTCCGGGGGGGATATATTGCCCTCCAGAAACCAAACTCCGACTTTTGCACGACTAAATTTGGCCTGGCCGAGTATCAAGGCCTGCAGATCCGCTGCCTTCACAGTTGGGTCGGTTGAAAACCCGCCCAATACTCCGCCTCATTGAATTAAGTCGTGCAAAAGTCAGAGTTCCACAGCAGCGGGTGCCGATTCGCCTCAGCGCCCCAGCGGTTGCGATATTTGCGCACCGCCCGTCCCCGCAGCGTGTCCGCCTGCGCCTTATGCCGTGAGCGTTGCCGCGGGAATAACCATCACGCCATCCTTGCGGGTGTAGGCGAGGTTTCCTCGCCCGACGATAACCGCGAGGAAAGCCGGCTCCAGGCTCTGGCTGGCCTCATTGGCCAGCATCTTCTTGCGGAGCGAGAGCAGCGCCTCGGCGCCGTCATCCGCCTTGGTGTCGCTGAGCTTGATCTCGACGCCCGCCCAACGACCGCCGTGCTCAAGGATGGCGTCAACTTCAAGTCCGTTCTCGTCGCGGTAGTAGTGTACGGCGTTCCCGAGCCCCGCATACGTCGAGAGAAACACCCGCAGATCCCTGAGCACAAGGTTCTCAAACAGCAAGCCGAGCGTTTGCGTATCGTGCAGGAGGCTTTGCGTGCTGGCTCCGAGCAGGGCGGCGGCCAGGGACGGATCGCAGAAATAGCGCTTGGGCTTCACGCGGACACGCGCCTTCGAGCGCACGGGAGGCTCCCAGCCCCCAAGTTGCTCGGTGAGCTTTAGCCTGTCGAAAAGGTCGAGGTAGGCGACAACGGTGTCCTCTGTGACGGGCTTTCCTCCACGGGCGGCGTCCTTTGCAAGCGTCTTGTACGTGGCCGCCTGACTCGCGTTCATGGCGAGCGCTCGCATGAGTGCCTGCGCGGTCTCGGGGGAGCGCCCCTCATCAATCACGTTTACGTCAAGGACGGATTGGATGTATTGAGCCGCCGTTTCCGCCGCCGCGTCGTCAGAAAGGCCAAGGTTGGCGGGCCATCCGCCGCGCACGCACCAACGCGCGACGTCCTCGACGGAGGCCTCGGCGCGGGCGGGCTGAAGCGGTGCTCCGTCTAGCAGCGCCTTTAGCGAGACGCTTCCGTCCGAGTCACCGGATTCATACAGGCTCATGGGCCGCATGGAGAGCCGTGCTATCCGACCGGTACCGCTGTGGCGGACCTCGCTCCGCAGGTCCTTTTTGAGGGAGGTCGACCCCGTGAGGATAAGAGATCCACGTTTGTTGCCCGAATCGTCGACGTAGCGCCTTGCCGCATCCCAGACGGCGGGTACTTCCTGCCATTCGTCGACAAGGTGGGGCGTTGCGCCGAGCAGGGCGAGGGAGGGGTCGAGCTCGGCCGCCTCGCGCTCCGTGGCCTCGTCGAGCTTGGTCATGCTCGCGGCCCTTGAGCGGGCGGTCCATGTTTTTCCGCACCACTTGGGTCCTGTGATCTCCACGCAGCCGAAGGCCGCCATAAGGGAGTCCAGGCGGTCTTCTATAAGCCGGGGTTTGTATCCGTTCGGGGTCAAGACGTCGCTCATTTTTACCACCGCTTATCTGGCAATTGATTATTCAATAGGGATTTTACGCCATTCACAGTCGGGAAAATACGGAAACAACAATCGGGAAAATACGGAATCCTTAGTCGGGAAAATACGTCCATGCCCAGACAGCCCCGTCAACGTTATCACCGCTCGTACCGTCGACCCTAGCTCTCGGCCGCCGTCCAGCCGACGCGCGAATTGCCCGAAAGCCTCCCGGCCTTTCGCAGCGCGGCGATATCGCGGTTGAGCGTGGCCGTTGGAATCCCGAGCCCCTGCGATGTTTCGGCGATGGTGGCGCGGGAGTTTTCCCGCAGGTATGCCAACACCTCTGACCTGCGGTCCTCTTGTCCACGATGGCTTCTGACGCGATTACCAGTCGAAGAGCCGCTGCCCTCGACCGGCCTCTCGTAGAGCGTCACCATAAAGTACAGCCGCTCCTCGTCGGTTTCGAACAGGGGGTCCGGCGAGCCGTTCTGCCTCAGCGCCCGCAGGATCTTGTGGATGCCCGTGTTACGTCCTTCGGTCAGGCCGAGCTCCTTAAGGAACTCGCCGATGCGACGGTTGCGGTAGCGCCTGCATGCCATGCGGTAATCCTTGAGCCCCTGAAGGCTGATGGAGCGATCCGCGCCCGGGTGGCTCAAGATCTCGATCCTGTCTGGCAGGGCCCGCACCTCAATAGGCTCGCGCGAGTCGTAGCCCTTTTGGTAGACGGCGTTTGCAAGCGCCTCCTTCAGCGCCTCGGGCGGATAGTTGCAGAACCGCTCGCTGGGGGAGCCGTCCGACTGCTTGACGACGATCTCCTTGACCACGTTATTGCCGAGGTAGCGGAGCGTGTCCTCGAGCTGTTGGTTCAGCGGGCCGGTAAACGTGTGCTCAATGAGGGTGTCGCCGCCCTCTCCGTCCGGGAACTCCACCACGTCGATCTGGGCATAGGGGAAGTATTTGCGCGGGTCGGTCGAGAAGAACAACAGTCCCACATTGAGCGGCTTTACGTACTCCGACGGGCCCGCCGCAATGTGCATGCTGCGGCAAACGTCCTCGAAGCTCATGAGGTCGAACTCCTCATACAGGGAACTTCCGACTGCCTTCAGGTATGCCTTGACCAGGATCGGGTTTAGGTCGGAAAAGTCGGCCTCGTGGTTGGGCCTGTCGTCGAACGGTACGTTGTTCGACAGCGTGTACAGGTCGAGCTCCTCCTCGTTGCTCGGCGCGACCGTCGACGAGAGCCTACGCACCCAATGGACACGCTCGGACTTCTTGCCCATCGACTTGGGGGAGGAGTAGGGGCGCACGCTGCCGCCGTGGCACCAAAGGACGATGAAGTGCCTGTCCTGGTGCTCGACCACTTCGGAGATCGGCATGTAGTCGGGCTGAATCAGCTTGCACTTGTTGAGGATATCCTTCATCCACGAGTCGATGCTCGCCGCAGGGACGCCGACGACCTCCCTTTTTCCGTCGGGCAGCTCGCGTATGCCGATGACGATGTAGCCGCCGCCCCAGTTGTTGAGGTCGTTGGCAAAGGCGCAGATGGTCTTGAGCGAAGCCTGCGGGTCCCATGTCTCCTTGAGCTCGATGCGCTCGTCCTCAACAACGTTCCCGTCGAGAATCGCCTGCATGCTGATGGGGATAGCCATGAAACCTCCCCGTTGGCTGGCTCTATCACTGACTCTATCATGATACAGTTTTGATAGTATCAATGATAGAGTCAGTGATACAATCGCCTATTTCCAACCCGAGCGGACCGCTGTTGGTGATCGGTTCGGCTGCGCAATGGGCTGGGGCTTGGGGCAGGCCGCCCCTCGCCGTGCGTCGCCCCGAGCCTTTTGTGATGCGCGTCTGGTGCGCGCGCTGCGCAACTCTCGAATCAACCAACGTCTGCTCGGCGGATCTGTGTGTGCGTTCAACCAATGTCTAATTACATTGATGAACGACAAAGGGCCGCCGCCTGCGCGCGTATAAAATGAAGATTTGGATGACCGGGAAACGATTGGCGCATGTCGGCGGAAAGGATGTGCATGGACAAGATGAAAGCTGAAGCTGCAGCCCTCGTCGGCGATCTGGTCCAGACGCCTTTTTCCGCCGCCGCTTCGGCATCCGCCCCTGCGTCCGCGTCCTCGCCCGCCGACGGCAAGAAGCCCGTGTCCCTTACCGCAACGGAAGCCGACGGCATGGGCGACCCCGAGCCCGACCCCGCCACGGAAGCCGCCGCCGAGCGCCTGCGCCGCCGCATCGTCTACCGCTTCCTCAAGCGCGCGT
>CAZEHG010000166.1:0-3838 GCA_964512475.1 uncultured Atopobium sp.
GCCGAGAGCGTGAGGACGTCGACCTGCTCGCGCATGTTCTTGAGCTGCTCCTTGTGCTGAACACCGAAGCGCTGCTCCTCGTCGATGATAACGAGCCCCAGGTCATACGGGTTGACATCGGCGGAAAGAAGCCGGTGCGTGCCCACAAGGACATCGACCGAGCCGTCCGCGAAGCCGGCGAGCGCGCGGCGCTGCTGGGCCGGCGTGACGAAGCGCGAGAGCACCGCGACCTTGAGGTCGAACGGGCTGAAGCGCTCGAAGAACGTCTCGTAGTGCTGCTGCGCGAGGATGGTCGTGGGGCACAAGACCATGACCTGGCGGCTGTCCTGGCAGCATTTGAAGGCCGCGCGCAGGGCGACCTCCGTCTTGCCGAAGCCGACGTCGCCGCAGAGCAGGCGATCCATGGGCTTCTTGGCCTCCATATCGGCCTTGATGTCGGCCACGGCGCTCGCTTGGTCGGGCGTGAGCTCGTAAGAGAAGGACGACTCCATGTCCTGTTGCGCCGGTGTATCAGGAGAGAAAGCGAAACCGGCCACCGAGCTGCGCCGAGTATACAGGTCGACGAGGTCGAAGGCGAGCTTCTTCGCAGATTTGCGGGCCTTGCCCGTGGCGCGCGACCAGTCGGCCGTGTTCAGGCGGGTCAGACGCGGCGAGTCGCCGTCGGGGCCGACGTAGCGCGTCAGGCGGTCGACCTGCTCGAGCGGCACGAAAAGTTTGTCGCCGCCGGCGTAGGCAAGAAGGAAGTAGTCGCGCTCCTTGCCGCCCACCTCCTGACGGACAATCTCGGAGAAGAGCGCGATGCCGTGCGTGGCGTGGACGACGTAATCGCCAGGTTTGAAGGGGAAGGTCACGCTCGTGGGGTCCACGCGCTTGGCTCGGCGGCGGGCCTTGGCCGTGCGCGAGGTGAGGTCGTCGACCGAGAGGATGCCCAGGCGGGCCTCCGGCATGACGACACCCGCCGGGACCGGCGCGTCGACGAAGGTCACGCGGTCGCGTGGCAGGGGCGGCGCGTCGAAGCGGGCGTCCGGGTCGGTGACGTCGTGCGCGTTCTCGGGCGCGGCGCCGAGCGACTCGGCAAAGGGAATGCCCTCGTCGTTGAACCGCAGCTCAAGGGCCTCGCGCGCGGCGCGGTCAGGCACGGCGAATATCACGGCGGACCGATCGGCGACAAGCTGCCTCACGCGGCCGAGGAGCTTCGACTCCGAGCCGTTGACGCCCGGCTGACGGACCTCGAGCGCGGCCGTCGAGGCGCCGGCGCCGGCGCGCAGCATCGACGCGAAGCTCAGGCGCTGCTGGCGGCCGAAGTCGAGCTGACGCGGGTTCGTGAAGAGCCCCTGGGTCGAGACGCGCGCCACGCTCGCGGCCTGGGCGACCTCGTCGGCGGCGCGCATACAGTCGTCGAAGAGGGCCCGCGGCTCGGCGAGCACAACGAGCGTCCGGTCGCTCGCGTGGTCGATGGGGGTGGCGGTGGCGCCGTAGAGCTCGGGCAGGTAGCGCTCGAGAGAGGGCTGGTCGGCGCGAGCCTCGATGAGCTCCAGGTCAGCAGCCAAGGCGTTGTCGTTCTGAGCGCGCTTGTAGAGCACCTCCTCGGCGCGGGCCACGGTCTCGTCGGTCAGGGCCATCTCGCGACACGGCGAGACGGTCACGGACTCGAGCTCGCCGATGGTCTGGCCGGTCGCCGCCACCATGCGCCGAACGCGGTCGATCTCGTCGCCGAAGAACTCGATGCGCACGGGGCTCGTGGCCTGCGCGGGAAAGACGTCTACCGCGTCGCCGTGCACATGGAAGCTGCCGGGAGCGTCGACCTCGCCGTTGTCCGCGTAGCCCATGCCGACGAGCAGGGCGGGCACCTCGTCGAAGGGCACCTCGTCACCCACCGTGAAGGTTGAGCTCGCGTAGTAGCCGGAGCCCGCGGGCGGCACGCGACGCAGGAGCGCGCGGGCAGAGGCCACGACGACGCAGCGCTCGCCCTCGGCAAGGCGCGCGACCGCCTGGCAACGGGCGCCGATAGCTGCGTCATCCGGGGCCTTCTCGCTCCACGGGTAGTCGCGGCGGTCGGGGTAGCGACACACGACATCCTGACCGAGCCATGCCGCAAGAGCACGGGCTGCGCGGTCAGCGGCCTCCTCGCCGGACACGACGAAGAGACAGGGACGCGGATCGTCGGCCCAGATGGATGCCAGGAGCAGCGGGCGCGCCGACTGCGCGACCGCGAGGGTGGCGTCCTCTCCCGCGCGCAGGGCGCGGACCAGCGGCTCAAGCTCCGGCGTGTTCATGATCTGGCGAGAGACCCGGTTAATCAGCATAGGGGGATGCCTTCCGACGATCGGCGTTCCGCGGCCGGCGCGCCGCCGCGTCAGCCAGCCGTCGCACGCGCAAAAGCCGAAATCCACCAGGACCCCGGCCGCGACGTGCGCTTCTTATCGCCCTCAATTCTAGCCGATGGCTCCATAAGCCGGGTGGACACACGTCTACCCTGCTTCTGGAGTCACTTTTAGGCCCAAAACTGACTCCACAAGCAGGGTAGACGAGATGCGCACCCCCTCTACTGAGCGTGAGGCACCCCGTAGGAGTCAAGCAACAGCGCGAACTCCCAGTCACGGAGCGCCTGAGCAAGCGAGAATCGCACGATCGGCACACCTAGCAGCGAAATACGCGACTCCCGTCGTCTCTCGTCCAAGAGCACACGCTCTGCGCTGCGGCCTCCCATGTATGCGGCGTTCTCCGTCTTCCGATACCCATCGAGCTCTCCGAACACCAGAGGGACGCCCTCTTCAGAAAGCCAGGCATAGTCGATATAGTATTTGCGCCAAGGCTCCACAAAGTCCGGGACCTCAAACTGAAGAACCGGCCTGGCGTACCCAAGCTCGAGCATCACGCCGCGGGCGATCGACTCGCCTGCGTTATCGCTCGTCGCATCGGCACATAGCGCGACCTTCGCCGCGGAGGCCTTGCCAGCACAACAAGAAAGCTCTTCCTCAATGCGCGAAGCCAATGCTTCGGCCGACCACCCCATATCCTTAAGGACGGAGTCCGCCACGGCCAGCGCGTCCGGAAAGGGAAGCCAGCGCAAGCAGTCGGCGACGGCCCGTATATACGGAGTAACCCGGACACCATCGACTTGAGTGAGCTCGCCCGAATACTCATGGCGAATCGTCAAGCCATCCGAGCGCGCATGACAACCGCTCTGTTCCGCCACGTGGACGCGATCGAGCGCCCGCCAGGGGACATCGAGACCATGAATGATCGCCGCCGACGGCCCGCAAAAAGCCAAGCCGGGGCGTAGCCCGGCCATCCCACGAATAATCCAGACCGCTTGCTCGTCGGGCTCCAGCTTGTCCCAAACATCCTGGCGCGCATAGAGCCCTCGTGCCGGCCTGACGATCCCCTTGCCAACACGGCGCGCCAAACAGCGCGCCTCACTCTTTCCCTGAGGCACATAGCAAGTCCGCTCCCGCTCGGACACGGCCATCCACCCCTCGACTCTCGCATCCACCTCTTTGCTCACCGCACCACCTCCCGAGTGAAGGTGATTTATGCCCAGCCGAGCACCGTCTAGGCACAGGACGTTCGGCGAGCGCGGCTTTGCGACTGCCGAACGCGTCTACCCTGCTTCTGGAGTCACTTTTAGGCCCAAAACTGACTCCACAAGCAGGGTAGATCCCCACGACGCCATTCAGTGCGCGTGGGATACACTCAAAACCTCAGGGACCGTTACAGGAGGACACGCGTGCAGGCCATCAGGCGCATCAACCACAACACGGCCGTTTGCCTCGACGGCGGGGGGCGCGAGCTTATTGCCACCGGCAAGGGCATCGGCTTCGGCGAGATGCCGCAC
>CAZEHG010000167.1:0-3835 GCA_964512475.1 uncultured Atopobium sp.
CGAGCTTCCACGTGTTGGGGTTGCTCTCCTGGCCGAACACGGTGATGTCCTGCACAACGTTGCCGCCGTGGTGGCTGACGAAGGCCGCGGACTGCACGAACATGCCGCCCGAGCCGCAGCAGGGGTCGTACACGCGGCCGTGGAACGGCTGCAGGATCTCCACCAGCGTGCGGACGATGCACGAGGGGGTGTAGAACTCGCCGGCGTTCTTACCCTCAAGCGAGGCGAACTGCGAGAGGCAGTACTCGTAGGCGCGGCCCAGCAGGTCCTTCTCGCTCTCGCCGTCACTCATCTGCACGTTGGTGAAGAGGTCGACCACCTCGCCCAGGCGGCGCTTGTCCAGCTCGGGCCGAGCGAAGTTCTTGGGCAGGACGTCCTTCAGGGCGTCGTTCTCGCGCTCGATGGCGCGCATGGCGTTGTCTATGGCCTGGCCGATCTCGGGCGTGTGGGCCTCCCTGGCCACGCTCGCCCAGCGGGCCTCCTCGGGCACGAAGAAGACGTTTTTCTCGACGTAGCAGTCGCGGTCCTCCTCGTCGCCGTAGCCCTCCGCCACGAGCTCCCGGTAGCGCTCGTCGAAGCGGTCGGAGAGGTACTTGAGGAAGATGAGGCCGAGCACGACGTTCTTGTAGTCGGCGGCGTCCATGTTGCCGCGCAGGATCTTGGCGGCGTCCCACAGCTGCTTCTCGAAGCCGACGTCGGCGGTGTTCTTGTCCTTGGCCTTTGCCATGTGAAGTCTCCTATGCCTCGTTGTCCGCCCAGAGCTCGCACTGCTCCATCACCGTGGAGAGCGCGTACTCCATGCCCTCGGGCGGGTACTTGTGGTGCTTGAGCAGGCGCTTGATGGCGACGCGCATGGCCGCGCGGGCGCTCTGCTTCTTCTGCCAGTCCACGGTGCGCATCTCGCGCATCTTGGCGGCGAGCTCCTGGGTGATGGCCACGAGCTCGTCGTTGTTCTCCCTATAGTAGTCGGCCACGGCCTGCGGCTGGGTGAGGGCCTCGTAGAAGGCGAACTCCTCCTCGCTGAGCCCCATGTCCTTGGCCCTCTCGTTCTCCCGCATCATCTCCTTGGCCATCTTGAGCATCTCCTCGAACACCTCGGCGTTCGTGAGCTGCCCGTTGAGGTAGCCGTTGACCATGCCCTGCATGAGCTCGGAGTACTTCTTGGCCTGGGTGACGCTCCTCTTGCGGTAGCCGCGGATCTGCTCGTCGATGAGCTTCTTCAGCAGCTCGTAGGCGAGGTTGCGCTCCTTCATGCGCGAGAGGCTCGCGATGAAGGAGGGGTCGAAGACCGAGACGGTCTCGTCCTCTACCTTGAAGAGGTCGATCACGCCGTCGGTGTGGACGATGTTCTGCTCGAGTAGGGCGTTGATGCGCTCGTTGACCTGGGCGAGGGTTAGCTTGCCCCTGTTGCCTCCGTCGGGGTTGCCGCCCTGCTCGGTGAGCTGTACGATGAGCTCGCGCACGACCTGGAAGTAGCCGGCCTCCACGCGCTGGGCGTCGGTGGCGCGGCTCTTGGAGAGGCCGTAGGCCTTGAGCATGACGCCGGCCTGCTCCACGAAGTCGCGGGCGCCGTCCTCGTCGGCCGGGGCCAGCACGTGGTTCACGCCTCCCGTGATGAGCTCGCTTCGGCGCGCGGCGGACTCGGCCGTCATGAACTCCGCGTAGTCGTAGCCGAACATCTTGTCCCGGCACACGGCGAGCTTCTCGAGGAACTTGGGGTAGGCGGTCTCGGCGATGTCCATGTCGCCGTAGTTCTTCTGGTCGCGCTTGGTGTAGTCGCGCATGGCCCGCTTGAGGGCGTTGGCGATGCCGACGTAGTCGACCACCAGGCCGCCCTCCTTGTCCTTGTAGACGCGGTTCACGCGGGCGATGGCCTGCATGAGGTTGTAGCCCTTCATGGGCTTGTAGACGTACATGGTGGCGAGGCTCGGCACGTCGAAGCCCGTGAGCCACATGTCCACCACGATGACGATCTTCAGGGGGTCCGAGTCGTCCTTGAAGCGCTTGGCCATCTCCTTGACGTGCGCCTTGTTGCCCACGACGTCGAACCACCACTCGGGGTCCTGGTTGCCCATGGTCATCACTACGCCGAGCTTGCCCTTCTCCCTCCAGGAGGGGCGCAGCTCGCAGATGCGCTGGTAGATCTCCATCGCCGCGGGGCGCGAGTAGGCGACGATCATGGCCTTGCCGGTGAGCTCAGAGGCGCGGTTGCTCTCGTAGTGGTCGACGATGTCGTCGCAGAGGGCGTCGATGACCTCGGGGGCGCCGAGCACGGCGTCGAGGTTGGCGAAGTCACGCTTGCTGGCGTCGATGGTCTCGGCGTTCGCCTCGGCGGTGAGGCGCTCGTACTCCTCGTCGACCTTGGCGAGGATGCCCTTGTCGAGCTTGAGCGCCACGACGCGGCTCTCGTAGTAGACGGGGCGCGTGGCGTGGTCCTCGACCGCCTGCGTCATGTCGTAGACGTCGATGTAGTCGCCGAAGACGTCGCGGGTGGAGCGGTCCTCCATGGAGATGGGCGTGCCGGTGAAGCCCACGAAGGTGGCGTTGGGCAGGGCGCGGCGGATGAGCAGGGCGGTGCCGGTGTGGCGCTTGCCGTCGGCGTCGAACCTCTCGTCGAAGCCGTACTGGCCGCGATGCGCCTCGTCCACCATGACCACGACGTTCTCGCGGTCCGAGAGGGGCTCCTCGCCCTCCTCGAACTTCTGCATGGTCGTGAAGATGATGCCGTTGGCGCGTCTGGACGATATCTGCCGGGCGAGGTCCGCGCGACTCTGGGCCTGGACGGGCACCTGGCGCAGGAAGTCGGAGCACTTGGAGAACTGCGCGAAGAGCTGCGAGTCGAGGTCGTTGCGGTCGGTGATGACGACGAGCGTGGGGCTGTCCAGCTCCTCCTCGAGCAGGTGCGCCAGGAAGACCATGGAGAGCGACTTGCCCGAGCCCTGGGTGTGCCAGAAGACGCCGCCGCGGCCGTCGCCGCCAATCGCCTCGCGCACGGTGGCCAGGGCCTTGTTCACGGCGAAGTACTGGTGGTAGCCGGCGAGGATCTTCGCGTCCTCGGAGAAGAGGACGAAGTTCTTGAGGATGTCGACCAGGCGGCCCTTGGGGAACATGCCGTCGAGCGGGGTCTTCCAATCCGCGAACTGGGTGGCCTCGTAGCTGCCGTCGGCGCTCTTCCACTCCACGAAGCGGTCCTCGCCGCAGGTTATGGTGCCCACCTTGGTGTGCAGCATGTCGCTGATGACGCAGAAGGCGTTGTAGACGAAGAGCGTCGGGATCTGCTTCTTGTAGTTCTGGACCTGCCGGAAGGCGTCGGCGTTGTCGGCCTCGGCGCGGGCGGGCGACTTGAGCTCGAAGAGCACGAGGGGCAGCCCGTTGACGAACACGATGACGTCGGGGCGCTTGTTTGTGCCGCGCTCCACGTAAGTCCACTGGTTTACGACGTGGAACCGGTTGCGCTCGGGGCTGTCGAAGTCGACGAGGCGCACGATGTCCGTGCGGTCCTCCTTACCGTCGAACCAACGGACCTCCACGCCGCCCTGGAGCATGTCCATGAAGACCTTGTTCTTGGCGACGAGGGTCCCGCCCTCGATCTCCTTGAGCTTGGTGATCGCGGCGTCGATGGCCTGATGCATGATGCCGGGGTTTATCGCCTCGAGGGCGGGGGCGGCGACGTCGGGCAGGAAGGCGTCGTCGAACGTCTCGGAGCTGCGGCGGACGTCGGGACCGTAGAGGTACTCGTAGTCGTGCACGGTGCGCAGGTGGTCAATGATGCCCTGCTCGAAGGCGTCCTCGTTGAAGACGCAAGAGGACGAGTATTCAATGCTGCCCATGCAAA
>CAZEHG010000168.1:0-3793 GCA_964512475.1 uncultured Atopobium sp.
CCAGCATCGACTACATCGACTGGAAGCAGGGCTTCTACGACGACGTCCTCGCCGGTCGCACCGAGTACCACAGCAACCTGCTGCCTTGCGACGGGACCGCCGAGGATTGTTAAGAACCTCTTTCGCCTTCTGTTCGCCGGGTCTCGTTCGGTGTGTCCGCCCTAGAATGCTGCCAACCAAAATCGGTGTGGATTTTTCTGAACCGCAAGTTCTTTTCGCCACGCACTCATCGCGAGTGCGTGGCGTTTTTTATGTAAGGGGGATTCCATGGCGGTAGTTGGGAAGAGCGCCGCTGAGAGGGGCGCTACAACGTTGTGCCAAAGCGACAAGATGGGCAGCGCACCCATACCATCCCTTGTGTGGCAGATGTCGCCGCCGCCGCTCATCTCGATGTTTATCCAGTACTCGTACAACCTGGTCGACAGCATGTTCGTGGCGCGGGTGAGCGAGCAGGCCCTGGCTGCCGTCTCGCTGTCGTTTCCCATCACGACGCTGATGAACGCCTTATCCATTTGGGCGGGCGTTGGGGTGAACGTCCTTATTGCGGGCTACCTGGGGCAAGGGGAGCGCCGCAGCGCAAACGAGGCGACGACCTTGGCGCTTATTGTCTCTGTCACTCTTGGTGTTGCATCAAATGTTCTTGCACTTCTCGCCGTGGGGCCGTACTACACGCTGTTCACCCAAAGCCAGCAGATCCGCGAGTGCGGCCTTGCGTTCATGGGCGTCTGCGCGTTTATGCAGGTGCCCAACATGGTGAACATTGCCATCCAGAAGTCCCTGCAGGCGACGGGTAACATGCTCACGCCCATGTGGTTCCAGATCGCCGGTGTGGCGCTTAACTTCGCGCTCAACCCGGTGCTGGTATTTGGACTCGGGCCGTTTCCGCAGATGGGGGTCGTGAGCTCGGCGGTGGCGACAGTGTTGGGCTACACGCTTTCGATGACGATCGCGCTGGCGCTGCTCTTCTCGGGAAAGCAGGGCGTGGCGCCGGCGTTGCGCGGCTTTAGGCCGAGCGCGCGCATGGTCGGGCAGATTATCTCGTACGGTTTGCCGTCGTTTGTGATGAACGCCCTGGGGTCGTTCATGGTCTACTGCGCGAATCTCTTTTTGGTGGCGTACTCCGATACGGCGGTCGCGTTCTTTGGGGCGTACTTCAAGGTGCAGCAGCTAGTTGTGATGACGACGAACGGCCTGGTACAGGGCACGTTGCCAATTATGCGCTACAACTTTAAGGCTGGTTTGCGCGAGCGGCTCGGCGCGACGCTTAGGGTTAGCCTGGCAGCGGCGGTTGCGTTGATGCTGGTGGGAACGCTGCTGGTAGCCGGGCTGCCGGGGCAGATCCTCACTCTATTCGCTGCCTCCGACCAGATGCGGTCCTTTGGTGAGGGTGCCATGCGAGTGATGGCCGCGAGCTTCGTCTTTGGCGGGGTGTCAACGGTGGTCGCGACCTTTGATCAAGCGACCGATCGGGTGGTCTGTAGCATGGTGATTCAGCTGCTGCGCCAGGGCGCGCTTCTCGTTCCCGTGATGTGGGCGCTTGACCTGGCCATGGGAATGGGTGGCGTCTGGCTGGCCTTTCCTGTGACTGAGGTCGCTGTCTGCGTGCTTTCGCTTGCTATGGAACTGCGCAGCCGCCGGTAAGGATTGGCTTTGAGGCTTCGCAGAATAGAAAATGGTCACGCCTTGGGTGCAACTAATCTTCGACTTTGCGGCAAATATAGGGCCTTAGGCCACTCTGAAAGGCCTATTTTGGTTGAGAAATGGCGATTTCACCCGTTGAGGGGCTTCTAGAGGCTTAAATGTGTCGCAATGTCGAAGTTTAGTTGCACGAGGCCCTTTGGAGGGCGCCCTCTCGGACAGGTGTGGCCTACTTGATCGCCTCGATGAGCGCGACGACGGGGCGCAGGCCGTCCGTCGACGCAGCAAAAGACGCCCTTGTCGTCGTCATGCCGAGGGTGCGGCTTGCGACGCCCGTTAACCGCTAAGGAGAGAACATGATCACCATCGAAGAGGCCGTCTACCAGCGCCATTCCGTGCGCCAGTATACCGACGAGCCCATTAGCGCCGCCGACCGCGTGGCGCTTGAGGCCGAGATTGCCCGCTGCAACGAGGCCGGTGACCTGCACATGACCCTCGTTTGCGACGAGCCCGAGGCCTTTGGCGGCGGCCTGGCGCACTACGGGAGCTTTCGCGGGGTGACGAGCTACATCGTCATCGCGGGCAAGCCTGCCGACGACTTGGAAGAGCGTGCCGGCTATTACGGCGAGAAGCTCGTCCTTCTCGCCCAACGGCTGGGTCTCAACACCTGCTGGGTGGCGCTTACGTTCAAGAAACGCTTGGTAAGGAAGTCGCTTGCGGCGGGGGAGAAGCTCGCTATCGTTATCGCGATTGGCCACGGGACCATGCAGGGTATGCCGCACAAGAGCCGGGGCGCCGGGGCTGTGTCGAGTTGCCCCGGCGAGGCGCCGGCTTGGTTCACGCGCGGCGTCGAGTTCGCACTTCTCGCCCCCACGGCCGTGAACCAGCAGAAGTTTCGCTTCGAGCTTCTTGGCGGGGCGGTCGTGCCCCGCGTTAAGGCGACGACGGGCCGCGGCGCCTACGCCAACGTCGACCTGGGCATCGCCAGGCTCCACTTCGAGCTCGGTGCCGGTAAGGACGCCTTCGCCTGGGCCTAGGAGCGGCCGGGGACTGATGCCTGAGAGTCTTGTACATCCCCAAACGTACAAAACTGGCCCAAAACGGCTTGTTGGCGAGAATTACGCCCCGTTGTGTACATGTCGAGACGTACACAACGGGGCGCCGCTGGTTTCGAACGGTTTTCTCGGTGCCGCCTACTTGCTCACAATCGAGACGCGCTCGCGGCGGTGGGTACCGGCCTCGGCCAAGTCGACCATGGCGATGGCGAAGTCGGCGTAGCTCACCGTGGACGCGCCCGCGGCGTTGAGCGTGAGGTCCTCGCCGGCAAGGGTGTAGGAGCTGGTACGCTCGCCGTCGGCCTGGAAGTCGCAGGCGGGGGAGACATAGGTCCAGTCAAGGTCGTCGGTCTCGCGCAGCCAAGCGAGGGCGCGGCCATGCGAGGCAGAAAGTGGCTTCCAGTCGTCGGGGAAGTCGGGACCCTGGTCCACGGTGAAGGTGTGCTCGGGGTTCACAAATAGGCTACCCGCGCCACCCACGATGAGCAGCTGTGTGCCTGTGCCGATAAGACATTCGCCCAGGTGGATTATGGCGTCGCCAATGCCGCCGATGGTCTCGGGCGTCCAGGCGCCAAACGCGCAGACTACAGCGTCGAAGCCGGTCAGGTCCTCGGCCGTGACGTCAAACACATCCTTAACGATGACGTGCTGCGCGGCCGAGCGGTTCTCGCCGCGGACGACGGCAGTGACATCCATGCCGCGCTCCACAGCCTCGGCGGTGATGAGCTGGCCCGCGCGCCCGTTGGCGCAGACGACGGCGATCTTCTTTGCAGACATAAGAGGTTTCCTTTCCGTTGACGTCTCCTCTTGACGCCTGCTATATTCGGGCGGTACGGCACAAATAGGAAGTAAGCACAATATTGTGCGGTAAGTACCTATAGGTAACTAAAGCACGCAGCCTGCATAAACGGAGATGAACACGGCATGACCGAGAAGCTCGCCACCCGCGAATGGCCCGCCTGTCCCGTCGAGACAACTATCAGCCTGATTGGCGACAAGTGGAAGGTCCTTATCCTGCGTGAGCTCATGGGCGGCATCAAGCGCTTCGGCCAGCTGCAGCGCGGCGTGGGAAAGGTCTCGCAGAAGGTCCTCACCAGCCA
>CAZEHG010000169.1:0-3748 GCA_964512475.1 uncultured Atopobium sp.
GTTCCTGCACCTGGAGGTGAAGGAGGAGGCCGAGCTCGACGCGCGCGGCCGCGAGATCAAGCGCTACATGCAGAAGAAGGGCTACGACGACATGGAGGTGCTGGTGGCCTTCTCGGGCTCCATCCAGGACCCCGCGGGTGGCCGAGACCATCCGCCGCGACGGCAAGCGGGTCTTCGAGAGCAGCGTGCTGCCCAAGGTCTTCGACGAGGAGGCCCGCCGCGCCTACGTTGAGAACACCGACTCCTTTACCAGCCTCTTCGAGGACAGCGCCAAGTACCGCGCCATGATGAGCGCCATCGGCCAGCTGCTGGTGGAGAAGTTCAAGTAGGGAGGCGCTGCTGGGCTTGAGCTGGGGCTCCGAATTGTTTCCGCCGAAATAGTGGCATGTTTGCCATTCTTACGGCCGTAAAAGTGGCGGAATTGCCACAAATAAGGCTGTAAAATGTGCAAAGACGCACTATTTTACGTTTTGCGAGGAAGGTGAGACGTTATGTATCGCACCGCGCTTGAACAGCTTGTTGCCTGGAAAAAACGGCCGGGAAGAAAACCTCTCATTTTACAGGGCGCTCGGCAGGTGGGGAAGACTTGGCTCGCGCTCGAACTGGGGAGGACGGAATTCTCCGAGGTCGCGCATGTGGTGTTTTTGGACAACGAGCCGATGAAGGCTGTGTTTGAGGGCAGCCTGACGCCCAAGCGGCTTCTTGCGGCCATTGCTGCGGAAACGTCCACGCGCGCGGGGGACCCCGATGTCCTTATCGTCCTGGACGAGGTCCAGGAGTGCCCGAGGGCATTGACGGCGCTCAAGCTATTCTGCGAGCAGTGCCCTGAAGTGCCGATTATCGCTGCCGGGTCATTATTGGGCGTGGCGCTTCACTCGGGAGTATCGTTCCCCGTCGGTAAGGTCGAGCACCTGGACGTGTGTCCGATGACTTTCTACGAGTACCTTAAAGCTGTGGATGGGTCTCTTGCCGGCCTGCTCGACTCCGGTGACCTAAGCCTTGTTGATGCTTTTGCTGAGAAGTTCACGGATGCCTTAAAGACGTATTACTACGTTGGCGGCATGCCGGAGGCCGTTAACGCCTATCTTCAGAGCGGCGATTTCTCCGAGGCCCGTCGCGTGCAGGAACGGCTGCTGTATGACTATGAGCATGACTTCTCGAAGCACGCATCCCCGCTTCTTTCCGAGCGAATTCGCGAGGTATGGAGGTCGGCTCCCGCACAGCTTGCGCGAGAGAATAAGAAATTTATCTATACTGCCGTAAGGCCCGGGGCTCGGGCCCGTAATTTCGAGGAAGCGATCACCTGGTTGGTCGATGCCGGGCTTCTGCTTCGGGTGAACCGCGTGCCTAAACCCGGTCTTCCTCTGGATGCATACGCCGATCTTAATGCCTTCAAGCTCTATTTCCTGGATATTGGCCTTCTCTCTGCGGCAAGCGGGCTTGCCTTAAGAACGATAGTGGCCAAGACCGAGCTGTTCGAGGAATTCAAGGGCGCTTTGACCGAACAGTACGTGTGCCAGCAGTTTGTTGCTTCCGGTAAGGTCGTTCCGAGGTACTGGTCGGCCGAAAACTCGAGCGGTGAGGTTGATTTCCTGTATGACTACGACGGCGAGGTGGTGCCCGTCGAGGTCAAGGCAGAGACGAACCTCAAGGGAAAGAGCCTCTCTGCGTTTGCCAAGAAATACAGGATTTCGCGCTGTCTGAGGCTCTCTCTTTCGGGTTTAAAGGACCAGGGTTGTGTGATAAATGTCCCGCTCTACGCGGCCAACCTGCTACCGGAGATCTTTGCTGCATCGAATATCGATGGCTGAGCTTTGTGTTGCAGGCGCCAAGCTCGTTTATCTGCTAAACCTTGTTTATCTTGCTTGAACTCGCCGCTGACCTGCGGAAACGTAGATGGATAATCAGCTGCGATAGACCTCATCGAGGGTCTGCCCGGCGTCGTTTGCTCACTCGACCCAACCGTTTTGACTGCCACCGAGAACGAAGACGATGTGGTACGGCTCAAAGACGCACGCGCCGTTGGCGTCGGTAAAGTTGCAGCAGGTATAAGCCGCGCCCTCCGTCGCTGCGAGCTCGCGGAGCCGGTCGATGCCGTAGTCGAACTCGTGGTTGCCGGGGACGATGACGTCGTAGCCGCATTCGGCGACGGCCTGCGCGGGGAGCTCGCCGTCGGTGAGGCTCGCCGTCGGGTTGCCCTGCACGATATCGCCCGAGTCAACGAGCATAACGCGCCCCTCGCCGAAGTATTCGCGCTGGTCGGCGACGTAGTCTGCGAGCGCGGCGTAACCGAGCTTGGTGATGGGGTTCTCGAAGGAGCCGTGGACGTCGTTCGTGCCGATGATGACGATTTTTTAGCTCTTCTTAGCGCTGTTTAGTTCTGGCCTGGGTAAACTTAGGTCGAACGACGAATGCGTAATGGAAGGCTGCGGCTGGCGACTATGGAATTCGAGAACCCCTTTACCCCGAGCTTTGGCGAGATTCCCGCGCATATGGCGGGGCGCCAGCAAATCGTGTCCAGCATGGTCAGGGCGTTTTCGAGCGAGCGCAGGCGCCCCGACCTGACGACGCTCTTCTCCGGTGCGCGTGGCACGGGGAAGACCACGCTTCTTCGTCTTCTTTCGCATAAGGCCGAGGAGCACGGGTGGATCGCGGTGGATACGACCGCGCTCCCGGGGATGCTCGACGACATCGAGATCGGCCTAAGAAAGAACGCGGCGCACTTGCTTGAGGCACAGGCACCTAGCCGCGTCGCGAGCATCGAGATCGCCCCCTTAGGCGCAATCGGCTTCGAGCGAAATGACGCGCCTCATACGAATTGGCGCTACAGGATGACCGAGCTCGTCGAGCAGCTCGACAAAGCCGGCACCGGCCTTCTGATCACGGTCGACGAGGTGGACCCGGCTTTGGATGAGATGGTCGAGCTCGCGGCGGTCTACCAGCACCTCGTTGGCGAAGGGCACCGAGTTGCGCTTCTCATGGCGGGGCTGCCGCACAACATTTCGGCCCTTTTGAGCGACAAGACCGTCTCCTTTTTGCGCAGGGCCCAGAGCCATTCGCTGGGTAGAATCGCTGACTGCGATGTTTACGACGCCCTGTTAAAGACGATTTGCGAGAACGGCCGCGACGCGGATGCAAGGGGGCTCGAGGAAGCTGTGGCGGCCATCGAGGGCTTTCCTTTCCTTATGCAGCTCGTTGGCTATAGGGCATGGGATGCAAACCCGACCGAGAAAACAGTGGGCCCAAAAGATTTTGCTCAAGGTATAGAGCTGGCCCGCCGCGAGCTTGAGGACCGAATCCTTGGCGCGACGTTCCGGGAGCTCTCCGATGGCGACATCAAGTTCCTCACGGCGATGCTCGAGGATGAGGGGGACTCCAGGGTCGCGGACCTCGGCGAGAGGCTTGAACGGTCGTCTGCCGTGGTGAGCCAATATCGCAGGCGGCTCATTGACGCAGGCGTGATCGGGGAGAGGCGCCGCGGCGTCGTGGGGTTCGACCTGCCGTATTTTAGGGATTACCTTGCTGAGCAGGTTGGCTTCGAGCGTTAACTCCCGGAAGCGGCCTGCGCGAAAGTAGCTCAACCCGCCCTGCCTATACAAAGAGCCGCCCCTCGTTTCTCACGGTGAGAAGCGAGGGGCGGCTCTGTTTACGCGCGCGACGTGCCGACGCGGTTTGGCAACCAGGCCTTAGAGCCCGAGGATCTCCTTGACCTTGGCGATGAGGGCCTCGTCGGTGGCGTTGGCGAAGA
>CAZEHG010000170.1:0-3738 GCA_964512475.1 uncultured Atopobium sp.
ACGGGAAGCATCAGCGCTTTGCCGAGCTTCTGGAGATACTTCATCATGATGAGTCTCCGTCCTTTCTATTGCCTTGGGGGCCTTCGAGCCCCTCCCATTACTGCGCGTTTTCGGGTCCGGGTCCCTTGCCAGAATATGAAGACCTGTGACGTCCTTCTTCACGAGTCTTACAACTTTCCTTCACAAATGCAATTCGCGAACCGCTCAACGGTGTTAGTGTTTGGTGAACGGCAAATTTCGAAGTCTATATACGTCAGTGGTACTTGCAAGTTAAAACCACCTATCTTGACGTGGGCTTTTATTTAGATACCACTTAATACCAGACTAATAATACGTATTAAGTAAACTTTGTAAGGGCCAAAAGACCCCATGCGGGGCGCCACTAAAAATCCCCCCTCCACATACATGTGGAGGGGGGAGCGAAATCCACAAATCCCTTGGACGGATTCTGCTCAAGCTGTTCATGGCTGCGGCGTCGGGACTTGCTGCCCGCGGCCGCGCCAGCCGCTAGCGCGTGACGTTCGTGGTGGAGGTGCTGTCGGAGTCGCCGCCGCTCGTGCCGCCTCCGGAGCCGCCCTCTTCGGAGTCGCTTCCGCTGGAGGCTGTGGTCAGGGTGATGGTCGTGCCCTTCTCGGCCTTGGTGGTGATGGACTGGTACGTGACCGTGCCCGAGGCGCTCGAGCCGGAGGAGAGGGACACGTAGAAACCGGCGCTCTCGAGCTCGCTCTTTGCGTCCGCGTAGGTCTCGCCGACGACGTAGGGCACCTCGATGCGCTTATCGGCGGGGCCGGTGGAGACGGTGATGGTCACCGTCGTGCCCTTGGCGACCTTCTCGCCGCCGCTCGGGCTGGACTTGACCACGTAGCCGCTGTCCACGGTGTCGGAGTTGTCGTAGACCACCTTGACCTCGAAGCCGTTCTCCTTGAGGGTCGCGGTGGCGGCCGTCTCGGAGTCGCCCACGACGTTGGGGACGCTGACCTCCTCGGTGCCGCTGGAGAGGTAGTAGGTGATGGTGTCGCCGGCCTTGGCGCTGCTGTTGGCGGGAACGTCCTGGTCGCAGACTTTGCCGACCTCGATGGTGTCGCTCGTCTTCGAGTTGCCGGCCTTGCCCTTGAGGTTGACCTGGGCGAGCGCCGCCTCGGCCTCCTCGGGCGTCATGTTGGTCAGGTCGGGCACCGTCACCGTGGCAGCGGGCTGCGGTCCCTTGGACACGGTGAAGTCGATCTTCGAGCCCTCGGCGAGCGGACTACCCTGGTTCGGGTTCTGGTCGATAACGTAGCCCTCCTGGACCGTGTCGTCGTACTGCGGGCTCACGGTGCCCACGGTGAAGTGACCGTCCTTCTTGATGGCCGCCTCGGCCTCGGCCTGCGTCATGCCGGCGAGGTTGGGGACGGAGTAAGTCTTGGTCCCGGAGTTGAGGACCGCGTAGGCGATGCCCGCCGCGGCGATAAGGGCCACGATGACGGCAACGATGCCGAGGGTCTTGCGGCGCTTGTGCTTCTTCTCGCGCTCGGCTTGGAGCTCAGCGGCCTTCTCGGTCGCTGACTGCGGGCGGTAGCGGTTCTCGCGTTGGATGCGCGGGCCGACGGCCGTGGCGCCCTGGCCGGGCTCGAGCTTGTTCGTCACCGCCGCACCGATGAGGGCGGTCGTGGCGGCCGTGGCCCCGGCGACGGCGGAAAGACGCCCGGCGAGGTAGTCACGCAGGGCTCGGTTGAGCTCGTCGGCGGTCTGGAAACGGGCAGCCGGGTCCTTCTGCATGCACTTGAGGATGATGGCCTCGAGCGAGGGGTCGATGCTCGGGTTGAGCTGCGAGGGCGGCTTAGGCTGCTCGTTGACCTGCTTGAGCGCAACGGTGATGGCGTCGTCGCCCTGGAAGGGGACCTGGCCCGTGGCAGACTCGTACATGACGATGCCGAGCGAGTAGATGTCGGTCGTGGGGCCGAGCGCCTTGCCCTGGGTCTGCTCCGGCGAGACGTAGTGCGCGGTGCCGAGCACGGAGTTGTCCTGCGTCAGGTGGCTGTTCTTGGCGCGCGCGATGCCGAAGTCCATCACCTTGATGTTGCCGTCGGGCTGCACCATGATGTTCTGCGGCTTGATGTCGCGGTGGATGATGTCGTGCTTGTGGGCCACGGAGAGCGCCTGCGCGATCTGGCTGCCGATCTGCGCGACCTTCTTGCAGTCGAGCGCGCCGTGCTTGCGGATGCCGCTCTTCAGGTCGGTGCCGCGCAGGTACTCCATGATGATGTAGTAGGTGTCGCCGTCCTTGCCCCAGTCGTAGACGCTCACGATGTAGGGGCTCTGGAGCGCCGCGGCGGCCTGCGCTTCTTGCTTGAAACGCGCCGCGAACGACGGGTCGGCCGCGTACTGCGGCAGCATCGTCTTTATGGCGACGGTGCGCCCGAGCACGGAGTCGCGGCCGCGGAACACCGTGGCCATGCCGCCCGTGCCGATTTTGTCCTGGACCTCGTAGCGTCCGCCGAGAACCTTACCTGGCATCGTCTCTCCCATCCTCATCACGGGCAGACCCGCGCGATTTCGTCTTGGTTGGTGTGTTGATAGGTGCGTTTAGGGTGCGTTTATCGGATCGTAGGGGCCGCCGCTCGGGCGGCCCGGATTGTCGTCTTCTCATCAGTTGCCCGCTCCCGAAGCCTGGATGCTCAGGGTCGCGGCCATGACCTGGCCGGCGATGGCCGCCGCGAGCCCCTCGACGTCCTCGCCGTTGCTCTCGACGCAGACCGAGATGGCGAGCGTCGGGTTGTCGTAGGGCGCGAAGCCGATGAAGAGCGAGTTCGCGTTGCCGTCGCCGACCTCGGCGGTGCCCGTCTTGCCGGCCACACGCGTGCCGGGGACCTGGGCCGCGGTGCCCGTTCCCTCCTCGACGCAGGCGAGAAGGGCTTCCTTGGTCGCCGCCGCCGCCTCGGCGCTCACGGCCTGGCCGAGCGACTTCGGCTGGGTCGTGGAGACCGTGGCGCCCTCGGCGGAGAGCACATGGTCCACGACGTAGGGGTTCATGGCGACGCCGTCGTTGGCGATGGCCGCCGCGATCACGGCGTTCTGCATTACGGTGACCTGCGGGCCGGCGGGGCTCTCGTGCTCGCCGACCGGCTGGCCGCAGGCGGCCCAGGCGGTCTCCCATTCGGTCATCTCGGACGCCGTGGGCATGAGCGAGGAACGGCACGAGAAGTCCAGGCCGAGCGCCTTGCCGAAACCGAACGCGTCGGCGTAGCTCACGAGCTTGTCGGAGCCGAGCTTCTGGCCGATCTGGGCGAGCGCGGTGTTCGACGAGACGGCCACGGCCTCGAGCAGGCTGAGCGTGCCGTAGTCGTTCTCGTGGTAGTTGGTGATAAGGGCGTTGCCGATCTCGATGGAGGAGGGCGCCTCGACCTCGTCTTCGAGCGTCGCGGTGCCGGAGTCGACGGCCGCCGCGAGCGTGACGGTCTTAAAGGTCGAGCCGGGGGTGTAGAGCGCCTGGGTGGCGCGGTCGAGCAGCTGTGAGCCGCCGCCGCTCATGACCTCGTCGAGGTCGCTGTTGCTGTAGGTGGGCGCGGAGGCCTTGGCAAGCACGGCGCCCGTCTTTGGGTTGAGGACCACGATCGAGCCGGTGTAGCCCTCGAGCGCGGCCTCAGCCGCCTTCTGGATCTGCGAGTTGATGGTCAGGCTCACGGTGGAGCCGGACACCTGGACGCCCGCCAGCGAGTAGAGCGCGCTTCTCCAGTTGGAGTAGTCGGCGTGGCCGGT
>CAZEHG010000171.1:0-3723 GCA_964512475.1 uncultured Atopobium sp.
CCCAGGACGGTGATGATGGCGCGGTTGCTGGATGCGACGTCGGAAGTCGGCATGTATCCTCCTCGATAGAATTGATTTGGGTTGCCATTCTATCGAAGAAATACCCGGCACACGTCTCTTGCGGGCAAGAAGACCGAAAACGTAACGCGAGGCAACGGCCCCGCAAAGGGGCGCGAAACCACAGACGGCGGTTAGTTCTCGGTCGGGTCGGCGAGAAGCGCCGCCTCGAAGAGCGCCGCCACGTCCTCCGGCGAGCACTCCAGAGCGCAGGAGAGCTCCTGCAGAGAACGCTCGCGCGCCTGCTTGAGGATGCGCTCATAGGCCACCGGGGCCTTCTTGTTGCGGCTCTCGACCTCGGCGATGCGCGCGACGAACGTCTTTACCACACGGACCGCGTCGCGGCACGAGCCGTTGCGGATCTCCTGCTTGAAGTGCTGCTCCTCAAGAGAGTTATTGCGCCCGGTGAAGTCGTCGACGTCCATGAGCGGGTACTGGTCGATGATCTCGTGCGCCTCGTCGGCGCTGAGCACGGGGCGCAGGCGATCCTCATTGCAGACGGGGAAGCTGATGTGGATGGCATGGCGTTGCCCCATGGGCAGGAGCTTATAGGTTCCCTCGGGCCCGGCGCTCACATCCTCCACCCTGCAGACGCCTTGCCCCGGATGAACGATGTACTCGCCGATCTGATACATAGGAAACCCCTTTCGTCTTTGCAATTGTAGCATGTAAACGGGTGTTTTGTACCGTTTATCGATTCGGTATTGCATATAAAGGGGCTTATTAGTAGGAGCAAAACACGGGTTCCGGGGCGGAGCTTTCCGGCGGACAAGACGAGGGCCCGGCGCCGCGACAACCGGCGCCGGGCCCGAGGGGCATGCTTGCCATATGGCCGTCGAAGCGGCGCGCGCCTAATCCGCGACCACGACCTTCGAGATCCTGGGCTGGTCGGCGGAGGCGACGGTTCCGTTGGAGTCCTGCACAGGGGTCTGCTCGGCTATGGCGTCGACGACCTCGAGGCCGCTCGTCACGTTGCCGAACGCGGCGTACTTCCCGTCGAGCGAGGTGTTCGTCGCGTGCATGATGAAGAACTGCGAGCTCGCGGAGTCGAAGTCGGACGAGCGCGCCATGCTGATGGTCCCGCGCACGTGGCTGATGGGGTTGCTCACGCCGTTCTGCGTGAACTCGCCCTTGATGTTCTGCCCCGAGCCGCCCGTGCCGTCGCCGTTGGGGTCGCCGCCCTGAATCATGAAACCCTCGATCACGCGGTGGAACGTGAGGCCGTCGTAGAAACCCTCGTTCGCGAGCCTGCAGAAGTTCGCGACGGTGATGGGCGCGACGTTGGCGTTGAGCGCGACCTCGATCGTCCCCTGGCCCTCGACCTCTATGGACGCATGGTGGGTGCCCGTGGCGTAGGGGTCGCCGTCCTCGGGGGACCAAAGGCCGTCCGACGAGGCGTCTGCCGAGTCCGAGGAAGAGGACCCCTGGGAAGAAGAGCCGTCGCCCTTCTTCGCCGAGTCGTCTGACGCGTCGGACGAGGAGCAGCCCGCGAGAAAGAGGGACAGCGCCCCGGCAAGGCCGACGAACCCGCGACGGGTCATGTTCTCCCTGGTCATTCGCCCTCCCCTAGATGTTCGCGGCCTTGATGGCGGCCACGGCCTCGCGCAGCCGCTCGGGCGGCAAGACGAGCGCCATGCGGCAGAACCCCTCGCCCGAGGGGCCGAAGCTCGCGCCCGGCGTGACGATGACGCCGGCCTTGTCCATGAGCTCGAGCGCGAAGTCGATGGAGTCCATGCGACCGTGCGGCAGGCGCGCCCAGACGAACATCGAGCCATGGGCGTTCGGACGGTCCCAGCCGATGGCTTCGAGACCCTCGCACAGGGCGTCGCGGCGGGCCTGGTACTTCATGCGTTGCTCCTCGACCTGCTCGCGCGGGCCGGTGAGCGCGGCGATGGCCACATCCTGCTCGGGATAGAACATGCCGAAATCGACCTGGCCGCGGAGCTTCTTCGCGCCGGCCACGATGTCCGGGCGGCCGACGAGGAAGGAGAGACGCATGCCCGTGACGTTGAAGCTCTTGGAGAGCGAGAGGAACTCGACGCCGACCTCCTGGGCACCGGGATAGGCCAGGAAGCTTCCGCCCGCGGGGCCGTCGAAGATGATGTCGGAATACGCGTTGTCATGGATGATCACCAGGTCGTGCTCGTTCGCGAACGCGATGATCCGCTCGTAGACCTCCGGCGTGCCCACCGAACCGACGGGGTTGGCAGGCAGCGAGACGATCATGGCCTTGGCGGCGTCCGCGACGGCGGGGTCGATGCCGTCGACGTAGGGCAGGAAGTCGTGCTCGGCCGTGAGCGGATAATACGCGCAGGTCGCGCCGGCGAGCTTGGTCGCGTTCTGGAACACGGGGTAGCACGGGTCGGGGACGAGCACGGTATCACCGGGGTCCGTGAGCGCCTCGATGGCCCACAGCATGCCCTCCTGGGTCCCGCGGCAGCTCATGACCTGCTCGCGGCCGATTCCGGCCACGCCGTAGCGGTCCTCGTAGTAGCCGCAGACGGCGTCGAGCAGCGCGTCCTTGTCGTGCAGCGAGTATTTCCAGTTGTCGGGGTCCAGGGCGGACGCGCGCAGCGTCTCGACCAGGTGCGGCGCCGGCTGGAAATCGGGGGTCCCGACCGAGAGGTCGTAGACCGTGCGCCCCTGCGCCTCGAGGGCGCGGCGCCTTTCGTTCAGGGCCGCGAAGACCTCGGCCCGAAAGAGGTCGAGCCTCTTCGAGAGTTCCATTGCTCTCCAATCGTCGGTAGAGATTCAGTCCTCCTACTTTACACCCGGCGTGAGACCACAACGGTGCCCGCCGCCGCCCGCCGGAGGGCTCGGCCGCGAGCGCGGCGGCGCCTCAACGAAGGGTTCACTCAGGCTCCATCGCTTGTTCGCCTCATCCAAAAAAGTTCCGGCCCGTTTTTATGGAAGGGCGCCCCGCCTGCCTGCGGCAACGAGGCCCTTCTCGCCCCGCTTAGAAAAGTCAAGAGCGATTTTGACAATATATTGGGCCATGCGAACATCCTAAACACAACAGGTTGTGTCATAGTGTATCCAGAAGATAACGAGCGGAAGACTCGGCGCGCCGTTCGGCGCGCCATATTTATGGAATGGGTGCGGCAATGAAAATCATCAAGCGCAACGGCGCAGAGGTCACGTTCAAAGTCGAGAAGATCGAGAACGCCATCCGCGGGGCCAACCTCGAGGTCCCCGAGGAGGACCGCCTGAGCGAGCGCAGCATCAGGTTCGCCGCACTGAACGTGGCCGACGAGTGTATGAACGCCGGGCACACCGTCACCGTCGAGGAGGTCCAGGACCTCGTCGAGGACCAGCTCATGGCCCTCGACCACTTCGAGGTGGCCCGCCACTACATCATCTACCGCTACGTACAGGCCCAGAAGCGCCAGAAGAACACCACCGACGACAAGATCCTCTCGTTGATCGAGTGCAACAACGAGGAGGTCAAGCAGGAGAACTCCAACAAGAACCCCACCGTCGTCAGCGTCCAACGCGACTACATGGCTGGCGAGGTCTCCAAGGACCTGGCCATGCGCGAGCTTCTTCCCCCGGAGGTCGTGTCCGCCCACGAGGAGGGCATCATCCACTTCCACGACGCCGACTACTTCGCTCAGCACATGCACAACTGCGACCTCATCAACCTCGACGACATGCTGCAGAACGGCA
>CAZEHG010000172.1:0-3721 GCA_964512475.1 uncultured Atopobium sp.
ACGAGGTCAAGGGCAAGATGGGCGAGAACCTGCGCGCCCACATCGACGACGCGCTTCTTTCCCGCAAGGTCGCCACGATCCGCACGGACGCCCCCATCGAGATAGACCTCGCCGACGCCAAGTTCCCGACGTTCGACCCCGCCGAGGTCACGGCGGCCTTCAGCGCGCTCGGCTTCACGGGCATGACGGGGCGCCTGGCCAAGCTCTCGGGCAAGAAGGGCGCCACGGCCGCGCCGGGCAACGCCTCCGCGCCGGCCGGCGAGCCCGCCGCCGGAGACGATGCGCCCGGCACCCTGACCATCCCCGCGCCCCTGGCCGGCGACGACGCCCTTGCCGCCATCGCCTCGGCCATCGCCGCGGGGGAATGGGTCGCCTGCGCGCTTGACGACGACCGCGCGGCCGACGCCCTCTTCGGCCTCGGGCACACGCTCTGGGCAGCCGCCCCCGCGGCGCTTTGCCGTCTGGAGGGCGCCGACGCCGACGCCGCGCTGCTGCAGCTCTTCGAGGAGGGGCGCGTGGCCTCGGCCGACGTCAAGTCCCTGCTCCACGCGCTCTCGCCCGTTGACTCGGCCGAGGAGGAGCGCCTGAGCCCCGCCGAGGTCGACCCCGCGCGCATCTTCGATGTCGGCGTGGCCGGCTACCTGCTCGATTCCGACTCGGGCGCCTTCGATGCCGCCTCCCTCGCCGAGAGGTACCTCGACGCCGCCCTGCCCGAGCCGACCGATGAGCTCCCCGCGCCCGCGGTCCATACCGTCGCCGTCCGCGAGCTCGTCCCCGTGCTCGCCGCCCGCCTTGAGGCCGACGGCTCGCGCGGGCTCTTCGACGACATCGAGATGCCGTTGCTGCCCGTCCTCGCCCAGATGGAGCGCGAGGGCCTTTCGGTCGACCCGGCCATCCTGGCCGAGCAGTCCTCCGAGCTCGGCGCCGAGATCGACGCCATGGTCGCGCGCATCAAGGTCGAGGCGGGGGAGGACTTCAACCTCGACTCCCCGCAGCAGCTCTCGCACGTGCTTTTCGACGTCCTGGGCCTGCCCACCTTCGGCCTCAAGAAGACCAAGCGCGGCTTCTACTCCACCAACGCCAAGGTCCTCTCCGACCTCGCCGCCGACCACGAGGTCGTGGCGCAGGTGCTCGAGTACCGCGAGCGCGCGAAGATCAAGTCCACCTATCTGGACGCGCTGCCCGCCCTCGTGCGCCGCGACGGGCGCATCCACACCACGCTCAACCAGACCGTGGCCGCGACGGGGCGCCTCTCGAGCTCGGATCCCAACCTGCAGAACATCCCGACGCGCTCGGCGCTCGGCCACCGTGTGCGCCAAGCCTTCACCGTGCCCGAGGGCAGCGTGTTTCTCGCCTGCGACTACTCGCAGATCGAGCTGCGCCTGCTCGCGCATCTCTCGGGAGACGAGCACCTGGTCGCGGCATTCAACACGGGCGCCGACTTCCATGCCGCCACGGCGGCGCGCGTTTTCGGCGTCCCGGTCGACCAGGTCTCGCCGCAGCTGCGCAGCCGCGCGAAGGCGGTCAACTTCGGCATCGTCTACGGCCAGCAGGCCTTCGGCCTCGCGAGCTCGCTTAAGATTCCGCGCAAAGAGGCGCAGGAGATGATCGACCGCTACTTCGATGCGTACCCCGGCGTGCGGGCCTACCTGGACGAGTCCGTCCGCAGCGCGAAGGAGCTCGGCTACGCGACGACCATGTACGGCCGCAAACGCCATATCCGCGAGTTCAGCCAGAGCAACAAGCAGCTCATCGCCTTCGGCGAGCGCACCGCGATGAACCATCCCATGCAGGGCACGGCCGCCGACATCATCAAGATCGCGATGGCGCGCGTGGAGCGCCGCCTGCGGGAAGAGGGGCTCTCCGCGAGGCTCGTGCTCCAGATCCACGACGAGCTGGACCTCGAGGTGCCTGATGCCGAGGTCGAGACAGTGAGCGCGCTCGTGCGCGAGACCATGGAGGGCGTCGCCGAGCTCAAGGTGCCGCTCATCGCCGAGGTGAGCTACGGAGCGAACTGGGCGGAGGCCAAGTAGTGGCGGGGTGGAGCGACTTTGCGGCCGCGAACCCGGCGGCCGTCTCGCAGTCCGCGCCCGTCGACCCCGACCGCGCGGCCGGCGGCAAGAAGATGCGCGTGGAGGCCTGGTCGGACGGCTCCTCCCGCGGCAACCCCGGCCCCGGCGGCTACGGGTCGATCCTGCGCTACACCGACCCCGCCGGCGTCGCGCACGAGCGCGAGTTCTCGGGCGGCTTCGAGCGCACGACGAACAACCGCATGGAGCTTCTTGGCGCGATCGTGGCGCTGGAGGCGCTGCGCCGGCCCTGCGTCGTGGACTTCACCACTGACTCGCAGTACGTGTGCAACGCCTTCAAGCAGCATTGGATTGAGGGCTGGCAGCGCAAGGGCTGGAAGACGGCCTCCAAGCAGCCGGTCAAGAACGTCGACCTTTGGCGTCGCCTCATCGCCGCCTGCGAGCTGCATGACGTGCGCTGGCACTGGGTCAAGGGCCACGCGGGCCATGCGGAGAACGAGCGCTGCGACGCGCTTGCCACCGCCGCCGCCGACGACGGCGCCAATCGCCGGGCGGACACCGGCTTCGAGGGCTGACGCGCGCCCGGCGACGTCGCCGGGCCGTGTCCGTCGGGGCCCTGACCGCCGCCTTTTATTCGTATCTTTATTGAGGCGCCGCTCTTGCCCGCCCGGGCTTCTTACCCGGGCCCTATACTGTGGTGGCCTAATGAACGATTCCTATCGAGGCAAGGACTGATAGATATGGCACGACACTTCAGAGACGAGCAAGCCCCGGCGCCCCAGCCGCGCCGCCGCTACCCGCAGCAGGACGCCGCTGCGGGCCAGGCCTACGGCGCGGAGCAGGCCTACGGCGCACAGCAGGGCTACGCCCAGCGGCAGGCCTATGGCCAGGCGCCCTACCAGACGGCCCCCTACGGGGGCGGCGCGTCCGCCCCGACCCGCCGCCGGAGGCGCCGGCGCAGGCTCTGGCCGGTCATCCTTCTCATCGCCGTGGTCGTCGTCGCGGGCGTCGGCGTCAATCTCTTCCTCAACCCGCCCTTCTTCAAGGTGAGCGTCAACGGCGCCGAGCAGAGCGTCTCGGCGGGCATGACCGTGCAGGGCTGCATCGACGAGGGGCTCGCCGCGCCGAGCGCCGGCAACCTCATGGCCGTCGACGGCTCCGTCGCGCAGGAGGGCGGCGGCTCCGCCTTCACGGCGACCGTCAACGGGGAGCCGGCCGAGGGCTCGACCGTCCTCAAGTCCGGCGACCAGGTCCAGATCGACGACGGCGCTGACGTGGAGGAGGACTATACCGAGACCACCGAGGCCGTGGCCCACGGCACCTCGGGCACCGACTACTCCACGCTCTCCAGCTACTACAACGGATCCATCCACGTGATGTCGGCGGGCGAGGACGGCGAGAAGACCATCAAGACCGGCAACGTCTCGGGCAAGACCGCCGAGACCGTGACCAAGGAGCCCGTCGACGCCGGCTACAGCTCCTACACCGTGAACACCAACGGCGAGAAGGTCATCGCACTCACCTTCGACGACGGCCCCTGGCCGACCACCACCTCCGAGATCCTCGACATCCTCAAGGAGAACGGCGCCCACGCGACCTTCTTCCAGATCGGCAACCAGGTAGCCAACATGGCCGACGTCGAGAAGCGCATCGTCGAGGAGGGCAACCAGGTCGGCACCCACACCTGGGAC
>CAZEHG010000173.1:0-3691 GCA_964512475.1 uncultured Atopobium sp.
TTACTTCTAGGACGAACCATGATCGCGCCGACGCGCACGCCGACGCTTACGTGGGCCCCTTCGGCCTCGTCTACCTTGGGCTAAGGGCGGACATGCCGCCCCGCAACCACAGACCTGAGCAAGACGGGTAGATTATATCCGCCAACAGGCCTTGATTCGGCCCAGAAGGCCCGGTATTTATGCAGGCGCAACGAAACGGGCGCGAGCGGTTGGGGGCGGGGGTGCTGTGGGTGCCGAGCGATGCGGCACCCACCCCCTCGCGACCGGCGCTCGGCTCGGGAGCGCGTCGGCGGGACTGGGTCGTGGGGGCGGAGCTGCGGCGATCTCCGGCGACGAGGCGCCTCGGGGCTCACCACACGCGGATCAGCGAGCAAGCCGTCACGGGGGCGGCCCCGCGGGCAAGAAGCGCGCGTGCGGCCTCCCGGATGGAGGCGCCGCTGGTCACGACGTCGTCGACCAGCAGCAGCCGCAGCCCCGACACGTCCTCGACGGCGCTCATGGTCCCGGCGAGGTTCGCGGCCCTCCCCTTCCGGTTAAGCGCGCGCTGGTCGGAGGCCTTCCGTCGCGCGAGGACATCTGCGAGCGGCAGGTCGAGCGCGCGCGCCAGCTCGCGGGCCGTGAGCTCCATATGGTCGTAGCCGCGCCGCTCGAAGGCCTCGGCCGTGGCGGGAACGAAGCAGACGGCGTCGGTCGCGCCGGCGTCGAAGCGCGGCCGGCCATCGGGGGCGGGCCAGAACGACGCCTCCTCGAGAGCCGTGAGCATGGCGGCCGCGTTGACGGGGGCCAGGCGGAGCTCGTGGTAGTCCTTGAGGCAGGTGGCCATGCGGGGCGCCGCGCCCGTGAAGCCGAGCGCCGAGATGACCGCGCGCGTCTCCCAGTCACCTTCGCAGCCTGTGCACGTGACCCCGCCGAACGCGGCCCCGCAGACGGGGCAGGCCAAGCGCTGCTCGATCCAGGGCAGCCCGGCGCGGCACTCGTCGCACAGAAGCTCGCCCGGCATCTCGCAGCCGACGCAACGCGTCGGGTACAGGAGCTCGAGCGCCGCGTCGGCGGCCTTCTTGGCGAATCCGGTCATGAGCGCCTCCCCTCTTGCCCCGGTGCCGGCGCCTACGGCTCGCCGACGGGCAGGCCGAAGAGCTCGCAGGCGTTTCTCCACAGCGAGCGATAGGTCTTCTCGGGCTTGCCGACACCCGCCTCTGCGCGAACCTGCGCCACGAGCGCCGCGGTGAAGGCAACCATCGCAGGCTCGCACTCCTCGCCGCGCAAGGGTACGGGCGCCATGTAGGGGCAGTCGGTCTCGGTGATGATGTAGCGCTCGGGCGTGTAGACGATTGCCTGGCGGATCTCGTCGGAGCGCGAGAAGGTGGCCGCCCCGCCGTAGGCGATGTGGCAGCCGAGCTGCTTATAGTCCTCCATCACGTGCTTGTTCGAGGTGAAGCAGTGCAGGTCGCAGCCGGCGGCGGGCACGCCCTCCTCGCGCAGGATGTCGGCGGCCATGCGGTGCGCCGTGCAGCCGGAGTCGCCCGCAGCGTCGCGGATATGCAGCTCAGCCGGGAGGTTGAGCTCGTGGGCCAGGCGCAGCTGGCGGCGGAAGGCGGCGACCTGGACCTCGGCGGCGGCCTCGTTGTAGGGGCCGAAGTCGAGGCCGATCTCGCCCACGCCGACGGCCCGCCCGCTGGCGAGGAGCTCGCGCGTGAGGGCCTCGGCCGCGTCGTCGTAGGCCGCGGCTCCGTAGGGGTGCGTGCCCGCGACGATGCGGACGTTGTCGAGGAGGTCGGGCACGTCCCAACCCTCGAACGCGGGGCAGGTGAAGCCGCGGTCCGCCGCCTCGGCGAGGCATGCGCGCGCGACCTCGATGTGGGCGTCGAGGAAGTCGAGGAGCGCAGGCGCGTCTTTCCACTTGCGGGGGAACTCCCCCGCCGGGTCGATAGGCACGACGAGCAGGCGCACGCCCGCGAGTGCGGCGCGCGCGAGGGCGAGGGCCGGGTCGTGGAGCTTAAGGCTACCAAGGTGGCCGTGGGTGTCGGCGAGCGGGGCGAGCGGCGTCGGAGCGGGGCAGGCGCGGCCCTTCGAGTCGTGGAAGAGCTCGCCGTCTTCGAGCATGAGGTGATCGAACACGCGTGGTTGGGACATGGCGCTTCTTTCCATGGACGGGATGTGGTGAGCGGAGGGAACGGCCTGAGCGGCCGCGATATTACGCGAGAGCGGCGGCCAGGCGGACGAAGTCGGCGGTCGAGAGGGTCTCGGCACGGGCTGTCGGGGAGATGCCCGCCTCGGCGAAAGCCGCGTCAAGCGCGTCCTTCTCGAAGCCGTTCGCGCTCATGGAGTTGCGAATCGTCTTGCGGCGCTGGGCGAAGGCGGCGTCGATCGCGTGCGCGACGTCGGCGGCGGCCAGGCAATCGGGCAGCGGCTCTCCCACGCGCTCGATGCGCACGACGGCGGAGTCGACGTGCGGGGCCGGCATGAAACAGCGCGGCGGGACCTCGAAGCGGCCGGTCACGTGGCCGTAGAGGCCGAGCTTGGCGGTATAACCGCCGTAGGTTTTGTTTCCCGGCTCGGCGGCGATGCGGTCGGCGACCTCTTTCTGGACCATGACGATGGCGCGCTCGAGGGCAGGCATCTGCTCGAAGAACTGCAGGATGATGGTCGCGGCCACGTTGTAGGGAAGATTCGCGACGAAGACCGTGGGCTCGCCACCCGCCGCCTCGGCCACACGCGCCGGGTCGACCTTGAGGGCGTCGCCCATGATGAAAGCAAAGTTCGGGTGCTCGACCGAGTGGGACCAGAGCACCTGCTCGAGCTCGAGGTCGGCCTCGATGGAAACGACCTTGCCCGCTTCCTGGAGCAACGCCAGCGTAAGGGTGCCGATGCCGGGGCCGACCTCAAGCACGCGTTCGTCGGGGGCGACCTCGGCCAGCGCGCAGATGCGCTCGATCACGTGGTTGTCGATGAGGAAGTTCTGGCCCAGGCGGTGCTTGGTCGCGAGCCCGAAGGCCTCAAGCAGCTCGCGGGTCGCGGCCGCCGAGGCCAGAGGCGAGGTCGTCATGCGCTTCTCCCCTATGGCGCGCAGCCGCGCCGTCGATGTGCGGATTTAAACGCGCACATTATAGCAGCGGCGCCCCAAGCGCCCGCCGTGCCGGGGGTCCTCGTCCCCTGTTCGCCACCACCAAACAACAAACTCTGACTTTTCGCACTTTAAAATCCGAACTGTCAAGTAGCCGGGGCTATTTAGCGGGCATTTTCGCAGTTAAGCCCTCTGGTCTACTCGTCAAACTGAATTTTAAAGCGGGAAAAGTCAGAGTTTGTGTGCCAGGCAGGCCAGAGTCGTGCGTCACATGGGCCTCAGGACATGGGCCCAGGCACAAAAGAGCGGCGCGCGTGCCCTAAGTACACGCGCGCCGCTCGCTAAACACTAGCCGCAGGCTCGATCCGGCTTGCTTGCCACTATTTCTCGGACGAAAGGCGCGGGAAGAGAGCGTCGCCCTTGGTCACGGGAACACCGCCTGCAAGGCCGCCCCACTCGCAGGCGCCGGCGAGATTGTCGGTCTTCTCCTCGCCGGCAAGAGACATGCGACGGAAGACCTCGGCCGAGGTCTCGGGCATGAAAGGCTCGAGCAGGTGAGCACTGATGCGGATAGACTCGAGCAGGTTGACGATGATGTCGCGCAGCTCCTCGGCGCGGGCCTCGTCC
>CAZEHG010000174.1:0-3680 GCA_964512475.1 uncultured Atopobium sp.
CCGAGGAGGACAAGAAGCAGAAGGACGAGATCGAGGTCCGCAACCAGACCGACTCGCTTTGCTACGGCGCCGAGCAGACCCTGAAGGACCTCGGCGACAAGGTCCCGGCCGACCAGAAGTCCGAGGTCGAGGCCGCCATCGCCGACGCAAAGAAGGCCCTCGAGGGCACCGACATCGAGGCCATAAAGGCTGCCGGCGAGAAGCTCACCGAGGCTTCCCAGAAGCTCGCCCAGATCGTCTACTCCACGACTGACGAGGCCGCCGCTGCCGCTGGCGACACCGGTGCCGCTGCCGGCTCCGACGACGTGGTCGACGCCGACTACGAGGTCGTCGACGACGACAAGTAATCGCCCGCACGAACGGGCCGCGGCTCCCTGCGCGGCCGGGCGGGGCAAGCGAATGATTCCCGGGAGGCGGCCCCAGCCGGCCGCCTTCCTTCTCGATAAGCAAAAGGAGGGTGACGTGAAGGTGTCCATCGAATCCGATGAAGAGAAGGTCGAGGCCCCCGAGGCCGAGGCCGTGAACGAAACCCAGGACGAGGTCGCCGCTGCCGGCGATGCCGCTGAGGAGGCTGAGCGGGCCTCTTTTGATCCCGAGGCCGAGGAGCGCGCACGCGTCGAGGCTGCCATCCGCGCTGGCGAGGAGGCTGCCGAGCGCGAGCTCGCCTCCGATGCGGGCAAACTGCGCGCGGAGCGCGACGAGCTCGCCAAGAAGCTCGCCGCCGTGGATGACGATATCGCCGCCGCGAAGAAGCAGGCCGCCGAGGCGACCGATCGCCTGGCGCGCCTGCAGGCGGATTGGGAGAACTACCGTCGCCGTACGGCCGCCGAGCGCCTGGCCGAGAAGGAGCGCGCTGCCGAGAAGCTCGTGCTCGCGCTTCTTCCCGCCATCGACGACATGGAGCGCGCCATCGAGCACGCCGGCGCCACCGAGGGTAACGAGCAGCTCAAGCAGTTCGTCGACGGCATCGACGCCGTCCACGCGAAGATGACCGACGTTCTTGCCAAGGAGGGCGTCGAGGTTATCGACCCCGCTGGCGAGCCGTTCGAGCCCCTGGCCCACCAGGCGGTCGGCCGCGTCGAGGACAAGGAAGCCTACGACGAGACCGTGGCCCAGGTGTACCAGAAGGGCTACAAGATGGGCGATAAGGTCATCCGTACCGCGATGGTCACGGTGACCTTCGGCGGGCCCAAACGGCCCGCACCCGAGCCTGAGGGCGACGCGGCGGAAAACAAGTAGCGGATTCCAGAACGCCCGGGCATCCGTGCCCGGGCGCATCTTTTACGAAAGGGGGCTCGTGCAGCCATGGCAGAGAGAAACTACTACGACGTCCTGGGCGTCAAGCGCGACGCCACCGACGACGACATCAAGAAAGCCTTCCGCAAGCTTGCGGCCAAGTACCACCCCGACGCTGGCGGCGACGAGGAGAAGTTCAAGGAGGTCAGCGAGGCCTACACCACGCTCTCCGACAAGCAGAAGCGCAAGGAATACGACCAACTCCTGATGTTCGGCGGCATCCCCGGCGCCGGCCGCCCGGGCGGCGGCTACGGCGGCTACACGACCAACGTCGGCGGCAACTGGGCGGATATCTTCGGGGGCATGGGCGGCGACGCGTCCGGCTTCGGCGGGTTCGACTTCTCGTCGATCTTCGGCGGCGCGGCGGGCGCGGGCAGGTCGCGCGGCCCTGCGAAGGGCTCCGACCTCACCATGTCCATCGACGTCACGGCCGAGGAGGCCTTCGCCGGGGCGACCCGCAAGGTCACGTACCGCGTGCCGTCCACCGGCGAGGAGCAGACCCTCACGGTCAAGATTCCCGCGGGCGCGGTCGACGGCGGCAAGCTGCGCTATCGCGGCCGCGGCGAGGTCGGCATGGGCGGCGGCGCGCGCGGCGACCTCGTGATCACCACGCACGTCGCGGAGCACCCGCTCTTCAAGCGCGACGGCGCCGACGTTCGTATGGAGCTGCCGCTCTCCATGTACGAGGCGGCGCTCGGCACTACCGTGGACGTCCCCACGCCGGCGGGCAAGACGGTCCGCCTCAAGGTCCCCGCCGGCACGCAAGCCGGCAAGACGTTCCGCTTCAAGGACCTGGGCGCCCCGGACGTCAAGCGCAAGGGCGTGACGGGCGCGCTCTACGTGACGGTGCAGGTCAAGGTGCCGACGATGCTCTCGAAGAAGGAGCGCGAGGCTCTCGAGGCGCTGCAGGCCGCGGATGAGCGCGACTATCGCGAGGAGGTTGAGCGCTATGGCGCGTAGCGACGAGGGCCGGAACAAGCCGCTCTACATGATCAGCGTCGCGGCCGAGCTCACGGGCATGCACCCGCAGACCCTGCGCGTCTACGAGCAGAAGGGCCTCGTGAACCCTGGGCGCTCGCGCGGGAACACGCGCCTGTACAGCCAGGCCGACATCGACCGACTCAACTTGATCTCCAAGCTCACCGACGAGGGCATCAACCTGGCCGGCGTCGTGCGCATCATCGACATGCGTGAGCGCGAGCTCGAGCTCCAGGACGAGGTCGAGCAGCTGCAAGAGAAGGTCCGCCGCATGGAGGGGGAGTTGCGCGAGTACCGCGTGCAGGAGCGCATCACGTCGCTCACGCGCTATGACAGCTCGAACCCGGAGGCCGTCATGCGCAAGCTGCTCGGCGGCGGGAGCGGCGACGGCGAGTAGTAGCCTGCAAGGTTTCGCGCTTCGTGCGACGTAAACGTCGATCGCCTGCAAGGTTTTGCCCTTCGTGCAGCGTAATTTCATGCCAAAGCCCCAGTTGAAGATTCCCTCAGCTGGGGCTTTGGGCGTTGCAGGAGCCTGGGAGCCGAAAAATACGTCGCACGAAGGGCAAAACCTTGCAAAAGTAACGGTCGAACGTCGCACGAAGGGAAAAACCTTGCAGATGGAATGGGCTGCAGTTTGCGGGTAAGTTTTGCGAGTCTCAAATCTATTGCAATCGCACTTAGATTTTGTATAGCTATCGCACTCAGAGGGCATAAGAACCAGTGATAAACGACGAGCCGCGCGTCCAGCATGCCGCGCGGCGCCCCAGAAAGGGTGACGACTATGAGAATCGACAAATGGGCCGTAACCGCCCAAGAGGCCCTGCAGGCCGCCGTTGGCATCGCGACCGACGCGCAGGCTTCCGAGCTCGCGCCGCTGCACCTGCTCAAGGCGCTCCTCAGCTCCGGCGAGCACAACCTGTCGGCCATCATCGAGCGCGTCGGCGCCGACCCCAAGGCCATCGAGTCCCAGACGGACGACGCCATCGCGCGCCAGCCGCGCGTTACGGGCGGCAACTCGCAGCTCGGCGCCGGCGACGCCCTCGTGCGCGTGGCGAACGCCGCCGAGAAGCTCGCGAGCAAGCTTGGCGACGCCTACGTGACCACCGAGCACCTGCTCTGCGCCCTCGCCGACGACAAGACCGAGGCCGGCACCATCCTCAAGAACGCGGGTATCACGGGCAAGCGCGTCGAGGCCGCCTACTCCGACCTGCGCGGCGACGAGCGCGTGACCAGCCAGGACTCCAAGACCGAGTTCGAGGCCCTCTCCAAGTACGGCCGCAACGTCTGCGACCTCGCGCGCCAGGGCAAGCTCGACCCCGTCATCGGCCGCGTCGAGGAGATCCGCCGCACGATCCAGGTGCTCAGCCGCCGCACCAAGAACAACCCCGTGCTCATCGGCGAGCCGG
>CAZEHG010000175.1:0-3678 GCA_964512475.1 uncultured Atopobium sp.
CCTACGGAGCCACGGTCCGTCGCTCTACCAACTGAGCTACACCCACCATTTGCTTGCCTCGTTAAGCAGCTCATCTATTATGCAAAGTCCACGCCGACGATGCAAGGACTTTTTTGCCCAAATCGCAAAAAATAGTCGCAGACCACGGGTGGAAGACGGCCGAGCGCCCGTCTTGCCAGGTCATGCCCCCAGAAGCGCCAAAATATCGTCACGGGTGAGAAGCGCGCTTCTCACCTCCTCGCCGGAGAGCACGCTCTCGGCGAGGCCCCGCTTGGACTCCTGCATCTGCAGGATGCGCTCCTCGATGGTCCCCTCCACGATCAGCTTGAAGACGCTCACGTCGCGACGCTGGCCGATGCGGTGGGCGCGGTCGGTGGCCTGGTCCTGAGCCGCCGTGTTCCACCACGGGTCGTAGTGGATGACCACATCGGCAGCGGTGAGGTTGAGGCCGACGCCGCCCGCCTTGAGCGAGATGAGGAAAACCTCGGCCTCCCCCGCCTGGAAGCGCTTGACGAGGCGCTCGCGCTCCTCCTTGCTGGTCTGGCCCGTGAGCGTGAGGAAGCGGACGCGCTCGGCGGCCAGACGCTCGGCGAGCAGGGCGAGCATGCTCGTGAACTGCGAGAAGAGGAGCACCTTGTGCCCGCCCTCGATGGCCTGCGAGACAAGCTCCATGCAGGTATCCAGCTTGGCGGACCCGCCGTCGTAGCCCTCGAAGTAGAGCCGCGGGTCGCAGCAGACCTGCCGCAGCTTGGTGAGCTCAGCCAGGACCTTGAGCTTGTCTTTCTTGATGTCCTTGTCGCCGGCATGCTGGACCTGGAGCGCGAGGCGGTCCTGGCAGGCGAGGTAGAGCTTCCTCTGCTTGGGCTCCATCTGAGCATAGACGACACTCTCGGTCTTCTCGGGGAGGTCCGCCAGGACCTCGGACTTGAGCCGGCGCAGAACAAAGGGGCCGATTGCGCAGCGAAGCAGCGTCGCGGACTCGTGCTCGCGCGCCTCGACGGGGCCCTCGTAGAGCTTGGCGAAGCGCTCGCGGCCCCCGAGGTAACCCGGCATGAGGAAGTCGAAGATGCTCCAGAGCTCCTGGAGGCGGTTCTCGATGGGCGTGCCGGTGAGCGCGAAGCGTACGCCGGCGTCGAGGCACTTGGCGCACTTGGTCACCTGAGCCTTGGGGTTCTTTATGTACTGGGCCTCGTCGAGGACGACGCGGGCGAAGCGGTGCGCGGCGTGCGCCTCGACGTCGCGGCGCAGCAGGTCGTAGGAGGTGACGAGGACGTCGCGGCCCTCGGCGCCGCCGATGACGGCCATGCGGGCCGCCTTCGTGCCCAGGACGGCGACCGCGTCGAGCGACGGGGCGAAGCGGGCGAGCTCGCTCATCCAGTTGTAGACGAGCGAGGCCGGGCAGACCACGAGCGTGGGGCCTTGCGCCCCCGTCTCTTTGCAGGCAAGGACATGGGCGATGACCTGCAGCGTCTTTCCCAGGCCCATGTCGTCGGCGAGGATGCCCCCGAAACCGAGGCGCTCGAGGGTCCCCAGCCAACGGAAGCCGTCCTCCTGGTAGCCGCGCAGCTCCGCGCGAAGACCCGCGGGGACCTCGATGTCGGCGTCGGCGTAGGTGTCGAAGTCTCGGACGATGGCGCGGAAGTCCGCGTTGCGCGAGAGCCGGACGTTCTCCGCGTCCTCGAGCAGGGCGTCGACGAGAAGCGCGCGGCTCGAGGGCAGGCCCGCCGCGCAGCCCCGCACGAGGTCCTCGACCTCGACGCCGACCCCGGCCGCGAGCTCCTCGGCCACGTGGAGGTTCTCGCCGATGCGCACGATGTCGCCCGTGGAGAGGCGCACGTACTTCTGCTTCCGCCTCCAGCCGTCCAGGTAGTCGAGGAGCTCGCGCTCGCTGAGCCCCGAGGCGCCGAGCTCCAGGTCGAGCAGGTTGCTCTTCACGGCGGCGCGCACGGAAAGGCTCGGGGACTGGCGGACGTTGATGGCGCGCAGGCGCTCGGAGAGGAGCACCTCGCCGAGGCCGGAGAGCTCGGCCAAGCCGTCGGTGAGAAGGGCGTAGAGCAGCTCGTCGTCGGCCTCGTCGAAGACGAAGGCCCCGTCGACCACGGGAAAGTAGTCCTCGAGCACGTCGAGCGCGTGGTACTCGGCGGCCAGGTCGCGCGGGGGCTGGCCGGGCTGACCCTCGCGCGCGCCGACTGCGCAGGACCATTCTCCGTACGCGACGCGCGCCTCGCAGCGCACCTCTCCTTCGTCCAGGCCCACCCGGAAGGTGAAATCGGGCTGCGGCGGCTCAACCAGGGAGAGCGACTCGGGGACGGTGGCGTCGGTCCAAGCGCGCAGCGCGGGGAGCACGGAGCGGCAGAACTCCGGCGCGTCCTTGGAGCTCACGTGAAGCGTGCCGCGCGACGAGACGAGCGCGCTCAAGACCGGCGCCGCCTCGGCCGCGAAGGCCTCGGAGGTGCGCAGGATCCTGTGCCCGTCGATAGCGTAGCAGCGTGCGTTGTCCCAAATAAGGTGCAGGTCGGAGGCCACGTCGATGTCGTAGCCGCCTTCTTCGCGCTCCGTGATCGAGCACGGGACGCACGGGTCCCCCTCCGCGACGGAGAACTCGCTGAGGCTCCTCTCGCCGACGCGGTAACCCCAGGCGTCGTAGGCGGACCTCTTCTCGAGCTCGACCTGCACGGAGGCGCCCTGCATGAGGTCGAGGACGTCGCAGATATCGCCCGGGGACAAAGGGAGCTCCTTGACCTCGGTGCCGCGCCCGCCGTCCATGTAATCCCAGCGGGAGAGGTAGAACGCCTGCTGCGTGTCGACGATGCGCACGAGCAGGTCGAGCAGCGAGGCGGCGCGCTCGTCGAGCCAGCCGCGCGCGCAGGGGACCTTGAGCTTCTTGCCGAACTCAATGACGTCGCGCTCGCGCCACGCGCGCACGAGGGCGGCGATGTTCTTGACGATGTACTTGGTCTTGCCGCAATGGGCGGTCAGCTTGAGCGCGAGACCGTCGGAGACGTAGGTCCGCGAGGGCATGACGAAAGCCGCGGAGAGGGAGACCCTTTGCGCAGGGGCGGCTTGCTTCGCATGGGTACGGGAGCGCCGCTCAGTCGCCTCACGCAGGCGCTTCTCGGCGGCGCCCTTGATCAGGTCGGAGATGGCGCCGCTCGTCGGGGCCTCCCGAGCCTTCGCCAGGCGCGGGGGTATGGACGGGAGGGGCGCGCCCGCCCCTCCCTCGCCACGGGATGCCGCGAAGGCGAGGGCGAGGGCGACCTCGTGCTTGCACATACCCTCGTAGGTATAGGCCGCGGGGCAGGTGCACGAGTAGTCCAGGACCTCCTCGGCATCGAGATCAAGGTCAACGGCGACCTCGTAGTTGCCGCCGTGCGAGGCGTCGACCTTGCCGGAGACGCAGACCGTCGAGCCGATGCTGCCCTCGCTCGCGCGGACGCCCCAGACCGCGCCGTCGAGCGCGAGCTTTCTGCCCTTTGCGTAGGTGCTCGGGAGCGCGGCCTCGCGCTCGAGGTTGTCCACCAGCAGCTTGTTCGCCATCGAATTCCTTTCGCCGGTTTCCTACGATAGCCGACGATCGGCGCGTCGTGCGCGGGAAGAAGGACGGCGGCGCCCCCAGAAGGATCAGCGCGCGACGCAGGTGAAGACGAGCGCCTGCTCAGGGTTGATCTTCGGCAGCTC
>CAZEHG010000176.1:0-3661 GCA_964512475.1 uncultured Atopobium sp.
GGGCTTCCACTGCGGCAACACCCCCAGCTGCAAGATGTGCGCCGACCGCGCCGTCAAGTACCAGCTGATCCAGCACCGCCTGCTCGAGCCCGAGGGCTCCGACCCCGACTTCACCCGCGGCACGCTCGAGGGCGACATCGCCGCCTCCGACATCACGTTCTACCGCCTGCAGTGCGACTCGGACGGCAACCTGCGCAGCTACGTGGCCGAGGGCCAGATCCTGCCGGTGGCCACTCGCTCGTTTGGCGGCATCGCGATCTTCGACATCCCCGAGATGGGCCGCTTCTATCGCCACGTGCTGATCGAGAAGCGCTACCCGCACCACGGCGCCGTGGCCTTCAAGCACGCCGGCAAGACCCTCTTCGACGTGCTGCGCTACCTGGGCGTCGAGGATATCGCCTACAACCAGCCGGCGAGCCTGCCGTACCCCACCGAGAACCCCTTCGAGCACTAAGCCCTGGACCCGGCGTCGCCCCTCTTGCCCGCCCCTCTTGCCCTCGGAAGTTCGGAAGGCTTCCAAACTTCAGAAGCCTTCCGAACTTCGGTTCAAGTTCATATATCTGCAGGTAGATGGCTTGAGCTGAGGTTGGCGAGAAGGAATTCGAAGTTTGGAAGCCTTCCGAACTCGGAGAGGGGAGGGGGGAGGGTTGGAGAGGGGGATGGGTACCGTTCGGCGGTGAGAAACGACCGTTGGCGGGCTTCTCGAACGACAACGAAAACGTATTCTCTCGTTCACTTATACTGGAAAACGAAAACGTTTAACACGCTCGCTGCGCCAAGGAGAAGGAGGCCCGCATGGTAACGCTGAAGATGATCGCCGAGGAGACGGGCCTCTCAGTCGCGGCCGTTTCCAAGGCGCTCAACCACATGCCGGGCGTCAGCGAGAAGAACGCCGTCCGCGTCCGCGAGTGCGCCAAGCGCATGAACTACTACCCCAACGGCGCCGCCCAGACGCTCAAGACCCAGCGCTCCTACAACATCGGCGTGGTCTACCAGAACGAGATGGACCACGAGTACTTCTCCCGAATGCTCACCGCCGTGCGCGAAAGCGCCGAGGGCGCCGGCTACGACCTGACCTTCCTCTCGAACAGGGGCATCTCCGAGTTCGGCTACGCCGCCCACGCCATGCGCCGCAACTGCGACGGCGTGCTTGTGTGCAACGGCAACATCGACCAGGAGGACCTTGAGCGCCTGGCGAAAAACCCGCTGCCGGTCGTCTCGGTCGAGCGCGACTTCGAGGGCCGCTCCTCGGTATGGAGCGACAATGCCGGCTCCATGGAGCAGATCGTCGATTACGTGGCTTCCCTCGGACACACCCGCATCGCCTTCATCCACGGCCAGAAGGGCCAGGTCACCCTCGAGCGCATCGCCGCCTTCCGCGACGCGTGCGAGAGGCGCGGCATCGCCGTTCCCGAGGAGTATGTCCGCGAGGCGCTCTTCCAGAGCCCTAAGGAGACGGGCGTCGCGACCCGCGAGCTCATGTCCCTGCCCGTTCCGCCGACCTGCATCCTCTTCCCGGACGACATCTCCTATCTCGGCGGCCTTACCGAGCTCGAGCGGGAGGGCAAGTCCATCCCCGGCGACGTCAGCTGCGTCGGCTATGACGGCGCGCGCCTGGCCGGGCTCCTGCGGCCGCGTCTCGTCACGTACCGGCAAGACGCCGAGGCCATGGGGCGCGCCGCGCTGGCCGAGCTCTTCTCGGCCATAGAGAAGGGCGACTCCTACGAGCCGCGCCGGATCGTCATCGCGGGCTCCGTGCAGCCCGGCTCGACGGTCCGCGACCTCACGGCCTAGCGCCGGGTCGTTGTTTCTTGCCTCCTAACGAAAACGTTTAACCTTTCCAATTCGCCGCATTTCTCGTATTTCCCGTATTTCCCAACCCACGTCCACATGGAGGAACGACAGATGAACTTTTCTACCGAGAGAGCCCGTGAACAGGTAAAGCCCGCCCTCGACTTCGTCCGCGAGTCCTTCGGCGAGAAGGCCGCCGCGCCCACGCTCGACGCCATCTACCTGGATGCGCCCCGAACCCGCGCCCTCGGCTTCGTGGGCCTTCCGTACGAGGCGCCCATCTGCCAGCACCTCATGGCCGACCGCGGCGTCGCCTTGTTCGTCGAGTCCCTGCAGACAACCGCGCTCGTCTCGCTCGCCGGCGAGGTCGTGACCTGCGAGACCGCCGACGGCCTCGTCGAGGTCCCGGGCGCCGTGACTGAGGCCGTCAAGGCAGCCGTGACCCGCGTCATCGCGGGCGCCGGCATCCTCGGCTCCGACGGCAACTTCTCGCTCGACCTCAAGGCCTACCCCGTGAGCTCCCACTACGCCGTGAACCTGCTGCTCGGCAACCGCGCGGGCTATCCCTACCCGCTCTGCACCACGCCGAAGGGCGCCGTCGACGGTCTCGGCCGCGGCTCCTTCCGCGCGACCGGCGGCGAGCAGGTCCTCGCGACCCGCTTCGTCCTCGACCCCTCTCAGAACGGCGAGCCCGAGAACCGCCAGTTCTACCTGACTGAGAGCGGCGAGCAGATTTTCTATTCCGCCGACGTCGAGACGAATGTCGAGTCCGCCTCCTGCACGCACTCGCAGGGCTGGACGAAGATCGACTACACCACCGCCGATGGCCTTGCCATTGAGCGCACCATCTTTATGCTCCCGCAGGAGCCGGGGATGCCCTCCGCCGTCGAGGCCCAGCGCGTCACCGTTAAGAACCTCGGCAACACCGCTCGCGAGCTGCGCATCGTCTTTACCGGCTCCTTCGGCATCGCCGATCCGGGTACCCTTGCCGGCGACGTCATCTATGCGAACCTCGTCCAGGAGTCCGAGGTCGTCTACGACGGCGACGCGCCGGTTGCCCTCACCCTGTGGGCCAAGCCCACGAGCGAGCGCAACAAGAAGCGCTTCGTGGCCGTGCTCAAGGACGGTGAGGGTATGGACGAGTACTGCACCTCGCTCGCCGACTTCGTGGGCTCCGGCACCCTCGCGCAGCCCGAGCTTATCGGCCACCTGCCCTGCGCGCTGTCCCGCAAGATGGCTCCTTTTTTCGCCGTAGCGAAAACGTTTAACATCGCCTCCGGCGAGACCGCGACCATCGACGAGCTTGTCGGAATGTCCGGCTCCGACGGCGACGACGTGCCCTTCGAGTCCGCCTTCCCGACGCTCGTCGACGCCTACCGCGATCCCGCGGCCCTTACCCGCTCGCTCGCCGGCGTGCGCTCCTTCTGGGCCCGCTACACCAACTACCTGCAGATGCAGTCCGGCGACGACAAGTACGACGCCTACATCTCGCACAACCTGCCGTTCCAGGTCCTCTACCAGACCTATGTCTCGCGCGCCTTCGCGTGGACCCAGAAGTCCTACCGCGAGATGGGCTTCCGTGAGGTGCAGGACATCTACGCCTCCATGTACTACCTTTCCGCCATGGGCGAGAACGACCTCGTGCGCGACCTTCTCTCCAACTGGGTTCGCCAAGTCTGGGTGATGGGCTATGCCTACCACGACTTCACCTTCAAGGGCAAGGAGCCGGGCGACTGCTCCGACGACCAGCTGTGGCTGTTCCAGGCCGTTTACCGCTATGTCACCATCTCCGGCGACGTCGACTTCCTGACCAGCGAGTTCACCATCGCCGGCACCGACGGCAAGACCCGCACCCTCTGGGAGACCCTCA
>CAZEHG010000177.1:0-3660 GCA_964512475.1 uncultured Atopobium sp.
CGACGTCGCCTACCACTGGAACAAGTTCGGCCGCGTCGACCACGTCATCGACCTGTGGGGCGCCGACCACCACGGCTACATCAAGCGCATCCAGTCGGTCTGCGAGGCGCTCGGATATCCCGATCGCTTCGAGGTCGTCCTCGGCCAGCTGGTCAATCTCCTGCGCGACGGCGTGCCGGTGCGCATGTCCAAGCGCAAGGGCACCATGGTCGCCTTCGACGAGCTCCTGGAGGAGGTCGGCTCCGACGCCACGCGCTATACGCTCGTCGCCAAGTCCAACAATCAGATGATCGACTTCGACATCGAGGCCGTCAAGCGCCAGGACAACACGAACCCGGTCTATTACGTGCAGTACGCCCATGCGCGCATCTGCTCCATACTGCGCCGCGCCGCCGGCGTGAGCGTCGAGGAGGCGGCCGAGCTCGGTATGGACGCCGTGGCCGATCGCGCCGCCGGCGCCGACTGCGACCTTGGGCTTCTCACCGACCCCGCCGAGGCGGCGCTCGCCCGCAAGCTCGGGGAGTTCCCGGGCCTGGTGGAGTCCTGCGCGCGCGACCGCGCGCCCTTCAGGCTCACCCATTACGCCGAGGACCTCGCAGCGCATTTCCACTCGTTCTACGCCGCCTGCCAGGTCCTGCCGAGCGAGGGGCACCCGCTCCCCGAGGGTCTCTCGGAGGCGAGGCTCGCCGCCATCGACGCGACGCGCCGCGTGCTCGCGCTGACCTTGGGCCTCATCGGGGTCTCTGCTCCGCAGGCTATGTAGCAACCGGATTCGACGTTCGTTACTTTTTATATTTCCATTTTATGTACCGTGCGCGGGGGGAGGGGCTTCCACCGCGCACGTTGCGTATAATCACGACCCGACGAGGCACTGAATCCCAGGCACCTTGTGCATGGCAAAGCTGTTCGATCATCAGGGGTAGAGCATGGATCTTCGCGAGTACATGTCGGTAAGAAGGGCTTACAACATCGTCCGTCAAAAGGTCAGCTCGGACGAGCGCCTCACGTTCGAGGAATACGCGATTCTCTGCAGGCTCGACGTTGCCGACGCCCCCATAAAGACTTCGGCCATCGCGGAGTACCAGGGGGCCCTTCGCCCCACGATGACGCACCGAACGAACCACCTTGCCGGTCTCGGTTACATCGAGCGCGGCGAGGGGTCCACCGACCGCCGCAACGTCGTGTGCAGCATCTCCGAATCCGGTCGTGAGGCCGTGGCGAACCTCTCTGCGCTCACGCGCGCGCAGATACCCAACGGCAAGGCCCTCTCCCGCACGTCCGCCGACCGCATCTGCAAATACGTCGACGCCATGGGATCGGTCTTCTGCAAAGCCGGCGACCTCGTGCTGCTGGGAATCTACACCAGCGAGGAGGAGAACCTCACCATCATGAGGCTCGTCGACGTGCTCGGGCTCCTGCAGCCCACCGTATCGATGAGCGTGGCCTCCCTGGCGGACCTCGGGCTCGTCGAGCGTGAGCGCGAGACCGGCGGACAGCACACGACCTGCGTGCGGCTGACCGAAGCCGGGCGCGCCCGCGCCGAGTCTCTCGCGAGTACTATCCAGTCGGTGGTCGTTCGCCGCAAGCTGCGCAAGCCGCGCGACTAGCTCGCCTTGGCAGGCTTCTTTCCCGATGGCCATATCAAAGGATTATTTCGGAGCCCCGCGGCGATGCGGGGTTTCGTTTGCGCACGCACCTTCTACCTGCTATAGTTTGGTTCATTGCAGGGCGCTTTAGTTTGCCCGAGTTTCCCACCTTACATATCTCTTTCTTCGAGTGGGATAGAAAAGCACGTTTAACGGCTTTGCGGCCAGCCATACCGGCCGCGCATACAGAGAGGTCATGGATGACTGAAGACAACCCCATCGTCGCCGAGGCGAACGCGCCCGCAGACGAGAAGCCCGCGCCGAAGAAGCGGGTCCGCCGCGGCGTGAAGAAGGCCGCGGCCGACTCGGCGGTAGACGCCGCCCCTGCGGATCAGCGCAACGGGGTAGACGCCGAGCAACCCGCCCCTGAGGCGAAGCCCAAGCGCCGCCCTGGCCGTCCGCGCAAGGTTAAGGCTGCGGAGGAGGCCGCCGCCGATGCGACGGTGCCCGCAGAGGCGCCGACCACGGATAACGCCGCGGACCCTGTCGCCGAGTCGGGGGGCGAGAAGCCCAAGCGCCGTCAACCGCGCGCCCGCAAGCCCAAGGCGCAGGCTGACCGCGACCAGGACCAGCACGGCACGCCTGATGCCGAGCCCGCCGCGGCGATCGAGGCCCCCGTCGTCGCCGAGACTCCCGCCGAGCCCGCGACGGAGAAGCCCAAGCGCCGCCCTGGACGCCCGCGGAAGGCCAAGGAAGGCCCCGACGGCGCGGCGGCGCCTGCCGCACCCGACGTGGAGGAGCTGAACCGCATCGCCCGCGAGGCGACGTCGGCGAGCTCCGAGCCGACCGCTCCTCCTGCGTCGACCGTCGCCGACGCGGACGCCGCCGCTCATGGGGGCGAGCCCGCTGCCGCCGAGGCCGCTGTCGCTGATGCCCCTGCCTCCGAGGCGCATGAGGTCCCTCGGCCCCAGGAAGGCGAGCAGGGCGCTCGCCGGGCGCGCCGAAACCGCCGCAACAAGTTCGACCGCGAGGGCTCCGAGGACGCGGGCAGGCAGGCCCAGGGCAACGGCCAGGGCGGCAACCAGAACGCCCAGGGCAACAGCCGCAACGGGCGCAAGAACCGCAATAAGCGCAACCGCGACGTCGTCTCCGAGCCGTCCCTCTCGCTCGAGGAGGTCGGCGAGATGAAGGTCGCCGACCTCCGGTCGAAGGCCGCCGAGCTCGGCATCGAGTACGTCGGCCTGCGCAAGCCCGGTCTTGTCGAGGCGGTCTACGCCGCCGCCGCGAGTGCCGAGGGCTTCCGCCCCGTCGACGGTATCTTGGAGATCGGCAACGAGGGCTTCGGCTGGCTGCGCACCGGAAATTACATGGAGGGCGACGACGACTGTTTCGTCCACCAGCAGATGATCAAGAACCTCGGCCTGAGGCCCGGTGACCGCGTCGCGGGGACCGTCGGCCCGGGCCGCGGCAACGCGAAGTACCCGCCCCTTGTCAAGGTCTCGACCGTGAACGGCCGCGCACCCGAGGGTCTGAAGGCGCGCCCTCGCTTCCGAGACCTCACCCCCGTTTTCCCCGATGAGCGCCTTGTGCTCGAGTGCGGCAAGGACTCCATCACGGGGCGCGCCATCGACCTGGTGAGCCCCATCGGCAAGGGGCAGCGCGGCCTCATAGTCTCGCCCCCGAAGGCGGGCAAGACGACCGTGTTGAAGAAGATCTGTCAGTCCATTGCCCAGAACAACCCCGAGGTGCATCTCTTCTGCCTGTTGGTGGACGAGCGCCCCGAGGAGGTCACGGACATGGAGCGCTACATTAAGGGCGAGGTGGTCGCCTCGACCTTCGACATGCCCGCCGACAACCATACCCACGTCTCGGAGCTCGTCATCGAGCATGCCAAGCGCCTGGTCGAGCTCGGTGAGGACGTTGTGGTCGTGCTCGACTCCATCACCCGACTCGCGCGCGCCTACAACCTGGCCCAGCCCGCGAGTGGCCGCATCCTTTCGGGCGGCGTCGACTCGGCGGCGCTCTACCCGCCGAAGAAGTTCCTCGGCGCCGCGCGAAACATCGAGAACGGCGG
>CAZEHG010000178.1:0-3657 GCA_964512475.1 uncultured Atopobium sp.
GGTAGTAGCACTTGTTGGGGTCGCGCATGAGGGTGCCGTCGGCGGCGCGCTCCTCGAGGATGCGGCGGGCGGCCGCGTAGACCTCGGGGGCGTACATGTCGTGGCCCGGCTCGAAGGCCGTCTCGGGGCGGTCGATGGCCAGGAAGCTCCTCGGGTGGGAGACGACGTAGTCGGCGGCCTCGCGGCGGTCGAAGACGTCGTAGGGCAGCGCAGCGAACTCGGCGGCGTGGCCGGGGGCGGGGCGCAGGCAGGCGAAGGGGAGGGCGTGCATGGGGGTATCGCTCCTTGGTCGGAGGTTTCGGCGTTCGGTATCGGGGCTATCTTACCTTGCCCCGGCCGCGCGCCCGTCTGGTATCCTCACATTGTTACCTCACTGGAAAGGAGCCTAGGTGGCGCTATCCCCTGAATCAGCCGGCCTCGCCGCGAAGAAGCTCGTCGTGTTCGATTTCGACGGCACGCTCGTCGACTCCATGCCGGGCATCGTGGCCACGGCGCGGCGCGTCATGCATGCCCACGGCTGGGACGACGAGTCCCTGGGAGACATGCGCCGGCTCGTGGGCCCGCCCTTCCCGCAGGCCTTCTCGATGGTCTACGGGCTCTCCGCCGAGGAGGCCCAGCAGGTCACCAAGGAGTACCGCGCCATCTACCAGGACCTCGGGCGCGACGGATGGCCGCTTTTCGACGGCATGGACGGGCTGCTTCGCGACCTCAAGGCCGCCGGCAAGCTCTTGGCCACGGCCTCGTCGAAGCGCCTCTTCCTGCTGGAGCGCGGCCTCTCCTCCAACGGGGTCCTCGACCTCTTCGACTGCCCGATGGGCAAGCTCTCCGACCACGGCGACTCCAAGGAGGCGACGCTTGGGCGGGTGCTCGACAAGCTCGGCGTCGACCCCTCCGACGCCGTGATGGTGGGCGACCGCCGCTACGACGCCGATGCCGCCTCGGCGGTCGGCGTCGGCTGCGTGGGGGTCCTCTACGCCGAGACCGCGCCGCGCTCCGAGCTCGAGGAGGCCGGCTGCGAGGTCATCGTCGACACGGTCGACGAGCTGCGACGCGTTCTTCTCGGCTAGCGCACGCGCGTCCCCGGCGGACCGTCGCGCGCCTTTGCCGGATACGCGCGAAAGGGCGCAGCCGGGTTGGGGTAGAGTGAGACCACGCGCGGGCGTCCCGCCCGCCAGGAAAACCATTCCCAGAAGGGAGCACACCATGGCCGGATTCGATGTGACGGACGGGCTCCGCAAGGCGTTCCTCGCGGGCGTGGGGGCGGTCGCCCTCACCGCGGAGAAGTCCCAGCAGGTCGTGGACGAGTTCGTCAAGAAGGGCGAGCTCACCGTCGAGCAGGGCAAGGCCTTGAACGCCGAGCTCACGCGCAAGGCCAAGGAGGCGTTCGACAGCACGGTCAGCGGCGCCGCCGACGCGGCCCTGCGCACCAAGCTCGAGGGCATGACGCCGGAGGAGCGCGCGGCCTACGCCCAGAAGGTGGCCGACATGAGCGCGGCCATCGACGCCGAGAAGGCCGAGGCGGCCGCCGAGGCGACCTCCGAGGACGCTGCCGACGTCGAGGACGCCGTCGAGCCCGACGACGCCGAGTAGCCTCGAGAGCGTGACGCTGCGCGACACGAAAGATCCCGCCGTGGAGACGGGCGCGCCCGACGAGGCCGCCCGTCTCCACGAGTATGACCAGATTCTCAACGACTGGTACGACGAGGTGAGCCGCGGCGCGGCCGCCGACGACCCCGACACGATCGGCATCTTCGGCGGCCGCGCGGGCGGCTCTTCCCAGTACGATCTGTCGCGCGCGGCCAGGCTGCGGCGCATCGGCGAGATCCTTCAGATCGTGCGGCGCTACGACATCTTCCACGGGCTCACGCCGCGCAGCCTCCGCGAGATGCTCGAGGAGCTCGGCCCCATGTTCGTCAAGGCCGGCCAGATCCTCTCCATGCGCTCCGAGATCCTGCCCACGTCCTTCACGCGGGAGCTCAGGAAGCTGCGCACCGACGTGGAGCCGATGGACCGCGAGACGGTCCTCGCGGCACTCCGTGCCGAGTACGACGACCCGATCGAGGACATCTTCGACGCCATCGACGACAACCCCCTGGGGTCGGCCTCGGTGGCGCAGGTCCACAAGGCGCGTCTCGTCACGGGCGAGCTCGTGGCCATCAAGGTGCAGCGCCCGCATGTGCAGGAGATCATGGCCAAGGATATCTCGATCATGCGCTCCCTTGCGCGCCGCCTCGGCGGTTTTCTCGGCGCGGACCAGTTCCTCGACCTTCAGAGCGTCGTCGACGAGCTCTGGCAGTCTTTCCGTGAGGAGACGGACTTCCTCGTCGAGGCCCGCAACCTCGAGGAGTTCCGCCGCAACAACGCCGGCTGCCGGTTCCTCGAGTGCCCGAAACCCTACCCGGCCCTGTGCACCCGCCACGTGGTGGTCATGGACTATGTCGAGGGCATACCCATCGACGACACCGCGACGCTCGCTGCCGAGGGTTACGACTGCGCCGAGATCGGCGAGAAGCTCATGGACAACTACACGGCGCAAATGCTCGACGACGGCTTCTTCCATGCGGACCCGCACCCGGGCAATCTCGTGGTCTCGGGGGGCAAGATCGTCTATCTGGACCTCGGCATCATGGGCAGGCTGTCGGCGGGCGACAGGCGCTGCGTGTCCGACATGGTCGCCGCCGTGGCCGCCCGCGACTCGGTGGCCCTCGCCGACGGCCTCCTGCGCTTCTCGAAGGGCGACCACGCCGACGTCGACTACGCGCACCTGATCGGCGAGCTCGACGCCATCATCGCCACCTACGGATCGGCCGGCCTCTCCGACCTCGACATCGGGTCCTTCGTTAACTCACTCGTCTCGATGGCGCGCAAGAACGGTATCGAGCTTCCCGGCAGCGTGACGATGCTCGCGCGCGCCCTGGTGACGCTCGAGGGGGTCGTCGATAATCTGCTGCCGAGCGCGAGCATGGTCGACATCATCCGCCGGCATCTCGAGGCGCACGAGAGCCGCGCTGACATCGCCAAGCGCGAGGCGGAGGCGCTCGCGCGCGAGGGGGTCGGGGCAACCCACGGGCTTCTCGTCGCGGCAGGCGAGGCGGGGCATGCCATGCGTATGCTCACGCGCGGGCAGCTGCGCATGAACCTCGATGTCGCGGGGACCGAGGACCCCTTCAAGGAGCTGGGGCACATCGTGGACCGCCTGACGCTGGGCATCATCGCCGCCGGCCTCTTCATCGGCTCGTCCGTCGTTTACTATGCGCGCATCCAGCCTGTCATCTTCGGCATCCCCATCATCGGCTTCGTCGGCTATATGGTGGCCCTGGGCATCGGCCTCTACGTGGCGCACGAGATCCTCTCCGGGTACCGCCGCCGCAGGCGCTAGCCCGGCACGTGGTGCCCCGGGGCTTCGTTTCTCTCCTGAATACCATCGCCTTGGTCCCGAGCGGTTTGTTCGATTGGTATTGGGGCCGATAAGAAAACGGGCGCGCCCCGGGAAACGGTGCTTGGCCGATTCCCGGGGCGCGCCCGTCGCGACGCTTGCGCAAACGCGCTACTCGAGCTCGAAAGCGCCGGTGTAGAGCTGGTAGTAATAGCCCTTCTTGGCGATGAGCTCGTCGTGGGTGCCGCGCTCGATGACGCGGCCCTTGTTCAGGCAGATGA
>CAZEHG010000179.1:0-3577 GCA_964512475.1 uncultured Atopobium sp.
GAGGTCCTCCCAGAAGTCCTCGTCGACCTCGCCGCCCATGTAGAAGACCTCGTTGATGGCCTCGCGCGATCGCTCAAGGCCTCGTTTCAGGCTGTCGAGGAAACCCACTATGCATCAACCACCTTTCCGGTTGTCTTGTCGAGCCGTTGCGAGACCACGCGGCTCACGCCGTCGGCCTGCATGCTCACGCCGTAGAGAACGTCGGCCTGCTCCATCGTGCGCCGCTGGTGCGAGATGACGATGAGCTGGGTAGACTCCTTGAGCGTCTCGATCGCGTCGAGGAGCTTTGAGAGGTTCGAGTCGTCGAGCGCGGCCTCGACCTCGTCGAACACGTAGAACGGGACGGTGCGCACCTTGTACACGGCGAAGAGGAGCGCGAGCGCGGTCAAGGACTTCTCGCCGCCGCTCATGAGCGTCATCTTCGTCAGGCGCTTGCCGCGGGGCTGCGCCACGACCTCGATGCCGGTCTCCGAGAGGTTCTCGGGGTCGGTCATCTCGATATGCGCCTGCCCGCCGGGAAACAGCAGGGAGAAGATCTCGGAGAAGTTCTGGTTGACCTTGTCGAAGACGATGAGGAACTGGCTCTTCATCTTCCGGTCGATGGCCGCGTTGATCTTCCTCAGGGAACCCCGTGCGCTCTCGAGGTCGGCCACCTGCTCGCCGATGTAGTCGGCCCGCTCCTTGAGGCGCAGGTACTCGTCCATCGCGACCTCGTTGACCGGTCCGATGCCCTCGATCTGGGCCTTTAGGGAGGCAACCTCGCGCTCGGCCGCGTCGCGGTCGTCGGGGGCGCTCGCGCGCAGCGCCTCGTCGAGCACGGCGCCCGTCGCGGTGATGGCGTTGATGGCCCCCTCGACCTGGACCTCGAGGCGGCCCATGTCGACCTTGACCTCGTTGACCGAGGCCTTCGCGCGCTCGAGCTCGGCGGCGGCGCCGGCCACGGCCTCCTTGGCGTCGCCGATGGTGCGCTTGAGGGAGTCGGAGTCGGCCTCGGCAAGAGACGCGCGGTCCTTGAGACGCGCCGCCCACTCGAGCGCGCGGCCGTGCACGGCCTCATACCGGTCGTGCAGCGGGTCCACGCGCAGGCGCACCACGTCGAGCGCGCGGGAGCCCTCCTCGGTCGTCTTTATCCGCCGGTCGAGGTCCTCGACCCTGCGCGCGCACTCGCGCTCGCGGGTGGCCGCGTTGCTCCTGCGCTCGGTGGCCATGGCGAGCTCGAGCCGCGCGTCGGAGAGCTCGCGGTTGGCGCGGCCGGAATCGCGGGTCGCGTCCTCGAGCTCGGCGCGCCTCTCGGCGAGCTCCTCGGCGAGCGAGTCCGCGAGGGCCCCCGCCTCCTTGGCGGCGGCGCGGTGCTCCTCGATATCGCGGCGGGCCTCGGACGCCTTTTCCTGCGCGGCCTCCCGACGCTTAACGACCTGGGCGCGCTCCGAGACGGCGTTGGCGTGCTGGCTCTCGAGCCGGCCGCGCTCAGAGGCTGCCGAGCTCAGCTCTGCCTGCAGGCGCGCGGCCTCCCCCTTGGAGAGCGCGTGCGAGTCGCGCGTCTCGGCGAGCTCGAGCTCAAGCGCCGAGACGGACGCCGCGGCCTCGGCCAGCGACCCCTCGAGCCGCGGCCGTTCCTTCTCGAGCGCGCGGATGCGCCGCTTGCGTTCGAGGGCGCCCGACTCGCTCGAGGCCACGCTGCCCACATGGACGCGCCCGTCGGGCAGCACGGTCGCGCCGTCGGCGGCCACATACGTGAAGGTCGGGGCCTCCTCGTGGGCCATGACGGCCTCGGCGGCCGTGCCGACGAGCCTGACGTCGCCCAAGAGCGCCTCCAGCAGGCAGCGGGCCTCGTCGGCCACGCGCAGCCTCGACACCAGCGGCGTGCCCGGGGCGCCTGACGCACCGGCGGACACGCGCGTGGCCGTCTTGGCGACGATGGCGGCGGCGCCCTGCGTGCCCGAGAGCCCCGCGCCCTCCTGCGCCACGGCGGCCGCGTCGTCGGGCGTTGCCACGACGAGCGCGCCGAGGTCGTCGCCGAGGAAACGCTCGACGATGCCCTCGACCTCGGGCTCGGCATCGATAAGGTCGGCCAGGCGGCACTCGACGCGCCCCTCGGCGGCCTTGCCCGAGGCCAGCGCGGCCGCGAGCGGGCTCGCCTTCTCCACCTGTGAGTCGACGGAGCGCAGCGCCTGGAGGGTCGCCTCAGCCGAGGAGAGCGCCGTGCGGGCATCCTTCTCGGCCTTGCGCGCTGCCTGGAGCTCGTTGTTCTTCGCGTTGATGAGGTCGGCGAGCGACGAGAGCTCGGAGCGCGCCTCGGCAAGCTCCTCCTTGAGGCGCCCCTCGCGCTCCGCGCGCTCGGCCATAGCCTCCTCCGACGTGGCGATCGTCTCGGCGAGCTGTGCCAACCGGTCGGCGAACATCTCGTCCTCGACCTCGGAGTTGCCGATCCTGTCCTCGAGCTTCGCGTAGGCGAGGGTCTCGCGGTCGGCGTCGGACCGGGCGGAGCGCTCTGCGGCCGAGAGACGGTTGACCTCCGCCTCAAGGTCCTTGCGCGCGCGGGCCGCCTCGTGCGAGGCCCTCTGCAGCTCCTCGACGCTACGCTTGAGGTCGCGCTCTCGGACCCCCAGGTCGGAGAGCTCGCCGGACAGCCGCTCGTGCTCCGCCGCGGCCTCGCCGCGCTGCTTGCCCATGGTGGCGAGCTGGGTGCGCATCTCGGAGAGGCGCGACACCATGTTCTTGCCCTTCTCCTCGAGCAGGCGCATGTCGGAGTCCATACGGCCGAGGATGTCCTGCATGCGGCGGCGCTGCTCGCCGAGGTCGCCCACAAAGAGGCCCTTCTGCTCGAGCAGGCTCTGGAGCTTCTCGAGCTCGGCGTTCTTCTCGTCGCTGCGGTACTGGGCGAGCTCGACGGCGGCCTCGGCCTCCTTGCCGCGGGCGGCCAGGCGGTTGTAGTCCTCCTGCAGGCGCCGCAGGTCGTCGACGGCCAGCTGCACGGTGAGCTCCTGGAGCCTTTCGCCCAGGTCGTGGGCGCGCTTGGCTTTGTCCACCTGGCGCTCGAGCGGCTTCAGCTGGCGCGCGATCTCGCGAGAGACGACCTTTGCGCGCGCGAGGTTCTCGTCCATGCTCGCGAGCTTGCGCATGGAGCGCTCCTTGCGCCGGCGGTGCTTCGAGATGTCGGCGGCCTCCTCGATGAGGCTTCGGCGCTCCTCGGGCCGGCTCGACAGGACGGAGTCGAGCTTTCCCTGGCTGATGATGGAGTGCGTGTCCTTGCCCAGGCCCGAGTCGTGCAGGATGTCCTGGACGTCGCGCAGACGAGAAGGGGCGTTGTTGATGAGGTACTCCGACTCGCCGGAACGGTACATCCTGCGCGTGACCGCGACCTCGGAGAAGTCGATGGGCAGCACGTGGTCGGAGTTGTCGAGCACGAGCGTGACCTCGGCGAGGCCGACGGCGCCGCGAGCCGACGAGCCCGAGAAGATCACGTCCTCCATGGCCTGGCCGCGCAGCATCTTCGCGCTCTGCTCGCCCAAGACCCACAGGATGGCGTCGGAGACGTTCGACTTGCCCGAGCCGTTCGGGCCCACGACCACGTTGA
>CAZEHG010000180.1:0-3567 GCA_964512475.1 uncultured Atopobium sp.
AGCGCTGCTTGATGGCGTTGGTCACGTGCGGGACGACCTGCACGGTGCCGCCGAGGAACTCACCCTGGCGCTCCTTGGCAATGAGGCTCTGGTAGATGGCGCCGGTGGTGAAGTTGGAGTTGCGGGTGAGGTTCTCGTCGATGAAGCGCTCGTAGTGGCCGAGGTCGAGGTCGGTCTCCTTGCCGTCCTCCGTGACGAAGACCTCGCCGTGCTGGAAGGGGCTCATGGTACCGGGGTCGACGTTCAGGTAGGGGTCGGCCTTCTGCATCATGACCTTATAGCCGCGGGCCTTCAGCAGGCGACCGAGGGAAGCGGCCGTGATGCCCTTGCCGAGGGACGAGACGACGCCGCCGGTCACGAAAATGTGCTTTGTCATGAGGGGTTTCCTTCCCGTAGTGAGTGTCGATACGCTTCTTCTACGGGGTTTTATTCTACGCCCGGGCCGCGCCCCGGCGCACGGACGACGCGTGACGCTCACGGAGTCGTAACAACTCCACAAGATAGCCGACACATGTTGCGAAACCCCGCTGCGCGGTATCTATCCGGGCGCCGAAAGCAGGTCTTAGCCGCAATCGGCCCCTCGTTTCGGCGGATGTGCGGCGGTTTTCTCGGCACCACACCGCACATCCGCCGAAACGAGGGGAAATCCCCCTCGAATCCGGGGATGTGCGATGGAAGGCCCTGTCCCGCGCCGCACATCCGCCGATTCTGAGGGACCCAGAGCCCATAAGGCACCGCAGGCCGGCGACTAGCGATACTTCTGCAGCGTCGGCGTCGAGCTGACCGCAAGGTCGCCCTCGATGCCCGCGGGCACGACGACCTTGTAGGTGATCTGGACGCTTTGGCCCGGATAGACCGCGAAGCTCGGCCGCGCGGCGTCGTAATCGCCGCTCACGTCCGCGGTGTAGAGGACCTGCAGGCCCTTGTAGCTCGCCTCGGTGAAGCTCGCGCCGTTGCTCGCGCGCACGTCCTGGATCGAGCAGCCCGCCGGCGCGTACAGATAGATGAAGGGCTCGTAGTAGCCGGTCGAGTCGAGGCCGCCGATGATGTAGCTCCCGCCCGACTGCACCTCCGCGGTCGTGAGGTAGTTGGAGACCGTCGTGGTCACGTGATAGGTTCGCGTGCCGTCGGCGGCGAGCTCGGAGGCGCCGAGCTGCGTGTCCATGCCGAACCACCAGCCGATCTTGGAGCCGAACCAGATGTTGGCGAAGACCCCGAGCGTGAGGTCATCCGACTTCGAAGCGTCGAGGGTGCCCGCCACGCCGAGCGAGCGCATGGTCTCCTCCTCGTCGCCGTCGGCCATCCAGACCAGAAGCTCGCGGTTGCCCCCGCTCTGCCCGAGGACGCCCAGAAGCGTGCCGAGGGTATCGGTGTCGAGGTTGTCCTTGACGTAATCGAAGGCGAGCGACGCCGCTTCGGAGAAGAGCGCGTCGGTGAGCTCGCCTCCCGTGGAGCCGTCGACCGTCGCGCTGCTCGAGAGGTACTTCCAATACAGGTCGTGCTCCAGCACCTTGGTGGCGTTGTCGCCGGTGAGGACGGTGCCGTCGGAGAGCGTGACGCTGGTGCCGAGCGCCTTCAGCAGCCTCTGCACGACGCTCGGGGTCAGCGAGACGACGCCGTCGACGCTCACGCCGGACATCTCCTCGTAGGCGCTCGCCCAAATGGAGCCTACGCGCTCGAAGTCGGGGTTGAAGCTGTTGTCCCAGCTGTAGCGCGTATAGCCGTAGAAGAGCTCCTGCTCCTCGGAGGTGGCGTCGACGTCGTCGGGCGTGTTCTCGGACATCATGGCGTAGACCTTCGTGAAACTGCCCAGGGAGATGCGCCCGTCGCGGATGGACAACGTGCCCACCGAGCCGGGGAAGCCGCCCGAGGCGCGAAGCTCCGCCGAGTTCTGCGCGACCAGCAGATACGTGCGGTCGCCGTCGACGCCGAGCAGCTCGCTTGCGACCGGGGCCGCGCTCGCCGCCTGCTGGATCGTGGCATTGGCGCCGGAGACCTTCTCCTTGACCGACGTCACGGAGGTGCGCAGGCGCGTGATCCGCGCGTAGGGCGCCGCGTCGAGCTCGTCGGAGCAGAACTGGAAAACGGGCGCCGTGCGCTCGACGGCCGCGCAGAGCGAGGACAGCGAGTCGACGTCGACGGTCCCGTCGGAGAAGAGCTTATCTGTGGGCGACTCCTCGAGCGCTTGCGTGAGCGGCACGATCGCGTTGTTGGAAAGATCGGCGAGCGCCGAGACCACGGCGCGCGTGCTGCTGACGTCGCCGCCGACGAAGGGCAGCGCCGAGGCGAAGTACCACAGGGGCGAGTGGAGGGTGGTGTCCATGGATGAAATGGTCTCGTTCAACGCGCGCGAGGTCAGCGCCGCGGTCTCGAAGTCGCGGTCGGTCATCGATTCCTGGATGGTCGAGACCTGGGAGAAGGCGGAGGTCGCCTGGGCCTTGAGGTCCCCGAGCGAGGCGGCGAGGCAGACGCCGCAGACGGCGAGCGCGGCGACGAGGACGGCCGCGGCGCGCAGAAGGCCGCGGCGCAGCCGGCGCAGCTTCCTCTCGCGGCGACGGCGCCGAAGCGAGCTGATGCCGCTCTCGTATTCCTGGACGGGAAACCCGTAGGCGAAGCTCACGGCGTGGCGCCGGGACCTGCCCGCGGGACGCTGCGTCCCCGAGACGGCGCGCCTCGCCGAATCGGCGTTCGCTGCCTGCGGCCTCGCGCCGGGCTGCCGATACCCCTGGCCGGCCTGTTGTCCCGAGGCCGTGCGCGCCGTCGGGGCGCCGTTCGCGCCCTGAGGCTGCGCGGCCGAGCGCGCCGTCGGGGCGGCCTGTTGCTTGATGCCGGAATACGGAGACCTCATGCCGTATTGCCCAGACGCCGCGGCTTGCCGGCGGGCAACCGCGCGGCCAGACGAGGCGCCGTTCGCGGCCTGGGGCCTCGTGCTGGATTGCTGCGGCCCCGCACCGTAGAACGCCGGCCTCGCGCCCGCACGCCCGGCCGGGACGCCGCCCGCGCCCTGCGGCCGCACGCGAGGGCTCGGCGCCCTGTTGGGTGCCGGGGTCTCGCGCGTGGTCGGGCGCGCCGTCCCGTCTGTTGGCTTGAAGTGCCTGGCCATGAGGTTTTCCTGCCTGCGTGTTTTTCTCGATCAGCTGATTATAGTCGGCATCGGCGCCTCGTCGCCCCTCGGGCGTCGCCGACCCCTCAACACATACATTGCGCAGCGACCTTAAAGGGGCCGGCGACGCCGCGGGCACGGGGCGCGGCGCAAAAAAAGGCGAGGGCCCGAAGGCCCCCGCCCTAATCAAGAGACGATTTGTCGAGCGAGCGGTTACACCCAGAAGAGCATGGCGTTGTAGCTCGGGACCGGCCAGTAATCCTCGGCCACGACGGTCTCCATCTCGTCCACGGCGGCGCGAAGCACATCCATGGCAGGGATGACGGAATCGCGGTAGGCCTCGCACTCGGCCTGCGGGTCCTCGATCTCGCGGGCGTCGGCGTTCTTGGCCTCGAGGTCGGCGACGGCGGTGTAGATCGCGTCGAGACCGCTGGTGAGGGTGACGACGAGCTCGCGCTCGGCCT
>CAZEHG010000181.1:0-3499 GCA_964512475.1 uncultured Atopobium sp.
TCGAGCGCCGCGACCACATCGCGGGCAACGCCTACGACTACGAGGACGAGGCCGGCATCCTCATCCACAAGTACGGTCCGCACATTTACCACACCACCAATGAGCGCGTGAACTCGTTCCTCTCCCGCTTCACCGAGTGGACCGACTATCAGCACAAGGTGCTCGCCAACATCCACGGCACCCTCATGCCAGTGCCCTTTAACCACAAGTCGCTCAAGCTCGCCTTCGGCGACGAGAAGGGCGAGCGCCTCTACGAGAAGCTCGTGGTGACCTTCGGGGAGAACAAGAAGGTTCCCATCATGGAGCTCCGCGAGAAGAACGACCCCGAGCTCGTCGAGGTTGCCGACTACGTCTTCGAGAACGTCTTCCTGCACTACACGATGAAGCAGTGGGGCCAGACTCCCGACCAAATCGACCCTTCCATCACCGGTCGCGTGCCCGTTTTCGTCGGCGACGACGAGCGCTATTTCCCTGGCGCCCCCTTCCAGGGCATGCCGGTCGAGGGCTACACCAAGCTCTTCGAGCACATGCTCGACCATGACCTCATCAGCGTCTTCGTCGACGTCGATGCCCGCGATTTCCTCAAGGTCTCCGGCGGACGCGTGCTCGTCGGCGAGAAGCCCTATGCCGGCGAGGTCATCTACACCGGCCCGCTCGACGAGCTCTTCGGGCTCGACCTCGGCGCCCTGCCGTACCGAACTCTCGACATGGTCTTCGAGACGCTCGATCAGGACCAGTTCCAGCCTGTCGGCACTGTCAACTACACGACGAGCGAGGACTTTACGCGCATCACCGAGTTCAAGAACATGACGGGCCAGGTCGTTCCCGGCAAGACCACCATCATGAAGGAGTACTCGAAGGCGTATACCCCCGGCTCCGGCGAGACCCCGTACTACGCCATCCTCGAGGACGCCAATACCGAGCTTTATAAGAAGTATCACGACCGCGTCGCCGGCGCGCTTAATTTCCACTGCGTGGGGCGCCTCGCGGAGTACCGCTACTACGACATGGACGGTGTCGTGGCCTCCGCGCTCGACCTGTCTGATGAGCTCATCGCCGCGCGCAACTAGCGCCCGCGGCGCGCGAACCCAGGGGCGGGTCGGCGGCGGCCCGCCCTTTCTTCGTTTCAAGAAGGAAGTGACCATGTCCGCTTCAGCAAAGAAGACCATCACCTTCGGCATCCCGTGCTACAACTCCGCCGAGTACATGGACAAGTGCATCCTCTCGATCCTCGAGGGCTCCGACTATGCCGACGACGTGCAGATCGTCATCGTCGACGACGGCTCGGCCAAGGACGAGACGCCCGCAAAGGCCGACGAGTGGCAGGCCAAGTACCCCGGACTCATCAAGGCGGTCCATCAGGAGAACGGCGGCCACGGCATGGCCGTGATGAAGGCCGTCGAGCACGCCGACGGCGCCTATTTCAAGAACATCGACTCCGACGACTGGGCGGACGCCGACGCGCTCAAGGCCCTTCTCTCCCAGCTGCGCCGCTTCATCGAGCTCGACGAGAAGGTCGACCTCGTCATCACGAACTACGTTTACGAGCACGTCGAGGACAACACCTGCAACGTCGTCGACTATCGGCATGTGCTGCCCGTCGGCAAGGTCTTCACGTGGTCGCAGATCGGCCACTTCAAGCTCTCGCAATACCTTCTCATGCACGCGCTGACCTATCGTACCGAGACCTTGCGCGCGGCCGACCTGCAGATGCCCGCCCACACCTTCTATGTGGACAACATCTACGCCTACGTGCCGTTCCCCAAGTGCCGCAGCCTATATTACCTTGATGTCGATCTCTACCGCTACTACATCGGCCGTGAGGACCAATCCGTCAACGAGAAGGTCCTGACCGGACGCGTCGACCACTATTGGCGGGTCGCGCGCGTGATGATGGGTGCCTACCACGTCTACCAAGACATCGACTGCGTCCAGCTGCGTTCTTACATGATGAACTACTTCACCATCATCATGGCCATCTGCTCGGTCTTCTCCAAGCTCTCCGACCGCGAGGACGCTATGGACGAGCTCGGGAAGCTCTGGGCTGAGCTCAAGGCGTACGACCAGCGCATGTACCGCCGGGCAAAGCACGGCATCGTCGGCATCGCCACGAACCTTCCGGGCACCCTTGGCAAGAAGATCACGATCGGCGGCTATCACGTCGCGCAGAAGGTCGTGAAGTTCAACTAGGGGGTTGCCGGCCTTTCGCGAAGGCCTCGGCCACCAGGCGCGCGGCCCCCGGCCCCCGTATGCTCAGCGCTCGCTTTGCTCGCTCGCCGCGCGATTCGCATACAGGGACCGGGGGCAGCGCGCCTGCCGGCAGAGGCCTCCCTAGATCAGGTTCCTTCCATGCCTTAGCCAAAGGTTTACTCGGGCAAGGTGGCATACGATTGATGCCGTTACGGGCCATCGTTTGGTTGAAAGGGGCTGCCATGAAGCTCGAGGAGTGCGTGTATCGGGGCGAGGGGAAGTTCTGTATCTCGGACTACCCGATGTCGGTCGAGGTCGATAAGGGCGAGAAGGAGAAGTACGTCCAGCTCACCGAGAAGAACACGGCGAGGATGGCCGAGCTCCAGGACAAGCTCTATGCCGATGCCAAGGAAGGCGTCGTCATTCTCATCCAGGCCATGGACGCCGCCGGCAAGGACTCGACCATCAAACACGTGATGAGCGGCGTCAACCCTCAGGGTTGCGTGGTCCATAGCTTCAAGCAGCCCTCCCATGAGGAGCTCGCCCACTCGTTTCTCTGGCGTGCCATGATGCACATCCCGCAGCGCGGCTATATCGGCGTCTTCAACCGGTCATACTACGAGGACGTCCTCGTAGTACGCGTCCATGACCTGCAGCGCGGCTACGCGATGCCATCCCGCTGCATAGACATGGACCCCGACAAGTTCTTCGAGAAGCGCTATCGCCAGATATCGGACTTCGAGGAGTATCTCTGGGACAACGGCTACCGTGTCGTCAAGTTTTTCCTGAACGAGAGTAAGGCTGAGCAAGCCAAGCGTTTCCTCGCGCGCATCAATGACGAGTCGAAGAACTGGAAGTTCTCCGACGCCGATATAAAGGAGCGCGCCCTTTGGGATGAGTACCAGAACGCGTACGAGAAGGCCATCGGCAAAACCGCCTCCAAGCACGCCCCCTGGTACGTGATTCCCGCCGACCAGAAGTGGTTCGCCCGCTATCTCGTCTCGGAGGCCATCGTCGGTGTCCTCGAGGACATCGACCCCCGCTACCCCCAGATGCCCCCCGACCAGAAGGCCCATCTCGTCTCCTGCAAGCAACAGCTGGAGCAGGGCGCGTAAGGGGCTTGCGGCTGACCGGTCGGCGGCCCTCTTCTCTCCATGGGCTCAGCGCTCGCTTCGCTCACTCGCTGGCGCGATTCGCCCCTGGAGAGAAGAGGGCCGCCGACCTGCCATCGTCAGCGCCGAAATGGTTGTCAGCCCCGGTCTCGCCGCGCCGCCTTCCCCGGCGGGCGAATCGCGCCAGCGAGTGAAGC
>CAZEHG010000182.1:0-3434 GCA_964512475.1 uncultured Atopobium sp.
CCAGCCCGACGCCATGGACCGCATCTTCGCCACCCAGTGCGGCGTCGAGGCGGCGAAGGCCTGCATGGACGGCAAGTTCGGCATCATGATCGCCCAGGTCAAGGGCAAGATGTGCCACGTGCCCCTGGAGGACGTGGCCGGCAAGCTCAAGTACGTGGACCCCGACGGCGACCTCGTGCGCGAGGCCAAGGCCCTCGGCATCAGCTTCGGCGACGAGTAGCGCCGCGTCCCCCCCGGCCGCGGTCGGGACGCATCGACGACCGCCGCACCCCACGCGCCCGTGCGCTGTGCATCGACACAAAAAACGACCCCGCGAGCTGCGACGCATTGAGGCGGAACACGTTGGTTCGCGGGGCCCGCGCAGATAAGCCCTTCTCCTTCGAGTCATCGGCGAGAAGGGCTTGCTTCTTATGTGCGAATGGAACCGCAATCTCATCATCCAGGACATCGTCCTGGCCATCGTGATCAACACGTCCGCCACCCTGCTCGGCGGCGACCCGTTCGACCACACCTGGTACACCTTTACCTGCGTGGCCCTGGCGACAAACGTCGTGGGTCAGTTCATCTTGCCGACGGGCTCGGTAGTCACGGCGCTCACGAAACCCTTGGGTGATGCGAGCTGGCGTATCTACGTCCAGATCTTCATCGAGAGCCTGATCTTCGTCACCGTGATCAGCTTCACCGTGGCGTGGGTCCACACGGGCGGCCCCGGAATCATCGCCGCCTGGCTCGCCACCTACGTGCAGCTCGTCATCGTTGGCTATGTGACATCGATCATCCTCTACCACGCCCTCAAGCCGCGCGCGTAGGGGGTCTCTCCCTCACGTTCCGGCATACAATAGAACCCTACCCTGCCTCTGGAGTCAGTTTTGCGCTCAATTCTGACTCCATAGGCAGGGTAGATTGCTTTCGCGGCAACGGACGAACAAAAAGGACCGTCCCGCTTTCTGCTTGGGTTATGCGGCGATCGGTTTGGTATCGCCGCTCGCATCGGGTCCGTCGAAGACGGGGAAGCCCGTGAAGACGGGTAGACCGGTGTAGCTGCGCGGCTCCTCAGCGCCGTCGAGCACGCGGCGGGCGCCGGCCGCCATGGCCTCGAGCTCGAACTCGCCAGGGTAGGCCGTCACGGGCGCGACCCAGCCGCAACGCTCCTCGATGGCCGCGACCAGGCCCTTGTTGTGGACCATGCCGCCGCCGAGAAGAATGCCGTCGACCTTGCCGCCAAGGACCGCGGACATGCTGCCGCAGATCCGGGGCGCAAGCGCCCTTTAGCACGCGCCCTACTTCGCCAAGCCCTCCATAATCGAGGAGGAGAAGGACAGCGCCAGGCGGTCGTCGCCGTCCTTGAGGTCGATGAAGAAGAGCTCACGGACCTTGTTCATCCGATAAAAGTAGGTGTTGCGGTGGACGTTGAGCGCGGCCGCGGCGTCGGCGGGGCTGCCCGGGTAGCGCACGCTCATCATCGCCGTCTGCAGGTAGGCCGTCCCGTGCTCGCGGTCGTAGTCGGCCATGGCGACCACGCGCTTGTCCAGGAGCATCTCGAGCTTGTCCGGCGACGACGAGATGGACGCGAGCGCGGCGAAACGGTGCTCCCAGAAGAAGTACGCCTTGCCGGGCGCCGGGTCGCGGACCGTCCGCGTGAGGTCGACGGCCTCCTTGAAGCGGCCGGGGCTCATGGTCAGGTTGTTGAACGGCTCGCTCACGTAGGCGGAGAGCTCGTTGTTCGCGAGCATGGCCGAGAAGGCCTTGTTCGAGAGGATGCGGCGCTGTGCCCGCGCATAGTCGTCGTATCCCGCCGACTCGTTCTTTCCGATGGGCACGAGCGCGACGAGGCAGTCCTCCCGCGCGCACCACAGGCCGTTGTGCAGGGCGCGAGCGGACATGGAGCCGACGCGTGCATAGAAGTCCTTGCCAGCCTCTCCCCTGCCGGCGACCACGGCGAGCACGTACGCCACGTCGACCGGGACGTTCATGAGGCGCAGCTGTGCGCGCATGGTCTGTTCGTTAAGGTAGCTGCCCTCCACGAGGTCGTGGAGCACCGAGGAACCCGACCCGACGCGCTCGCCTGCGGCGCCCAGCCGGTCGATCATCACGCCGGCAAGAAGCGAAGCGTAGTCGACGAGCTCCAGGTCGAAGCCAGAAAGCGCCCCGCCCTTCCCCAGGACGTCGTAGCGGCCCATCTCCAAACGATGGAAGCGGATGACTGCCGTGGCCCAGCTCCTGCCGAAGCGCTCCGTCGTCCCCACGGTCGAGTGGCGCGTCTGGTGGACGGTGCCCGGTGCCTGCTCGTCGACCGCGTCGGGTGAGCCTTCCTCCGAGAGATACCCGCGCTCGAGGATCTCCTGGACGTCGGGGGCATCGGAAGGGAACTTGCCCGCGGCGGCGAGCAGGCGCCCGTCGGCGTTCGAGATGATCACGGGGTTGCCGAGCACGGCCGCCGAGCGCTCCGCGAACTCGGACAGGTCGTAGCTGGAAAGAAACGCGTCGAACATGCGGTCGCGGCGGAGCTCGAGCAGCGCCGCCTTCGCGGGAAGGGCGAGAAACGCCGTGCGGAAGGCATCGGGGGCCAGGTCAGAGGCCACGACCACGAAGTCACCGCCCACCCGGAGACCCTCAGGGATCTCGCGGCCCGCGAGCACGAGCGCAATGTGGCGCCCGGCAGAGGTACCGGCCTTATCCTGGAAGTCAGAGAGCTGGGCCATGCGAAGCAGGCGGGCGCCGTGCGGGATGCCCGCGTCCTCATCCAAAGAGAACAGGACGTCCTCGTTGAGGAGCTTCTCTTTGCCCACGCGGAAATCCGTGCAGGCGAGCTCATTCAGGACCGTCCTCAGCTTCATGCTTCCCCCTCGCATATCCAAGTTCACACGAAGCTATCTTAAACCCCTTTTGTGCTATTGCCCAAACAAGGCGCCCGCGGGAACAAAACGCGGGCGGCGCTCGATGAGCGGAGGCTCTCCTCTAGCGCAACTCGAACGACTCCGCCCCGACGATATGCAGGTCACAGGCATAGAACGCAGTAAGCGCATCCACGCCGAGCTCCACGTCGCGCGCGCCCATGGTCTCGAAGCACGAGTGCATGGCGAGCTGCGGCAGTCCCACGTCGACGCCGTGCATGCTCACCTGGGTGTTGGAGAGGTTGCCGAGGGTACCGCCGCCGGCCATGTCCGAGCGGTTCGAGAACGTCTGGTGCGGCACCCCGGCGGCGTCGAGCATGGCCACGAGGGCCGCACGGCTGAAGGCATCCGAGCAGTAGTGCTGGTTCGCCGCCTCCTTGATGGCGATGCCGCGGTTCAGCCAGCAACGGTTGGCCTCGTCGTGCTTCTCGGGATGGTTGGGGTGGCAGGCGTGCGCGTTGTCGCAGCTCACCATAAAGGAGCCAGCGACGGCGCGGCGGTACTCCTCGTCCGTCTTGCCGAGGGCGGCGTTGATGCGCA
>CAZEHG010000183.1:0-3412 GCA_964512475.1 uncultured Atopobium sp.
GCGACCTTGGTGACGGCCTCGTCCTGGCCAACGACGCGCTGGTGGAGCACGTCTTCGCAGCGCAGGAGCTTTGAGGCCTCGGCCTCGGTCAGGTTCGAGACGGGCACGCCGGTGATGCTCGAGACCACGTCGGCGATGTCGTTCTCGTCGACCTCGACGTCGTTCTCCTCGAGGCCGCGGCGCCAGGCCGCCTCGAGCTCGTCGCGCTTGACGGTGAGGGCCTTCTCCTCGTCGCGCAGGCGCGCTGCGACCTCGAACTCCTGCGCCTCGGCCGCCGCGGATTTCTCTTCGTGGGTACGCGCGAGCTCGGCGTCGATCTCGGCGATCTCGGGCGGGAGCACCATGCGGTGAACGCGGGTTCGCGCGCCCGCCTCGTCCAGCACGTCGATAGCCTTGTCGGGCAGGAAACGGTCCTGCACGTAGCGGCTCGACAGCGTGACGGCCGCCTGGACGGCGGCATCGGTGTAGTGAACGTGATGGTGCTTCTCGTAGCGGTCCTTCAGGCCCGCGATGATCTTCAGGGTGTCCTCAACAGAGGGCTCGCCGATATTCACCGGCTGGAAGCGCCGCTCGAAGGCGGAGTCCTTCTCGATGTGCTTGCGGTACTCCTCGGCCGTGGTCGCGCCGATGACCTGGATCTCGCCGCGGGAAAGGGGCGGCTTCAGGATGGCGGCGGCGTCGATGGAGCCCTCGGCGGAGCCGGCGCCGATGACGGTGTGGATCTCGTCGATGAAGAGGATGTCGGAGTCGGACTCCTCGAGCTCACGCACGACCTTCTTCATGCGCTCCTCGAACTCGCCGCGGTACTTGGAGCCGGCGACGAGCGAGGCCATGTCGAGCGTCCAGATCTGCTTGCCGCGCAGGATATCGGGCACGTTGCCCGAGTCGATGAGCTGCGCCAGGCCCTCGACGATGGCGGTCTTGCCCACGCCGGGGTCACCCAGGACGAGCGGGTTGTTCTTCTGGCGGCGGGCGAGGACCTGCATGACGCGCTCGATCTCGGCGTCTCGGCCGATCACGGGGTCGAGCTTGCCGTCGGCGGCGAGCTTGGTGAGGTTGCGGCCGTACTTCTCAAGAAGCGACTCGTCGTCGGAGGAGGACTGCCCGGCAGGCGCGCCCATGCCGATGAACACCTGGCCGGGCATGCCGCCGCCGTTCTGCTTAGGCTTGCCCTCGTCGGACTCGGAGATAAGCTCGTTCACGGCGTTTCTCACCGCGTCGGCCGAGAGGCCCATGGCGCGCAGGGTATCCATGGCACGGCCGTTGCCCTCGGCGACGATGCCGAGCAGCAGGTGCTCGGTGGCGATATAGGTCTGACCATGGGCCATGGTCTCGCGGTAGGCGCCCTCGAGCACGCGCTTGGCGCGCGGCGTGAAGGGGATGTGGCCGCCCGGGATAGGCTCGGCCTCCTCGACCGTGAGGCTGCGGATGGTGGCGATCGTCTCGTCGTAGGTCACGTCGAGCTTTGCGAGGGCCTGGGCGGCGATGCCCTCCTTCTCCTTGATGAGGCCGAGGAGCAGGTGCTCGGTGCCCACGTACATCTGGCCGAGACCGCGCGCCTCCTCCTGCGCCAGGCTCATGACCTTGCGCGCCTTGTCGGTGAATTTCTCGAACATGGGACAGTTCCTCTCGTGCAACGCCCCGAGGCCGGGGCGGGTATCTTCAACTTTAAGTGTGTACCCTGAGCGCCGACGGCGCAAACCCACGACACGCGCCCGCAGCATTCGACGAGAAGGGCGCCGCGCTACCCGGTGATGTTGCCGAATCCCTCGCCGAACGCCTCATGGACCTCCGAGATGAAGACGATCGCCTCGGGGTCCGTCTCGGCGACGACCTGCTTGAGTAGCGGCACCTGGTTGCGTCCGAGGACGCAGAAGAGGACCGGGCGGTCGTTGCCGCTCCACACCCCACGCGCCTGCAGCTCGGTGCAGCCGCGATTGAGGTCGTAGAGGATGGCGTTCGCTATCTCGGCATGCCGCTCCGAGATGATGTAGGCGGCGCGCTCCGCGCGGGGGCCGTCGATGACCATGTCGATGACCTTGCCGGATATGTACATGGCCACGGCGGCGTACAGCGCATTCTCCACCGAGAAGACCGGGACCGAGGCCACGATGATGAAGCCGTCGACGACGATCATCATCGTGCCGACCGGCTGGGAGAGCTTCTTCGCGAGCAGCTGCGCGATGATGTCCGTGCCGCCGGTGTTGCCGCCGGTGCGGAACACGAGCCCGAGCCCGACGCCGGTAACGACGCCGCCCCACAGGGCGCAGAGCAGGAGGTCCTTCTCGCCGACCGCCGGCATGAAGGGCGCCAGGGCATCGGTCAGGATGCCGCAGGCCAGGATGCCGAGGACGGTCCGGACGATGTAGCCGCGGTTGCCCGACTTGACCACGAGCAGGAGCAGGAAGACATTCATGACGATGGTCTGGATACCGACCGGCAGGTAGATTCCGGCGGCGCCGGCGAGAGCATAGAAGACCGTGGCCAGGCCCGTGATCCCGCCCGCGGCGAGGCCGTTCGGGACCTCGAAGCAGTCGACGCCGACCGCGAAGACCGCCGACCCAACGATGATGAGCGCCAAATCGCGCAGGCGCACCCGCCAGCGGTCCTCTGTCATGTCTTCCTACTCCTCGTTCTCACCGCCCGTCATCCAGCGGTGGTAGCCGACGACGAACTTGTCCAAATCACCGTCGTCGAGCACCGACTCGACGTTGCCGGTCTCAACACCTGTGCGCAGGTCCTTGACCAGCTGGTACGGGTAGAGCACGTAGCTGCGGATCTGGTTTCCGAAGCCGATGGCGTGTTTAGGGCCGCGCAGCTCGTCGATCTCCGCTGCGCGCTTCTCCAGCTCCATCTCGTAGAGGCGGCTGCGGAGGATCTTCATGGCGAAGGCCTTGTTCTGGAGCTGGCTGCGCTCGTTCTGGCACGTGACCACCGTGCCGGTGGGAAGGTGCGTGATCCTGACGGCGGAGTCGGTGGTGTTCACGCCCTGGCCGCCGTGGCCCGTTGCGTGGTACACGTCGATCCGCAGGTCCTTGGGGTCGATCTCGACCTCGACGTCGTCGGGCAGGACGGGCAGGACCTCGACGCCCGCGAAGGTCGTCTGTCGTCGCTTCTGCGCATCGGTCGGCGAGATGCGCACGAGCCGGTGCACGCCGCCTTCCGCGCGGAGCATGCCGTAGGCGTTGCGCCCGTGCACGGTAAAGGTCGCGCGGTCGATGCCGATGACCTCGCCCGCCGGGCAGTCGTTGACGTCGACCTGCCAGCCGCGGCGGTCGCAGTAGCGCAGGTACATGCGAAAGAGCATCTCGCACCAATCCTGCGCCTCGAGGCCGCCTTGGCCGGGCGTGATCGTGACGATGGCGTCGCCGTGGTCAAGGTCGTCGGTGAACCAGCTGGAGAGCTCGAGCTC
>CAZEHG010000184.1:0-3402 GCA_964512475.1 uncultured Atopobium sp.
CCCGGCGACCTGCCCGGCGGTCCTCGCCGACCTGTCCGCCGGTCCCCGGCGACCTGTGCCTGCCCCCTGTCGCCCCGCTCCTCATGCCAAACCCTAGATGACGACCCCGTCGCAGTGGTCGATCTCGTGCTGGATGATTTCGGCGACGAAGCCGGTGAAGGTGAACGTGCGCTCGTTCCAGCAATCGTCGAGGTAGCGCACCTTGATGCGACGCCACCGCGTGCAGGAGCGCACGCCGTCGAGGCACAGACACCCCTCCTCGGTCTGGTACTCGCCCACGCGCTCGAGGACCTGGGGGTTGTACATGAGCATGTGGCGCGTGCCGTTGGAGACGACGATGATGCGCCGACGCTCGCCGATCATGTTCGCAGCCATGCCGACGCACTCGTGCGCATGAGCTGCGAGCGTGTCGAGAAGGTCTTGGCCTATGGCCGTGTCACCGGGGTGGCCCGGCGTGGCGGGCTCGCTCGGGATGCGGAGCAGCAGGGGAGAGCGGACGATTTGGCGGATCATAGCAAGGCCTTTCTCGGCGGGGCAACAGAACCGAGGAATCATTCTTACATTCGGCGGCGCTTCTCCCCGCGTGAGTTTTGGTGGAGAAGGACCTGCCGCTCGGGCGCTGGGCGCGGAGGCCTGCCGCCTCGGGCGGCCCCGCAGGTGCGGCCGGCTCCGCGGCCGACTTCGCCCTGTTCAACGTCACGACGAGCCGCATGGATATCCCGTGTTTGCCCTTATTGCGGGCAGTATGCTAAAATTTACATGTTTATTTCTGCTCTCGCCGGACTCTGCGAGGAGAGCATTTTGAGGCTCGCTACGCATCGTTCGCAACTCTCGATGCTTAGGTTTGAAAGGTGGGTTGTTCTCATGAACGCTTTGCCAGCCGCTTTGCCAGCCCAAGGAAAGGTCCATGCCCCCATCGCCCTCCTTGCCTCCAAGGCAATCGCCGCAATCGCGACGGTTGCCGCGGGTGTCGTCGGGATGCCGCAGGCGGCGTTCGCGGCCAGCGACACGCAGGTGGTCGAGGGCACCATGGTCATCGCCATGCAGAAGACGGCCGCCGCTGCCGCGGCGACGGGCTCGCTCCCCGCAACCGGCGACGCGCCCCTGCTGCCCATCGCCGGAGCGATCGCTCTTCTTGCCGCCGTCGCCTTTCTCTCTGTCTCCAGAAGACAGCTCGCAACCAACAACGCAGGCCACGCAACGCCTATCGGCCCTTCGGCGAAGAAGAATAGCGGCAGGGGAGGGGTTATCGTCGCCCTTCTTGCCACGTGCCTTTGCCTTGGAATGTACTTCGGCACAACAGCGCTCGCGGGGGGTGTGCTTGCTAACGTCGAGGGCACAAGCGCTGTCGTTGTCGATAAGGACGGAAACGTCTTAAGCAGCAAGCTCAAGGTCGCCAACGGCTCTGGCCAGGATATTACCCTGAAGAGCATCGCGGCGCCTGACGAGCTGTCTAGCTGGAACGCGGGCGTCAAAGAGGGTACGGTTATCAAAAAAGACGCGGAAGTCACGGGCACCTGGGACGGCAAGACGATCCCTGACGCAGTGCTTAAGCAGCTGAAGAGCAACAACGCGCGCGTAGAGCTCAAGTTCAAGATGACCTTCTCGGGCGCTGTCCTTGATTTCGGTGCGTTCAAGGTGAGCACCGATCCCGTTGTGTATAACGGCCAGCAGGCAAAGCCTGCCGTCACGAGCGATACCTACACGGCGGGCACCGACTATGAGGTAGCTTACGGCGAGAACATTGATGCTGGCACCGGTACCGTTACCATCAAGGGCATCGGAGATTACAAGGGCGAGAAGACCTACGATTTTGAGATCGTGCCGCGCGAGGTGACCGTCTCCGGCATCACGGCGCAAGACAAGACCTACGACAGGACCAAGGACGCGGTCCTGGTCACGACGAGCGCGGTTATAGACGGCAAGCTCGACAAAGACGAGCTGGGCGTGGCCGCCACGGGCGCTTTCGACGACGAGAACGCGGGCGAGAAAAAGCAGGTCAATATTTCCAGCCTGGAGCTTACGGGCAAAGACGCGGCGAACTACAAGCTTGCGGAGGCGGGCCAGCAGACGAAGACCGAGGCCACGATCGACCAGCGCGAGGTGACCGTCTCCTTCAAGAAGGTGGACAGCAAGACCTACAACGGGAACACAAAGGCAACCTTCCACCTTTACGATGTGGTCATGGACGGCCGTCTTGGTGATGACAACTTGCAGGTAGAGGCGACGGCCACGTTCGAGGACAAGAACGTCGGCGTGGATAAGAAGGTCTATATCTCCGACTTGAGGCTGACGGGCCTGAAGGTGGCGAACTACAAGCTTGCGGAAACAGGCCAGGCAACGGAGACGAAGGGCACGATCGCGAAGCGCAAAGTGAATGTGGGCTGGTATTTAACAGAGCAGATCTATCAAAGGTGGAGCGATCCTGTGTACGTAAACATTACGAATATAGTGAAGGGCGAAACGCTTGAGTATTCACTGAGCTACTATGACGGAAACACGCTACTCGCCGAAAGGCCCCACGAGGTGGGCACCTACCGTGTGGAATTAACCTTGAGCGATGAGCAGAATTACACCGTAAGCGAAGAAGACCGTTCCAGCGATTTCGTCATCAGCCCATGTGCGGTCACGGTATCCGGCATCACGGCGAAGGACAAAGCCTATGACGGCACCACAACTGCAGAGCTTGATGTCTCGAAGGTGAAACTAACCTTTGAGAAGTCTCAATTTTTAGCAGAGCCTCCTTTAGGCGTTACCGCGACGGGCACGTTTGAAAACGCAGAGGTAGGTACAGGCAAGAAGGTCACTATCTCTGACCTCGCGCTTACGGGCGAGGAGGCAGCCAACTACAGGCTCGCGGAAACAGGCCAGCAAACGGAAACGACCGCTTCGATCACCGCTAAGCCATAAAGCGGGCCAGCGGGCCACAGAGCCAGGAGCCGGTGCCCGCGAGCGCGCCGGTCAACGGGGAAGGGGAGGCTTCCTTTGTTGGCCGGCGCGCTTCTTGCCGCCTGCGCCGTGGCCTGCGCCGCTTGTCGCGCCATTGTGACCCTTGCCGCCAGCGCCGCCGTTGCCCTTGCCGCCGGCGCGCTTCTTGCCGCCCTTCCTCGCGGTGCCCGGGCCCTGCTGCTTCGGCGGGTATGGCCGAATCAGGCATCTCGGTTCGAAGCCGATGAGGTCGCGCCGGCCGGCGCGCTCGAGCGCCTCGTGCACGAGCTTCCAGTTCTCGGGCTTGCGGTACTGGATGAGCGCGCGCTGCATGGCTTTCTCGTGCGGGTCGCGCGGCACGTAGATGGGCGACATGTCGCGCGGGTCGAGGCCCGTATAGAACATGCACGTGCTCATCGTGGAGGGGGTGGGGTAGAAGTCCTGCACCTGCTCGGGCATGTAGCCCATGTCGCG
>CAZEHG010000185.1:0-3364 GCA_964512475.1 uncultured Atopobium sp.
ATTGATGCCGCCCTTGCCGCTCTGCGAGATCTGGCTCAGCAAGACCTCGGAGATTCCGCAGGAATGCGGGCCCCGTTATCATCCTCGGGAGAGGCGTCTTCGTAAGATATGGGGGCAGTTCCTTCGTCTTGTTGCGGTGACGATTCATGTTGCGAATGTAGGGAAATAGCGTGGCCGGCTCGTTTGGACGCGCTGCCGTTTTCGTTTTCGATTTATTGGTTTTATGGGGCAGCTAACCGAGCAGCAAGGATGAATCCACTAAATATTGTTATATCTGCCTCTAATTTATTTGCCAATTATTGTAAGATTCAGCCAGAACGAATCAGCCAATTATTGTAGATGGGTGGCAAAGATGTTGCGTCGAAAGGTCACGGAGCAGCTGGAACGCTGGAAGGGCATGACCGGCAAGGCCCTTCTGGTAACCGGTGCTCGCCAAATCGGCAAAAGCTATGCCATTCGGGAGTTCGGCAGGCGCTCGTATGCCTGCTACGTCGAGGTGAACCTTCTGCTCGACCGCGAGTCCGCCGAGATTCTCACCTCGGCGCGCAACGCGACGGACTTCATTAATCGAGTCGCGCTTCTCTCCCCAAACCCTCTGGTCGAGGGCAATACGCTCATCTTTATCGATGAGGTGCAGGAGTTCCCCGATATCGTCACTCTGGCAAAGGCACTTGTGGAGGATGGACGGTACTCCTTCGCGTTCTCGGGGTCGATGCTGGGAACCGAGCTTCGTGGGATTCGGTCGTTTCCCGTGGGATATGTGCACCAGCTGGTGATGCGTCCCCTCGATTTCGAGGAGTTCTCGTGGGCCGTTGGCGTTGAGCCGCGTTTCCTCGACGAAGTGAGGGAGTGCTTGCGCGAGCGTCGTCCGGTTGAGCCGGCCCTTCATGACGTGATGCTCAGGAACTATCGGGCTTACATCGTCGCAGGCGGCATGCCCGAGGTTGTTCAAAACTATATCGACAGCAAGTACACCCTGACCGAGACGCGCGCGATTCAGACGCAGCTCGTCTCGCAGTATGCGCAGGACATAAGCAAATACGCCGGAAGGCGGGCGCTTGAGGTGCGCTCGATCTTCGACCGCATTCCCGTCCAGCTTGAGACGGAGTCGCACCGATTCTGCGTCTCCACACTGGACGACGGGGCGCGGTACAGCCAGTACGACCAGGACTTCCTTTGGCTCGTGAGCGCTGGGGTAGGGCTCATGATCTCGCAGGTTACCGAGGCAAAGAGTCCTTTGAAGAGGACGGAATCCGCGGGCAAATTCAAGCTCTATGAGTCAGATACCGGCATGCTCCTCTCGCGGTATCCCCAAAGCACGGCGCGTACCGTCTATCTTGATCAGAAGACGCCCAACCTTGGCGGCATCTATGAGAACGTGGTGGCGCAAGAGCTTGCGGCCCAGGGCATCGGACAATGGTATTTCCAAGCGGATGCGGTGGGCGAGGTCGACTTTCTTATTGAGGGCAAGGCTGACCGAGTGGTCCCCATCGAGGTCAAATCAGGACGAAAGGTCCGCTCGCATGCGGCGCTTGACAGGCTGCTCGAGGTGGGCGAATACAAAATCAAGGAGGGCGTGGTCCTCTCACGCAACAATCTGTCTTGTGAGGGCAAGCTGCTCTACCTGCCGATTTACATGTCCTTTTGCCTTGACGAGCTGACGGAGCTGCGCTTCGACGCGGACGACGAGTTTACTTTTGCTCCCGCGCTTCCGTAGCTTGCCGAGCGGTTTGTTCTGGCGAGAAGGACGCCGACAAGCCGAATTGTTGTCCCCTGCGCGGCGTATGGTGATCCTCTTAACGCCGGAAGAGGGGAGCGATGCGCATGAATATCGTTTTACGAATTTCTTTGCTGGACGGGAGCTTAATTCGGTACAATAACGTTGTACGAAATGTGGGTGAGGGATATGTATGACGTGGTAATCGCCGAGCACGCGCTCAAGCACGGCCTTGATCCAGACGATATCGAGTACGCATGGTTCAATTACTGTGCGAGGCGCTACCGGGGTGCGCCGAATGAGGGCGAGGTCGTTGCGGTTGGTTAGGACCGTGCAGGCCGCATGATGGAACTGGTCGCGGCTCTGCGTCCGTTCGGCACGGTCATATTCCACGCCATGAGGCCACCTACAAGGAAGATGCTTGCGGAATTGGATTTGTTGGGAGGGAAGAGATGAAGGTCTTATCCGCGCAAGAGGTTGAGGAGCGGTTCGGGATTACGCCCGAGCAACTGGATCAATGGGAAAAGGACGCCTCAGAAGGCATTTTTCACGGCGAGCCGTCCGGCCCGGTCGTCACCGGTCCTGGCCGGCCGATGAAGTTCGGCGAGGAGATGCGGCAGGTGGGGTTCAAGGAGCCGCTCAGCCGCGTGGCGCTCATCGATTCGCGTGCGGCGCAGCTCGGCCTCAAGCGCTCGGATTATCTGCGCGAGCTCGTTGACCGCGACCTCGCCGCCGCGGGGTTCGTGTAGGGCCGTCGCTTTGTTGTGCCAGCGATCGAACTTCCGGTAGGTGGAGCGGTTTTCTCAGGAATTAAATAAACTGCAGGTAGATGGCTTGCGGTGCTAGGACATCGCTTGCCGGCGTGTTTGATTGCACACACGGTCGCACGGCAATTGCATATAATTTGTTTGTTCATTTGCACGAGAGGTGCCCGATTCCGTCCGATTACGCCTCGCGCGTCCTCATTTCGGACGATGCCGGAACCTTCCGCCCTTTAGGGCCATCTATGGCAATCAAGGGCGCCGACCCGGCTATTTTGCGGCGGCGCCTGCGCGGCCATCGTCTCGAAGATCGAAAACGCGATGACGGAGGAGACATGGTCCCGAACAAGCCCCAAATCATGCCGAGAAGGCCCCAGCACACCCGCGAGGCGGCCAAGTGACTCGGCATCTCCGAGAAGTCCCTGCTCGAATTCGCCCTCGCAGGCATGATCGGCAAGAAGCGCGGCGGCATCTGGTACTTCTCGATGTGTCCCTCTGTGACTTCTCCGGCGTCCATGTCGTACTCGACCACAACGGTGACCATGGCTAGAGCCTCCCCTCGAGCTCGAAGACCGGCACGGGCGAGAAGCGCTCGTCGCGCTCGACGACGTTGAACCCCTTGGCGCGGTTGATGCCCTCGAGCTCGGGGATGTAGACGTAGCCCCACTCGGTCGCGAGCCCGCGCACGAGCCCGAACGCCTCGCCCGTGGCGGGGTCGTGCTCGGTGATGTACCGGCCCCAGCCGCTCACGCAGCTGAACAGGTGGAGGTGGACCGTCGGGTCCTCCACCTCCTCCTGCGCGTACAGCGCGGGGATAGTCTCGGCGACTTTCTCGGTGATGAGCTCCTGCATGTCCGTCTCTCCGTTTCCGGCCCGTGGGCCCTCG
>CAZEHG010000186.1:0-3344 GCA_964512475.1 uncultured Atopobium sp.
CTGGCTCTACAAGAAGTCCGGCAACTCCCGCGGAAAGATGAGCGCCGAGGACCGCTCGATCGACTCGACCATCAACTGGATTCGCCGCAGCCTTGACTGGGCCGTCGAGGACGACGTCGACGACGCCCACGAGTTCCTGGACAATCTCCGCGTCGACCTCTTCGAGCACGAGATCTTCGTGTTCACACCCAAAGGCGAGGTCATGAGCCTGCGCCGAGACTCAACGCCGCTCGACTTCGCCTACGCGGTCCACACCGAGGTAGGCAACCACTGCGTCGGCGCCAAGGTCAACGGCTCGGTCGTCCCGCTCACCTATAAGCTCGGGATGGGCGACCGCGTCGAGATCCTGACGAACAAGAACGCCAAGCCGAGCCGCGACTGGATGAACATCGTGGTCACCCCCTCGGCCCGCGCGAAGATCCGCAAGTACTTCTCGACGGAGACCAAGTCGGACGACGCCGAGCAGGGTCGCGTCCTTCTTGCCCGCGAGCTGCGCCGCCGCGGGTACGGCATCGGGGCGAAGAGGACCGTCAAGGCCGTCGAGCGCGCCTGTGAGGCGCTCAACTTCAAGGACGCCGATGACCTCTTCGCCGGCGTCTACACCGGCAAGGTCACCGCCAACCTGGCGGCAAACCGCATCGAGGAGATCCTGAACGAGGGCTCGCCCGAGCAGCTCGCCGCTGCTGCTAAGGAGGCCGAGGCCAAGGCCGCCCGCGCACGCGCGCTCGCTGGAGACAAGCCCGTCATGAAGTCCTACGCCATCACCCAGACGGCCAAGGGCAAGAAGAAGCGGTCGAACTGCGGTGTGGTCGTCAAGGGCGACGCGGACCTGCTGGTGCACCTCGCGCACTGCTGCAACCCCGTGGCCGGCGACGAGATCGTCGGCTTCATCACCCGCGGCCGCGGGGTCTCGGTTCACCGCGCGAGCTGTCCGAACGTCACGAGCCTCATGGTGCACCCCGAGCGCATGATCGACGTCGCGTGGGACACCTCCGGCGCCACCGAGTTCCGCGTGGAGATTGTCGTGGAGGCGACCGACCGCATGGGCCTGCTCAAGGACGTCACCATCGCCATCGGCGACGCGGGGGGCAATATCCTCTCGGCTGCCACGACGACCTCGAGCCAGGGCATCGCGCGGTTGCGCTTCCTGGTGTCCATATCCGACGCGAGTCTGCTCGACTCCCTTCTCGCCATTGTGAGCCGCGTGCCGTCCGTCTACGACGCGCGCCGCCTCATGCCCGGCGAGGGCGCCCAGCAGCTCGGCAAGAAGCGCTAAGGAGGCCTTATGCCGACCGGCAAAGACGAGCTCCGTTGCTTCGCGGTGGGGCCGCTCCAGACGAACTGCTACGCATACATCAGCGACGGGTCCTGCATGGTCGTCGACCCCGGCGGCCAGGGGGCCGAGGTCGCCTCCGCGCTCGGCGACGTGAGCGTGGAGCTGATCGTGGCGACCCACGGCCACGGCGACCACGTCGGCGGCGTGCTCAAGCTCAAGGAGGCGACCGGCGCGCCGTACGCGATACACGGCGCGGACGCGGAGCGCGCCACGCACGCCGGCGAGGTATCCGAGATCGGCGTCGCCTACGACGACGGCGCGCCTCATCCTGACCGCGAGATTCACGAGGGCGATTTGCTCCGCGTGGGGACCGCTTCCTTCGAGGTCGTCGACGCCCCCGGGCACACTCCCGGCGGCGTCGTCCTTCTCGGCGGCGGGTCGGCCGAGGGCGTCGCCTTCGTCGGCGACACGATCTTCCCGGGGAGTCATGGGCGCACGGACCTCGACGGCGGCGACGAGGCGACCATCCTGGCCACGCTCCACAGGCTCGCAAGGCGTATCCCTGCGCAGACCACCCTCTTTTGCGGGCACGGCCCCTCGACCACCATGGCGACCGAGCTTGCCTGCAACCCTTTCCTCTAGCCCTTCTCACGAGTTCGGAAGGCTACCAAACTTCGGAAGCCTTCCGAACTCCTCTTAGGTTCAGTATTTCCGCAGGTAAACGACTTGTGAATTGGGTCTACCCGTCGTGCTGCAAGTTTGGAAGCCTTCCGAACTCGGGGAGGGCGGGTGTGAGAAGCGCCGCGGGCGGCATAAAGAAGGCATAAAGAAGGCCCCTTCGCAAAAGGGGCCTTCTCCCGAGTCTCTGGTGCCCGAGGTGGGACTCGAACCCACACGGTCTCCCAGCGGTTTTTGAGACCGCCGCGTCTGCCATTCCGCCACTCGGGCGCGCTGTGCGCCGATTCAGTGTAACAGATAAGAATCGCCCGCCGCGGGTATAGAACCGTACAAATAGGCAATGCGCCGACAAAGAAGGGAATCGCCATGGACGCCAAGCTTGCCGAGCTTCTCAACCACCAGATCAACGAGGAGCTCTATTCCGCCTACCTCTACCTCACCTTCGCCGACTACTACGAGGACCGCGGCCTCAAGGGCTTCGCAAACTGGTACATGATTCAGGTCCAGGAGGAGGTCGCCCACGCGAAGATCCTTCGTCGATACCTGCTCGACAACGACGTCGCGCCCAAGATGGCCGCGATCGCCGAGCCGGACAAGACCTTCGCGAGCGACCTCGAGCCCCTTGAGGCGGGCATGGCGCACGAGAAGCACATCACCGAGTGCATCAACCGTTGCTACGCTGCGGCGAGCGACGTCCACGATTTCCGTGCGATGCAGATGCTCGACTGGTTCGTCAAGGAGCAGGGCGAGGAGGAGACGAACGCCTCCGACATGATCAAGAACATGCAGCTCTTCGGCTGCGACCCCAAGGGCCTCTACGACCTCGACCGCGAGTACCAGACACGCGTCTTCGTCGCCCCCACGATGCCGATGTAGAGCTTTTCTTGGAGCAATTATGGACGCGCCCGCGGCTTGCGGCTTTCTCCGCTTGCTTGTGGGCGCTTCTTGCTTTACTATTCTCGTTTGGAAAAGCGGGTCATCATGACCCCACCTACACGGCGCCTCTCGGGCAGCTGTCTGGTCAGACAATGAACGCATCCTCGCTGTCAACGCGGGGTTACTGTCTCCCGGATGCTGCCATGGCTCCGGGAGATTTTCTATGGCGGCCCTCGGGGCCTCCACGAAGGGAAGGTGTGTACGATAGCCAGAAACGACGGTCCTCGCATCAACGGGGAGATCACTTCTCGCACGTGCCGACTCATCGGCGTCGACGGTTCCCAGCTCGGTCTCTTCGGCGTTCGCGACGCGCTGCGCATCGCCAACGACCAGGGTCTCGACCTCGTTGAGATCGCCCCTAACGCCGAGCCCCCGGTCTGCAAGGTGCTCGATTACCGCAAGTACAAGTACGAGCAGGACCGTAAGGCCAAGGCGGCCCGTAAGAACCAGGCCA
>CAZEHG010000187.1:0-3341 GCA_964512475.1 uncultured Atopobium sp.
GCCTCTGCCTGCGGCCTCGCGGTTCTCGACTTCGCGAGCTTCACGAGCGCGGGCGGCGGCTACGCGCGCGGCGCCTGGGCCCAGGAGGAGGCTCTCTGCGCCGAGTCGACCCTCTACCCGGCGCTTGCCTCGCAGGCCGCCTGGTACGCCGAGAACCGCCGGCGCAACATCAACTGCTCGCTCTACCGCAACCGCGGCCTTGTCGTCCCGCGCGTCCGCTTCGAGCGCGACAAGTACCACAGCTACGCCGACGTCATCGTCGTCGCGGCGCCCTTCGCCCGGTCTGCGCGCGACGAGTACCGCGTCTCGGCAGAGGCGCTCGAGGTCGCCATGCGCGACCGAATCCGCTTCGTACTCGCCATCGCTGACGACCTCGGCCACAAGAAGCTCGTGCTCGGGGCCTTCGGCTGCGGTGTCTTTGGCTGGGACGCCGAGGTTGTCGCGCAGATGTTCCGCGAGGAGCTGGCCCGTGGGGCCCATGCCGCGTCCGAGGTCGTCTTCGCCGTCCCGCGGGGCGCGCGAGACGAGAACCTCGAGCATTTCGAGCATGCCTTCGCGGCCTTCCCCGAGGCGAACCCCGAGCCGTACGTGAGCCGCGCCGAGCGGGCCGCCTTCGCCGCGGCGAGCGCGGCCGCGGCGGCCGAGGACGACGCTGACGAAGAGGACTGGCGGAAGTACCTCTAAGCAGGCTGGTGAAGGACGCCTGCCCCTAAAGGGGTTCGCGACGCGGGTTCCGCCCGGAGCTCGCGGCCGCTCTTCTCTTATGTGTTGAACTTATACCCCTATGGGGTATATAGTCAGAGTCGGTTAACTCAAGGAGAAGGGGGTTTCTATGGGTATCGATATCGTCGTGATCGCGCTCGTCGTGCTCATCGTCGCGATGGCCGTCGCGCGCATCGTCGGCACCGCCTCCGGTAAGCGCGACTGCTGCTCGGGGGACTCGTTCGGGGCCGAGACCCCTGCGAGCGCGAGCTTCGCGGCTGCCGACGTCGAGGACACCGACCCCGCGCACTATCCCCACGCCGCCGAGCTCTCCGTCGGTGGCATGAGCTGCGAGCACTGCGCCGCGGCCGTCAAGAACGCGCTCGAGTCCATCGAGGGCAACTGGGCCGAGGTCACGCTGGCGGGCGGAAGGGTTGTCCTCCGCGCGAAGAAGCCCATCGACGAGGCGGCTCTCCGCGAGGTCGTGGAACGCGCCGGCTACCGCGTCCTCTCCTGCGCTGTCAGCAAATAGGGGGGGCGCCGCGCCGGGCCGCCCGGCGGTCCTCGCGAGTCTGCGGCCGCGGGCGCGCGCCGCATGCCTGCGGCCGCCGCTCCGTAAACACACAGGTGCCGCGCGCCCCACGACCGCTCGCGGACCCACACCGCCCGCTCGTGCTGCTCTCGGGTAACAAGGGCGAAACACGCCTATGGGAGCATAGAAAACGAATATTTGAAACTTCGCCGACCCCGAGGAGGAGTCTGCATGAGCAGCGAGAAGGACATCGATTTCGTCCTGCGTACCGTCGAGAAGCGCGATATCCGCTTCGTCCGCCTGTGGTTCACCGACGTCCTGGGCAACCTCAAGTCGTTTGCGATCTCTCCCGAGGAGCTCGAGGAGTCGTTCGAGGAGGGCATCGGCTTCGACGGCTCGTCCATCGACGGCTTCACCTCTCTCGAGGAGTCCGACATGCTGGCGTTCCCCGACCCGGACACTTTCAGCATGCTCCCTTGGCGCCCGACGCAGACCGACGCCGTCGCGCGCGTCTTCTGCGACGTCTACACGCCTGACCGCAAGCCCTTCGAGGGCGATCCGCGCGCCTGCCTCCTCAAGGTCTTCACCGAGGCGGACAAGAAGGGCTATGTGGCAAACGTCGGCCCGAAGCTCGAATACTTCTATTCCGACAGCCAGACCGAGCTCAAGCCTAAGGACGACGCCGGCTACTTCGACCTCACGCCGATGGACAACGCCAACGACCTGCGCCGCCAGACCACCCTCATGCTCGAGAAGATGTCGATTCCGGTGCAGTACTCCTACCACGCCGCCGGCCGTTCCCAGAACGGCGTCGAGCTCCGCTACACCGAGGCCGTGAGCTGCGCTGACAACATCATGACGGCACGCCTGGTCATCAAGCAGCTCGCCGCCCAGCAGGACATGTACGCTTCCTTCATGCCCAAGCCCATGGCCGACCAGCCTGGCTCGGCGATGTTCCTGTATCAGTCGCTGTTCGACCACGAGGGCGAGAACCTCTTCTGGGCGCCCAAGGAGCACCACCCCGCGCATCTCTCCGACCTCGCGCAGCACTACGTGGCCGGTATCCTCAAGTACGCGCCTGAGTTCACCCTTGTCACGAACCCGACGGTGAACTCCTACAAGCGCTTCATCTCGACGGGTGAGGTCCCCAACTATGCCACCTGGGGTCGCAAGAACCGCTCGGCTCTCGTCCGTATCCCCGCCCACAAGCCGGGCAAGCACTCTTCGACCCGCATCGAGCTGCGCAGCCCCGACCCCACGGCCAACCCTTACCTGGCGCTTGCCGTCACCATCGCTGCCGGCCTCAAGGGCATCGAGGAGGAGCTCCCGCTGCCGGAGGAGTCCACCTGCGACACCTTCCTGCAGTCCGAGGCGGAGCTCGCCGCCAAGGGCATCTGCCGCCTGCCACGCACCCTCGGAGAGGCCATCGAGAAGTTCGTGTCCTCCGAGCTCATGCACGAGGTCCTCGGCGACCACATCTTCGATTACCTCGTGGCCGAGAAGAAGCGCGAGTGGAACGACTACTGCACCGCGGTCACCGACTGGGAGCGCGAGCACTATTACGGAGGCTACTAAGGGCATTGGGCTCCCATCACCCCGAAAGCACTGGCCGAGCAGGCCGGGGAGCGCTTCTCCCCGGCCTGCTCGTTATGTCAATCGTGTAAAGAACTTGATGAAGCATCGCTTGCTTAAACCCAGCTGAGCGACACTGTTCGACGGCGATGGCGGAGGCCGCGGACCCGGCCCCGACGCAGGGAAGACCCTGCGCGCCCATCGAGGAACGGGCGCGACCACGCGCCGAGAACAAAGGGAAGGGGTCCCACATGAGCATCAAGCTGAACCTGAACGCGCCTCTCGACCGCCGCGGCTTCGTCGCCGCCCTCGGGACGGCCGGTGCCCTCGCTCTCGCGGGCTGCGGCTCGAGTAAGGGCGACGCGGGCACGTCCGACGGCGAGGCCGCCTACACGCTGGTCGAGGAGGGCAAGCTCATCGTCGCCTCCGACCTCGCCAACCCGCCGCTGGACTACGTCGAGAACAACGAGAACAAGGGCTTCGAGGTCGAGCTCATGGACGCCATTGCGGCCAAGATGGGCCTTACCTGCGAGTA
>CAZEHG010000188.1:0-3325 GCA_964512475.1 uncultured Atopobium sp.
TGTTGATGTGCTCGCCGGCGTACATGGCGTCGCGGCGCTCCTCGAGCTTGACGGCACGTGCCAGGTCGGCAAGAAGCCCGACGGTCTTCTCGGTGACGAGGTTCTTGGAGAGGTCGAAGTGCAGGTCGTCCATATCGAAGGAGAGCTTGGACACGCGCTCCGGGTCGGACGCGAAAGCCTCCTTCAGGGTGAAGCCGGCCTTAAGCTCGGCGGCGTGGTCGGCAAGGGCCTTCCACTCGGGCGTCTGGGTCGCGTCGATCGGGGCAGGGATGGTTGCCATGTGCGGGTCCTCCTTGGGAGCATTAATCCACGGACACTACCATTTTACGCCCCCGACGGACACCCGCGCGCGAAAGCTTGACGCCGCGACCGGTTCCGAGCGGGGACGCGGCCGCGCGAGGCACCGCCTCGGGGCCTTGATCGCTTCTCGACCCCCGCCGACGCACGCCGAGGACAGCATGACCGCCTCCGACGCACGCCGCGGACGGCATCACCCTAATACGGCTCGGAAAGAGGCGCCACGCGCTTGAGGCGCGCCCACATCTGCTGCTTGGCGCGCGGGTCGCCGAGCGCTGCGGCGAACCCGCCCAGGTTGAGGACGCGGATGCCGCAGACGGGCACCACGTAGCCCGGCTCGAGCATGGCCTCGTTGAAGTCCTCGATAATGGTGAGGTCCTCGGCGTAGGCCTCGCGCACCGCCGCCGCGGCCGCGTCGTCGCAGCACACGAGCGTCGCCGGATCGAGCGCGCAGACCGCCTCGCGGAAGAGCGCGGGCTTCAAGGGCGCCGTGCCGGAATCGTCGCAGGCCAGCAGCCACTCCCATTCCTCCGGTGCGTACCCCAGCGCCTTGAGCGACGCCCGCAGCGCCGCCCCGTCGGCACCCGAGAAGGGCTCGGCGCCGCCGGCCTCCTCGGCCGTCAGCTCGCCCTTGCACATGAGGATCGGCGAGAAGGCGTTGCCGCCCGCGCGCACCCCGCGCGCGGCCAGCGAGTCGAGCTCGGCGGTCGTCTTTCCCACACACGCCTCGCGGCGGTCGTCTGCACTCAGCGGCATCGTCCCTCTTCCCTTCGTTCGGTCACAACACAGTGTAAAGCGGGTATAACCGCGAACAGGCAAAGACCCGCGGGCGCACGACGTCCGCACGATTCCGGAGGTCCCCATGTCAGTCAAAGAGATCCAGTCCGAGGAGCTCACGCAGATTCTGGCCGACGCGAAGAAGCCCGTGCTCGTCGATTTCTGGGCCCCCTGGTGCGGGCCGTGCCGCGCGCTCGGGCCGGTTATCGAGGAGCTCTCCGGCGAGATGGCAGGCGAGCTCGACTTCTGCAAGATGAACGTCGACGACAACTACGACTACGCCATGCAGAACAAGATCGTGTCCATCCCCACGGTCATGATCTTCAAGAACGGCAAGGTCGCGCACCGCATGGTGGGCGCACTGCCCAAGGCGGCCCTTATCGACGAGATCCGGGCGCATCTCTAAGGCACGGCGACGCATTCGCAAACGCGGCAGGCGGCGAGAGAAGCGTCTCTCGCCGCTTCTTTTTTATGACGGAGGCGACCGTGGCAGGGCGACCGTGACAGCGCGACCGTGGCAGCGCGACCGTGGCAGGGCCGAGAAACCCGGGGAAGACGCTTGCAGCGCTCCGCCCGGCCCGACTGCCGCGTTACCCGCCCTTTGCGTCAGGATGCTATTGTTTTGTGCACGTTAAGCATCCATAAGGAGAGTCCCTTGAACGAGCCCAAGCACCGCCTCGCCCGGCTCGGCCACGCCATGGCTGGCCTCGCCCGACAGAATGTCCGCCTCCTGATCGTCCTCGCGGCGGCACTCATCTTCGTCTGGCTGCTCTCGGAGGTGGGGGAAGGCGAGTTCACCAAGCTCGACGCCATCGCCTACCGGCTGTTCGTCGAGACTCTCCGCAACGACACGATGACCTCCGTCATGCAGGGCTTCACCGGCCTTCTCGACATCCCGGTCCTGCTCGTGATGACGCTCATCGTCACGGCGTTCGCGCCGGGCAAGGCGCCCGGCCGCTGCGTGGCGCTGAACCTCGTCTGCGTGCTCGCGCTGAACCAGCTGCTCAAGGCCATCGTCCAGCGCCCGCGCCCGGACGGCTTCCGCCTCATCGCCGAGACGGGCTACAGCTTCCCGTCCGGCCACTCAATGATCTCGATGGCGTTCTTCGGGCTGCTCGTCTGGATGGTCTGGACCTACGAGAAAGACCGCGTGCTCGCGCACATATGGTGCGTGCTCTTCTCGCTCGTCATCGTGATGGTGGGCGTCAGCCGCATCTACCTCGGCGTTCATTACGCGAGCGACGTGCTCGCCGGGTTCTGCGTGAGCCTCATCTGGCTGGGGTTCTACACCAAGGTCGTCGCACCCGCTTTCATGGCCGAGGAGACCAAGCCCGCAGGCGCCGAGTAACGCCGCCCCTCGGCAGCGGCCCGGGCAAGAAGCGAGCAAGAGACGAGCAAGAGGCACAAAAGAAAACCCGCCTTCGAGACGCAGACGCAGCTCATCGAAGGCGGGTTTCTGGTTTCTGGTTTCTGGTTTTGCGCTAGGCGCTCAGAGTGATGATCTCGGCCGAGATGACCTTGCCGGCGGCCTCGTCGCAGATGATGCGCCCCATCGAGGGCTCGGAGCGACGCGGGTACGTGGGGCTGCCGGGGTTCATTACCAGCGTCCCGGTCCACTCGTCGCGCATGACGAACGGCGTGTGCGTATGCCCGCAGATGGCAACGTCGCACTTGAGCAGGTTCAGTCGCTCGCGAAAGTGCACGATCTGCCAGCGCAGCCCGCTGCCGAAGAAGATCTTGCGCGACTTGACCGTGGGGCCGTAGTCGCCGGCCCAGTCGTTGTTGCCCAGGCACATCTGCACGGGCGCGATCATCTCGAGCCGGCGGTAATCGGACAGTGAGCAGCAGTCGCCCGCGTGCACGATGACGTCGGCGCCCTTCAGGCTCTCCAGCAGCTCGGGCGAGAGATGCCCGTGGGTGTCGGAGATGATGTCGTAGCGGGTGGTTGCCAAGGCAGCCCCCCGCTAAAGCCCGAGCGCGCGCTTGAGCGCGACGACGCGGCGGCGAGAAACGGAGATCTTCTTGCCCTCGATGCCGTTGATGCCCAGCTGCAGGATGCCGGAAGAAATGACCTCGACGTCCTCAACGAACTCCAGGTTGACGATGTAGCCGCGGTGGACGCGGAAGAAGCCGTGCGGGGCGAGCTTCTCCTCGAGCTTGGCCAGGCTGATCGTGGAGAGGAAGCGGTCGTTGTCGGTGTAGATGCAGGAGTAGTCGTCCTTGGCCTCGATGTAGCGGATCTGGTCGATGG
>CAZEHG010000189.1:0-3325 GCA_964512475.1 uncultured Atopobium sp.
AGGGCAACAACAAGGTCATCTTCCGTCCCTCCGGCACCGAGCCCAAGGTCAAGGCTTATCTCTTCTCCGTGGGCGCCACCCGCGAGGAGTCCGAGGCCGTGCGCAGCAAGCTCGAGGCCGCCAGCAAGGAGATCCTGTCCTAAGCCAAGGCCGACCACCGGCGAGAAGCACGCTTAACGTTGCAAGGCCCCGGGTTTGCTCCGGGGCCTTTTCGTTGATGGCCGATGCAACACGGCCCGATGAGGGCGACGCACAAGAAGCGCGGCCGTCTTCCCGCAGGAAGCCGGCCGCGCCGACTTGGTCGCATACCCGCCGGGGGGGACGAGCGCCCTTCTTGCCCTCGACGCCTATTCGCTCGTGTCGACGCTGTCCGAGGTCTTGACGCTGACGCTGTAGAAGGTGTCGCAGGCGTCGGCGATGGTCGAGGCCGACCACTCGCGCTCGGCGACACTCGGGTCCGTCGGGTCGTAGACCACGACCGTCCCGTCAGCGTTCTCCGTGACGACGAGAACCCAGTGGGCGGCATCGCTGAGCGTGCCCGCCGTCGCCTCCACGAGCAGGTACACACCGGCGTCGAGGACCTGTGTGAGGTTGTCGGAGCTCGACGTATGCGAGGAGACCGTGAGCCCGAGCTCCTCGGCGGCCGTCTCGTAGAAGGAGGCGTCGGTCCCGGAGTCGCCCGTGGCCGCGCCTTTCTTGGCCGCGAGCGACGCCATGTCGGCGGGCGTCTTGTCGTTGTTGCCGGTAAGGGCCATATACGCCATCGAGAAGGACGTCGGACCGGAGCCGGATACCGCCAGAGCGTGCTCACCGTAGTCGACGGCTCCCCAGCGCGCGTCCCAGCAGAATAGCTCGGGGACGGTCCCCTTGGAGGCCTCCTCGCCGTAGGCCTGGGCGGTTTTGGACGCGTCGAGGTACGAGGCCACGAAGTCGACCGCCTCGGGCTGTGTCAGCGCGAGGTCCAGAAGCGCGGTGTCCTCGTACTTGTCGGCGTTGGCGGCTATTTTCGCGAGCGCGTCGCCGCGGTCGAGCTGGGTCTTGAAACGGTTGGAGAGCTCGTCGGTCACTCCGACGGCCACGCGGGAGTCGACCTGGTTCTGCTCGGTCGTGCCTTGGTCCTCGTCCGTGCCGGACGTGCAGCCGCGGATGCAGGAAGAGACGCCGACCACGACGAGGATGGCCAGGACGACGGCGAGCGCGGCGAGAAGCACGGTCCTGCGGTCGGCGCTGCGTCGCCCGCGACCGCCCTGGAAGTTGATGCTGCGCGCGCGCAGGGGGTAGCCGCCGTTGCCCTTGCCCTTGGTAAGGCTCGGCACGCCGGCGCCTCTGCGCATGCGGCCGCCGCTGCGCTGTTGCGTGCCGCGCGGCCCGTGGTAAGAGCCTCCGCCGAGGTTGACGCGCTCGGACGTGCGGGACGAGCCTCTCGGCGCCGCCGCGCGGCCGCTTCCGTAAGCCGAGCCGCCGCGCGGGCTCCGGTTGCCGCGTCGATTGTTGGGGCTTTCGTATTGCATGGGACCTCCGCCTCGTGCGCACAGATAATCTATCGAATTGTACGTCCTGTGCAGGCGCGGGTTTGTTCGCATGAGCGCGTAAATCCGTGAGCGCGCGATATGGGGGTGCTCGGGGGCGCGGTGCCTGCGGACAAGAAAGGGACGGGCCTGCTTGGCCCGCCCCTGTGGGTAATCGGTTATTGGCCTGCCGTCCCGCCGCCGGTGTCGCCGCCCGGAGTCGTCCCGCCGGAGTCCCCGCCGCCGCTGGGCGTCGTGTCGCCGCCTGTGTCGCCGCCGGACCCGCCGGAGGTCCCGCCGCCTCCCGCGGTCGTGCCGTCGACGGTGTCGGAGTAGCCGCCGTTGCCGTAGCCCGTGTAGCCGTTGTCCGTATACTCGGTGGTCGTCTCTTCGGTTGTCGTGTCCTCGGTGGTGTAGTCGTAGTAGCCGCTGTTCACGTATGCCTGAGTGCCCACAAAGGTCCAGGTGCTGTTGGACTTGTACTCAGCGGTGTGGTCGGGCGTCTCGAATTCCTGGCGCGCGACCCCCGTGAGCACCGTGTTCATGAAGCTCGTCCACATGGGCTGCGAGGTCGTCTGCGTGGTGGCGTGGGTGCCCTGGTAGTAGGCGGTCGTGTTGTTCGTGGGGTTGCCGAACCAGGTGACGGTCGTGACCTGGGGCGTGAAGCCGCAGAACCAGAGGTTGTCGTAGGTCTCGGTCGTGCCCGTCTTGCCGCCGGCGGGCTGGTTGGCGGTGAACTGGCCCTTGACATACCAGGTGGTGTAGCCGGCGTTGAAGACGTTCTCGAGCACCTCGCGGGCGTCGGCCGCCACGGCGGAGTCGACCACCTGCTGGGGGTCGTCGGTGTGCTCGTAGACGGTGCCGCCGTTGCGGTTCTCGATTTTCGTGATGGCCACGGTGTCGCGGTGCACGCCGTTGTTGGCGATGGTCGAGTAGGCCTCGGCCATCTCGAGCGGCGTCACCTCGGAGGTGCCCAGGACCGAGGAGTCGTAGGGCTGGACCGTAGAGTCGATGCCGAGCAGCTTCGCCATGCTGATGAGCTTGTCCACGCCGATGGCCTCGATGACCTGCGCGTAGCCGGTGTTGGAGGACACCTGGGTCGCTCGGTCGAGCGTGATGTTGCCGAAGCTCGCGCCCTCGTCGTTCTGCACGTTCCACAGCGAGGAGACCTGCAGCGGCGAGTTGCAGTTGAGGACGACCGACGAGCTCATGCCCTCGTTGAGCGCGGCGAGCAGCGTGATGGGCTTGAAGCAGGAGCCCGGCTGGCGCTTACTCGTCACGAGGTTGACCTGGGAGCTCTCGCGCTCGCTGTAGTAGTCACTGCCGCCGACCATGGCCTTGATGTAGCCGTTCGTGTTGTCGATGCACACGAGCGCGCCGTCGGTGTCGTCGTTGCCGGAGGCGTCGACGACGTTCTTGACCGACTCCTCGGCCGCCGCCTGGTAGCTGGGGTCGAGCGTCGTGTAGACCTTGAGGCCGCCCTGCATAATCGTGTCGCTCGAGAAGTTCTGCAGCAGGAGCTGCTTCACGTAGTCGGTGAAGTAGGGGTAGTTGCCGCTGTTGTCGGTGAGTTCGCCGCGGTTGAGCACGAGCTCCTCGGCCTGGGCGGCGTCGTGCTCCTCCTGGGTGATGTCGCCCGCCTCGAGCATGCGGTCGAGGACGAGGTTGCGGCGAGAGACGCAGTTCTCGGGGTTTTTGAACGGGTCGTAGAGGGTGGGTGAGTTGGGCAGGCCCACGAGCGTGGCCGCTTCGGCGAGCGTGAGCTCGCTCGCGTGCTTGTTGAAGTAGGTGATGCTCGCGGCCTCGATGCCGTAGGC
>CAZEHG010000190.1:0-3323 GCA_964512475.1 uncultured Atopobium sp.
CGAGCGCCACGAGGCCGTGCATCTGGCCGCCGCAGCCGATGCCCGCGACCTGCGAGGCGTCGTGCCCGTCGAGAAGCGCAGGCACGCCGCGCTGGACCGCCGCCCACCAGTCGGCGGGGTTCTGCTGGCTCCAGCCGGGGCGCGGGTACTCGACGTCGTAGCCCTCGCTCACCACGTTGAGGATCGCGCCCTTCTCGTCCATAAGGAGGAACTTACAAGCCGAGGTGCCCAGGTCGATGCCGATAAAGTACATGCTCCTCTCCTTTCTTCCGCTTGCGTAGCTACTTAGGTCAAGCTGCTTTATGAAACCCATTTTATAAAAGCCTTTGCTAAAATAGCAACAGACAAATCGATTACCGCGAACGGTATGTTTCATCCCGCGAACGGTGAACCCTCACATACCCCTCATCCGGCAAGGACCCCTATGACCGCGCACGATGCCCCAACAGCAAAGAGCACCCCGGCAGTCTCCGCCATATTCATGTGCCTGTACAAGGCTGCGGAGCCCATGACCAAGCAGGAGGTCGCGAAGGCGTGCGGGCTCAGCCTCCCGACCGTCTACCAGGCCTTCTCCACACTCGAGGAGCAAGGGCTCATCGCCTGTGGGCAGGACCGCAACTCCACGGGCGGGCGGCGCGCGCAGACCTTCGGCGTCTCCCGTGACGCGGTGGCGGCCGTCGGCATCTCGCTCACCGGCCGCAGCGTTCGCTGCGTTGCCTGCGACCTCTACGGCGAGAAGATCGAAGGGCTCTATTTCAAGCAGCCGCTCGGGACGACGCGCACGCGCGAGGCGCTGGCGGCGAGCATCCAGGAGATGGCCGGAGCCATGGACGCAGAGCTCCGGCAGCGCGGCATCCGCGCCGTCGGCGTGGGCATCGCCGTCCCGTCGGCCCTCGAGCCCGGCACGGGGCGGCTGCTCAACACCTCCGTGCTGCGTCTGGGCGATGCCCAGGTGCATGCCCGCGACCTCACCGAGCGGCTCCCCTATCCCGCCGACGTCTTCAACGACGCGAATTGCGGCGGGTTCAGCCACATCTTCCCCAGCACCCACGGCGAGAGCCTCGCGTATCTCTCGCTCGAGCGCGGCGTCGGCGGGGCGGTCATCATCGACGGAAAGCCGTTCGAGGGGCCGCGCGGCACGAGCGGCGAGTTCGGCCACATCTGCATCGAGCCCGGCGGCAAGAAGTGCGCCTGCGGGCGCGACGGCTGCCTCGAGGCGTACTGCTCGAGCAACGCGCTCTCCGAGGAGCTCGGGATCACGCTCGAGGAGTTCTTCGCCAAGGCGGGCCGCGGGGAGCACGAGGCAGTAGCTGCCCTCGAGGACTACATCGGGTACCTGGCCCGGGGCGTCATAGCCATCCACACCGCGCTCGGCGTCGACGTCGCCCTCGGGGGCGAGGTGGCCGCCTACCTCGAGCCGTATTTCCCGCAGGTAGAGGCGGCGGTGGCGGCGCTCGACCCCTTCCCCGCGGGCAGCAGCTGCGTCGTCCGCGCGAAGCACCCGTTCCACGGCGTGCCCATCGGCGCCGCGCAGCTCATGGCCCAGCGGTTCATCGAGAGCGTGTAGGGGCGCCGGGGCGCGCGGGCGCGGCGGGGTCGGGAGCGGTGGGGCTGCCGGGGGCGCGGGGCACCGGTGCGCGGCTGGGCTGGGAGCGTCGGGCTAGTGCGAACCTCCCGCATGGCCTGCCGATTAGTGTACAAATGTACAATCAACAGCCCAAATACCGGCAGTTTCAGGGCCACCGATTGTATCTTTGTGCACTAATGCGACGCCGACGAGCCCGTCCCCTTGCTGTAAATAGATGATTTAGCCTCAACGGACCTCCCAGCGGCCGTTGCGGTTCGCGCCGATGCGCGCGAGACGGCCATCGGCCTTGAGCGAAGCGACCAGCCGCTCGGCCTGGCGCTTGCTTATATCCAGGGCATCGGCCACCTGAGCCACGGTCATAGACGGGTTGCTGCGGAAAAGGGCAAGCATCCGATCTCTAACGTCCTCCGCCGCGTGCTTTATACCGACATTTATACCGTCATTTATACCGACATTTATACCGACGCCTTGCGTAGTTTCAAGGGCCTCGTCCAACGCGGAATCAATCATCTCGAGCATGAAGGACACAAACCCGGTGCAGTCAGCGCTCGCGTCAGACAACCCGAGAGCCCGGTAATACTCCGCCTGACTCTGCTTGACAAGAGACTCCACGGGAAGCCAAGCGAAAACGGCGTTCCACTTTGACAGGATAAGAGTCTGCCACAACCTCCCCATGCGCCCATTCCCGTCCGCAAAGGGGTGGATGAACTCGAACTCGTAGTGAAAGACGCACGAGGCGACCAATGGATGGACACTTCCAGCGCGCAGCCAGTCAAACAGCTCTCCGATCACCTGCGGCACATAGGCAGCCGGAGTACCGGCATGTATAAGCTCGTCGCCATCGAAAACGCCCACGTTACCGTTCCGGAAGCGGCCGGCTTCGCCAACCAAACCGCCCATGAGAACACCGTGAGCAGAAAGAAGGTCATCAACAGACGTCGGATCGAGGCTATCGAGCATCTCATACACCTCAATGGCATTTTGCACCTCGAGCAGTTCCCTTGGAGGGGCGATAACGTGCTTGCCCTCAATCACAGCGGTGACCTGCTCCAGCGAGAGGGTGTTGTTCTCGATGGCCAAGGATGAATGGATGGTACGAATCCGGTTCTCCTTGCGCAGGTGGGGATAACGGCTCAGCTGGTTGAACGCCTCGGCCTTGCCAACCTTCTGGGCGATGCTCGCGATGGAGGAAACGATTGAATCGGTAATGGAGAACGGCGGCTGAAAAGTCATGGCTGGCTCCCATGGACGGCGCGCAATTATGCGCAGGCTTTACGAGGTCAATTTTCCTACAGATGGGTGGACTGACGGGCGCTGCTTTCGGGCAAGTCGAGGAGAAACCCGCTTTTGGGCTAGAAACCATCTGTCCTCAGAAGCCGTTCAAGGAAGATTCCTCGCCCTTCTTGCCTTGCATTTGGTGAGAAGGGCCTGGCCGTCGGTCCGCGATCGATGGACGGGATCTCGGCTAGCGGGCCACTTTGGCCTCGTCAGCCGTTATCTTGTCCGTCAATCCAAGAGCTCGAGCTCCCGGAAGTCCGCGGTCAGCTCGCCCTCAAAGCGCAGGAAGAGCGCGGACTTCTCTCCGCCCGGCGTCAGCGGCGCCGAGAAGGACGTCCACTCGCGGCTCAGCGTGGCAAGCTCGACCAAGCCCAGGACCTGCGAGAAGTTCTCGTCAGCTGCCACGGTCACGCGCCCGGCACCGCGCCCGCGAAGCCGCAGCGCGACTCCGTGCGTC
>CAZEHG010000191.1:0-3317 GCA_964512475.1 uncultured Atopobium sp.
GCCGGCGGGAAGAAGCACCTGCTCGTAGGCCTCGCGCACACCCTCGCCGATGGCGCTGGCCTTATCGGAGACGGTGCGGATGTATTCCCGACGACAGCGCGGGTCGACGTCGCCGGACTTCATGCCGCGGCGCACCTCGACGCCGCCCTGCAGCAGGCCGCGGACCACGCCGTCGATGGTGGCGACCATAGGCTCGCCCGCCACCTCGGCGCAGACGGCGCCGGCGCGCACCTCGTCGCCGATCTTCACGCGCGGCTCGAAGACGCCGTCGGCGGGCGCGCGCAGCACGCGCTCGCCGGCATAGCCGCCGATGAGACCGGGGATGGCGGTGTTCGGAATGGGCGAGCCCTGGTAATACACGCGGCCGAGGTAGTGGCCGCGCATGGTCTCCACAGCGGCGTCGACATCCACCTGGGCGGTGAACCCGGGGCCGACGCCCACGACCACGGGGGCCATCCCACGCGTAGTGCCGAGGTTCTTCTTCGCGAGGATCGCGTCCACGAGAACGTCGGGGGCGAGCTCGGAGACGAGGGTTGCCCCCGAGTCGACGACCACCGCGACGTCGCCGGCGGCCACAGCGGCGCGGGCGGAGGCGGCGTCGGCGCAAAGGACCCCGCGAACGTCCTCGACCGTGGTCTGCCCGAGTCGGATGGCCTCGCTCATGCAGACGGTGCGGCGGATAGACGTCGGGACCGCGAGGTCGGCCATGACGACCTGCATACCGCAGCGGTGCAGGCGCAGGGCGATCCCCGTGGCGATGTCTCCCGCCCCACGAACGTAAACGAGCATCCCGACCTCCCCTCGCTGCTTAACGTACAATCACAATCGAATTTCGAGTGTATCAGTTTGCTACACAGGCGTTATAGCAGCTTTACAGCAACGCTGAGCTGCCGATTTATTAGGCAACGCCTGTTGGAATGCCTGGTTTTCTTACTAAATGTTAGGTTGCAAGATGAAATTGCAGGAGGCATTGCAGGTATCGCGGGGCGTCGTCTCGGTCGTGGGGAGCGGCGGGAAGTCGACCTTGCTGCGCGAGCTCGCGCTCGAGCTCGCCGCCTCGGGGAAAAGCGCGGCGCTCGCCACGACCACCCGTGTCCTACCGTTCGAGGGAATCCGAACGCTCGCCGCCGAGGACATCGGTGAGGTCGCGCGGGCGGTCGCCGAGGAGCGCGTCGTCTGCGTCGCCTCCCCCGCCGAAAAGGGCAAGCTCGCCGAGCCGGCCGTCGATGTCGGGCGAATCGCAGGGGTCGTCGACCACGTGTTGATCGAGGCGGACGGCTCCAAGCGGTTGCCCCTCAAGGCGCACGCCGCGTGGGAACCGGTGGTGCCGCCCGAGTCCGCGCGCACGATACTCGTCGTCGGCGCGAGCGGCTTTTGGCGACCGGTCCGCGAAGCGGCACATCGGCCCGAAATCTTCTGCCGGCTCGCCGGCTGCGCGCCCGACGACGCGGCGACGCCCGAGCTGGTCGCGCGGGTAATCGCCGCCGAGGGGCTCGCAGGCCAGGTCGTGCTCAACCAGGCGGAGACGCCGGCGGCCCTCGGCGCTGCCCGCGAGCTGGCGGCGCTTCTCGACGTCCCGGTGTTCGCCGGCAGCCTTCGCCGCCACGAGCTCGAGGCTCTATAGGGCGAGGGCGGAGCGGAGCACGCTCAGCGAAACGAAACTCGCCGAACGGGTGTCTTAATTCGAGCAGAGCGAGTATCCAAGGATATTTACGGTCGAATGAGCTGGAATTTAGCCGGCCTGAGGCCCGAGATACCAGGTCATCCCGAGTTAAGACACCCGTTCGAGAAAGTTTTGCCAACCGAGCGCCGACAAAACGAGCGCTGAGCAGTGATGAACAGCACCGGCCCCTCGCGCGCCGCTCGCCGCGGCCAGCTATTCGCTATCCTTGCTACGTCAATCCCGCACAGCCAGGAAAGGGGCTCTCGTGAAGAAGCTGCTCAAAGAGTTCGAGGAGTTCATCAATCGCGGCAACGTGATGGATATGGCCGTCGGCGTCATCATCGGCGGAGCGTTCACCTCAATCGTCACGTCGCTCACGGACAACATCATCAACCCGCTGATCAAGGTCGTCTCGGGCGGCAGCGTCGGCGAGGTCTCCGGCCTCGTGGTCCCGGGCACCGAGATCGACTTCGGCAAGTTCATCAGCGCGTGCATCAACTTCGTTATCGTCGCCGCCATCGTGTTCGCGCTCATCAAGGCCGTGAACAAGGCCCATGAGCTCGCAGAGAAGGCCATGGGCCACGAGGCCGAGGCGGCCCCTGCGCCCGAGCCCGAGCCGACCTGCCCCTACTGCCTCGAGAAAGTCCACGCCGGCGCGTCCAAGTGCTGCCACTGCGGAAGCGAACTTAGGCAGTAGCGGGCTTCTTGCCCACGAGACGCGAAGAAGGGCCGCCGGGCAGCGTTGAATAAACTGCCCGGCGGCCCTTCTCGTTGGCGCGGGTATCCCCTACAGGTACGCCACGGCCTTGATCTCGACCTTGGCGGCCTTGGGCAGCGCGGCGACCTGGAAGCAGGCGCGGGCGGGGAACGGCTCGGCGAAGAAACCGGCGTAGACCTCGTTCACGGCAGCGAAGTCGGCCAGGTCGGTAAGAAGCACGGTGGTCTCGGCGACGTTGGACATGTCGGCGCCGGCGGCGGCCAGGATATTCTTGACGTTGGTCAGGCTCTGGCGGGCCTGGTCGACCGCGGACTCGCCCGCGAACTCGCCGGTCTCGGGCACGACGCCCAGCTGACCGGACACGTGGATAACGTTGCCGGAGACGACGCCGGCGGAGTAGGGGCCGAGGGCCGCGGGGGCCTTGTCGGTGACGATTGCCTGGTTGGACATAGTTTTTCTCCTTTACTGATCGGATATTCCAGCCGCCGGGAAAACCCAGGCGGACAGGTTAACGAGAGACAAAGGCACCCGGCTTGTCGCCCGTGGGCTCGCCGTCGCGCGCCACGAGCTCGCCGCCCACATAGACGAGGTGGGCGCGCCCGCGGCACTGGAAACCCTCGTAGGGCGTGTGATCGACCGCCTGGTGCTGCGTGGCGGCGCGGATAGTCCAGTGCGCCCCCGGGTCCCAGACGCAGACGTCCGCATCGGCGCCCTCGGCGAGGCGGCCCTTGCGCGGCCACATGCCAAAGACCCGCGCGGGGTTCTCGCTCATGAGGCGGCACAGGTCCTCGGGCGCGAGCTGGCCCGCGAAGCTCGTGGCGATGAGTGCCGGGCGGTGCTCGATGCCCGCGCCTCCGTTCGGGATCTTGCGGAAGTCCCCCCGGCCGCGCTCCTTCTGCCCGTGCAGGTTGAAGCTGCAGTGATCGGTGGCAATGG
>CAZEHG010000192.1:0-3242 GCA_964512475.1 uncultured Atopobium sp.
ACGGCGGCAGCCGCACGGTGGACGTCCACGTTCAGCAGATCCGCGCGAAGCTCGGCGACTCGAGCGACCTCATCGAGACAGTCCGTGGCGTTGGGTATCGCGTCCGCGGTTAAGGAGTGCCTTTGACCTGGGGTTCATTCAACAAATCAGGCAACGCCAAGAAGACCTCGCTCTCTCGCCAGGTCTTCTTGGCATTTGTGTGCGCCTGCGCCGTCGTTGCCGTCGTGGTCACGGCGGCATCGGCGTTCGTGTTCCAGAACGCGTTTCTCGCGGACGAGCACGAGCAGTTGGCGGGGGAGTGCGAGACACTGTGCTCGCTGCTCGACCGTACCGAGGACGACCCCGCCGTGCTCGCTGGCCTCTCGCTCGGCAACCTGCGCGCGACGCTCGTCTCGCCCGACGGCACGGTGCTCTACGACAGCTCCGCCGATGCGTCCACGCTGCCCAACCATGCCGACCGTCCCGAGGTGGCAGACGCCCTTGCCAACGGACGCGGGCAGTCCGACCGCAGCTCCGAGACCGTGGGCTACGTGAGCCTTTACAACGCCCAGCGGCTCGAGACAGGCGACGTGCTTCGCATCTCGGTCGAGCGGGCGAGCGTGGTCTCGTTTCTTTCCAACGACATCCTGCTGCTCACCTGCCTCGTGCTCGCGATCGTGGGCGTGAGCTGGTTCGTTGCCCGCAGGCTGTCGGCGGGAATCGCGCGGCCTATCCTCGAGATCGACCCGGCCGCCGCGGAGACGAGCGCCCCCTACGAGGAGCTCGACCCGCTGGTGAGCCGCCTGAACGAGCAGCACAAGCAGCTCATCAGCCGTATGAGCGCTATCCAGGACGCCAACGATATGCGGCGCGAGTTCACGAGCAACGTGACCCACGAGCTCAAGACCCCCATCGCCGCCATCTCCGGCGCCTCCGAGCTTATCCGCGACGGCATCTGCAAGCCCGAGGACGTCCGGGATTTCGCCGGCAGGATCTACAAAGACGCCCATCGCCTCTCTGTGCTCGTGAGCGATATCCTCATGCTCTCCAAGCTCGACGAGACCGAGCGGGCGGGCGAGCGCTCGACCCTCTTCGGGCCGCTCGAGCGCGTGGATCTGCTGAGCATCGCGCAGGACGTGTGCTCGAGGCTCGAGCGAAAGGCGAAGAAGTCCGAGGTCAAGCTCAAGTGCGAGGGAGTGAGCACCCACATCGAGGGCAACGCGCACCTGCTCGACGAGCTCGTCAAGAACCTCGTCGAGAACGCGATCCGCTACAACAAGCCGGGGGGGCGCGTCTTCGTGTGGGTGCTGCCCATCGACGGTAAGCCGACCTTGCGCGTGAGCGACACCGGCATCGGCATTCCACCCGAGTCGCAGGAGAAGGTCTTCGAGCGTTTCTACCGCGTGGACAAGGGCCGCAGCCGCGACATGGGCGGCACGGGCCTGGGCCTCGCCATCGTCAAGCACGCGGCCAACTTCCACGACGCCGACGTTCGCCTGGAGTCGACGCCTGGTGAGGGCACGACCGTCACGGTCTCGTTCTAGGTCGTCGCGAGCCGGCGACTCGCCTTGGTGCGCCATCTCCAACGCAGGTAAGAATTACCGATAGCTGGTTGCAGTAAATTCGGACGTACGCGGCGGGCAACATTGCCTGTATCCTCTTGTGGCAACGTGAGTACACGCTCGACGAAAGGAAACCGCGATGAGCCTCTGGGGAGATCTCGATAAGCTGAAGAAGTGCCATTGGGTGGAGCTGTCGCACCCGCTGACCAACGAGAGCCCGTACTGGGGCGGCATGCCCGACGGCGTGGTCGAGCTCTGCAACACCGTGTTCGACTACGAGGAGGAGATCCTCTCCTGCCGCATCCAGACCTATAAGTTCCCGGGCCAGTTCGGAACGCACGTCGACTTCCCGAGCCACTTCACCCCCGGCAAGGCGGGCGCCGAGGCGTACGGCCCCGAGTACATGGCGTTGCCGCTCGTGGTGATCGACCTTACCGAGAAGATCGCCGCCGAGGGTCCCGACACGGCGGTCACGGTTGCCGACATCGAGGCCTGGGAGGCCGAGCACGGCCGCATCCCGGAAGGTTCCTTCGTCGCGCTGCGCACCGACTGGAGCAAGCGTTGGCCCGACAACGACGCCCTCAACAACTTTGACGAGAAGGGCGGCGAGCACGCCCCCGGCTGGTCGCTGCCGGCGCTGCAGTTCCTCTACAACGAGCGCGGCATCAAGGTGAACGGCCACGAGACCTTCGATACCGACGCGAGCTATTTGGCCGTGGAAGCCGACGACCTGGCCTGCGAGCGCTGGGTTCTCGACAACGGCCATATCCAGGTCGAGGTCATGGACAACCTTGATAAGGTCCCGGCGACGGGCGCCATCGTCTTTGTGAGCTGGCCGCGCATCGAGGGCGCCACGGGGCTTCCCGCGCGCGTCGTCGCTGTTTTCGAGTAACGGCTCGCCCAACGGCTCGCCCAATACATCAGAAGCCCCGTCGGACTGCGGGGCTTCTTTTCTTTCTATGTGGGGGCGCCATGGGGCCGCGGGTCTTGCCGGGCGGCTGCCGGGGTCCTAGAGCGCCTTCTCCCAGAGGTTGGTGTAGCCCGGCAGCGGCAGCCCCGGATAGGGGAGCCAAATCGGCTTGTGGCGCGAGAATCCCTCGCGGGCATAGAGGTTGTTTGCCTCGACGTTGGCTACGCTCGTGTTGATGCGCACGACGCTGGCGCCGAGGTCGCGGGCACGCTTGGCCGCCGCGGCGAGAAGCGCGCTCGCCACGTGGCGGCCATGCGCGGCGGGATCGACCGCGAGCAGGTGGTAGCAGGCGACGGCCCCTTCCGGCAGCGGTTCCCAGTCGGCTCCGCCCTGGCCGCGCCCGTGCCCCGGCTCCCAGCTGTCGCCCATGTCCGCGTCGTGGTCGACGGACACCGCGCCCAGCAGCGTCGCCGTCGCGGGGTCGAGCGCCGCGAGTGTCTTGCCGGCACAGAGGAGCTCGCGCGCGAGGCCTTCCGGGGGCCAGACCCCTTCGACCCATCCGCTCGTGCCGGGGGCGTCCGTCACGTGGGCGTACATCCCATCCACGGCGTCGGCCCATGAGCTGTCGATGGGAACGACGATCACGTCGCGAGGGACGTCGAGGCTGCGTGCCGGGTGACGTACGTCGTTTTGCGCGATGGTCTCGAGCAGCACCTCGGCCATGACCTCGGGCGCTTCCTTGGGGATGGTGTGGCCGACCTCGGGCACGATGTAGGTCTGGGCGCCCGGGA
>CAZEHG010000193.1:0-3127 GCA_964512475.1 uncultured Atopobium sp.
GCGCGTGACTGGCAGTCACGAGGTCAGGGGTTCGAACCCCCTATTCTCCACCATTAATTTGATGACGAGCACTCATTGAGTGCTCGTTTTTTTAAGCCAAACGGAGCTGTTTTTGGGGACACGCTTGCCCCGAAGAGAACGACCTCTGTAATTAAAACCTGACCGGAGCCCTCCGACCGCTGCCTAGCGCCCCGTGACGGCGCGTCGCAGAAGCATCACATAGGCCGACGCGCCCTCGGGACGCACATGCTCGCCGTCGTCCCAGAACCAGTCGTCGTGGCCCTCGCTCTCAGCGTGCCAATCGATGACCTCGCAATTGTCGTACTGCGCGGCCACCTCTTTGATCACGCGGTTGTTCTCGTCTTGCCACGGGTCGGGGCATCGACAGGTGACGATATAGACCTTCTTCGACGCGTCGACGCACTCGACGAGGGCCCGGACCTGCTCCTCTGTGGCCCAGCCGTTGTCCGCGAGAGACCAGACGACGACGTCGCCGTCGTGACTCGCGTCCAGCAACGCCTGATAGGCGTCCGGCCCGGAATAGAGCTGCCGGCCGATCTTCGCGTCCATGTACCCGTTCGGGAAGATCTCGTAGAACTCATCGCTCGCGTCGTCGGGAACGGAGTCTCCCACGAGCACGACCGAGGCGTCGGTGGCGCCCGTGAGCGTGTCGACCGAGAAGTTTGTTGCGTTGATGGAGCCGACGGCGTCCTCAAACGCGGTCCCGGCGAAGTACGTCCCCGATAGGTCGTACTGCTCCTTCCTCGCAGACTCCTTCGCGGCGGCCACGGCCTCTGCCTGCTCCTTCTTCTGCTCCGGCGTGAGGCCGTCGCCCTCGGGCCTCATCCCCGCGCCGTTCCCCGTCGGCAAGAGAAGCGCAACGGCGAGGCAGCCGAGCGCGGTGACCTCGGCCACCACCAGCGCCTTCGGCTGCCCAAGGCGCCACGGCTCGCCCCAAGGCCTTTCGCAGAGCCTGTAGGAAGCCTCGGACACCGCGAGGACGCCGGCGATCTCCAACGCCCATCCCCACCACGGGAGCGCCGTCGTCCGCGTGGCCGGGTTCATGAGGATCAGGAGCGGATAGTGCCACAGGTATACGGAGAAAGCCCGCTTGCCGAGCTCGGCGGGTACCTTGGACCCCAGCAGGCGCGCGAGCATCGACTGACGGGCCTCGCAGAGCGACCCGACCAGGATCGCCGAGAGCACGGCGGCGAGCGGCAGCCCGCCGCGATACGCGAAAGGCGAGTAGCCGTCGCCGAGCGCGCAGAGGGCGCAGAGCCCGGCGAGGCAAATCGCGCCGAAGGCGCCGGAGAAACGCGGGAACGCGCCGCCGAGCCGGGCCCGGACGCCCTCCGGAACGACGTCCATAGCGGCGGAGAGCCCGCGCCCCATCGTCGCAAGCGCGAGGAGAGCGCCGGCGAGAAGCTCGGCCGCGCGGGTATCCAGGCCGTAGTAGACCCGGGCGGTGTCGCCCACGGGGTCGAAGAGCAGTGCCATGGCCAGGGCCGAGGCGAGCATGAGCGTGGCGATCGCCGCACAGACGCTACGCCTGCGGGCCTCGAGGCGCCAGGTGACCGTGAGGAAGAGCGGCCAGACAAGCTGGAACTGGGCGAGTACCCCCAGGTACCAGAGATGCGTGAGCGGGGAGGGGAGTCCCGCCGCGTCGAAATAGCTCACTTTCTGCACGATATAGTGGATATTCTGGGCAAAGAGGAGAGCCCATGCGGCGTCGGCCTTGATCTTGGGGAGCAAAGAGGGGGCGAAGACCGCGGTGAGGGCCGCCGTCGCCCCCGCCGCGACGAGCATAGAGGGCCAAATCCTCAGCACGCGCTCCTTGAGGTAGGCGAGATACGAGAAACCCTTCTCACTCGAGAGCCTGCGCGCCACCGAGAGCGTGGTCAGATAGCCCGTGAGGACCAAGAAGACCGTCACCCCGTAAAAACCGCCCGGCAACAGGGCTTGGTTCGCGTGGTAGACGACCACGGCGGCGACGGCGAGGACGCGGAGGCCGTCGAGGGCGGCCACCTTCCTGGTTTGGGGCATCGGCGCTTCTCCGGATTCCTGGGGCGTATCGTACGGAATTGATTGTATCGCGGACCCGGGACGGCAATTATGGGTTTACCTTCGGACGAAAGCCGTCGCGCGACCGGCCCCGCGGCCTGGCCTATACTCAAAGGGTTGATTATCACGCCTGACGGCATGTATCCCTTTGGAGTTGCTTTTCTTGATAGCCCTGGCAGACAAGGTTTCCAAATCGTTCGGCGGTCGCGTCCTCTATTCGGGCGCGACGTTGCAGCTCAACGCGGGGGAGCGTTGGGCGCTCGTGGGCCCCAACGGGTCGGGCAAGACGACATTCCTCAAGATCTTCATGGGACTTGAGTCCTGCGACGAGGGAACGATCACCTTCGCCAAGGACACGACGGTCGGCTACCTCGAGCAGGAGACCAAGCTCATGGGCAATAAATCCGCCCTGGCCGAGGTGGTGGACTCCGCGACTGAGGTGAAGACCTGGGAGAAGCGCGTCTCCGAGCTCGAGCATCAGATCTCAGCGGCTGAGCCCGGCCCCGAGCTCGACCGCATGCTCGAGGAGTACGGTCATGCCCAGGATCGCTTCGAGCGCCTGGGCGGCTATGAGCTCGAGGCCCGCGCGCGGCAGATCCTCGCCGGCCTGGGCTTTCCCGTCGAGGACTTCGACAAGCCGGCCGAGGACTTCTCCGGCGGCTGGCAGATGCGTATCTCGCTCTCCAAGCTGCTTCTGCGCCGCCCCGACCTGCTCATGCTCGACGAGCCCACAAACCACCTCGACCTCGAGAGCGTCCAGTGGCTCGAGGGCTTCCTCAACAGCTACGAGGGCGTGGTCCTCCTCGTCAGCCACGACCGCGCCTTCATGGACGCCTGCGTCTCCCATGTGGCCGCCGTCGAGAACCGCCGGATCACCACGTACACCGGCAACTACTCCAGCTATCTCAAGCAGCGCGAGGACAACCTCGAGCAGATGCGCGCCAAGCGCGCGGCCCAGGAGCGCGAGATCGCGCACATGCAGGTGTTCGTCGACAAGTTCCGCTACAAGCCGACCAAGGCCGCCCAGGCCCAGGAGCGCATGAAGAAGATCGAGCAGATCAAGAGC
>CAZEHG010000194.1:0-3031 GCA_964512475.1 uncultured Atopobium sp.
CCTCAGAATGCCCTCAGACGCCCGCGCCGCCGCGCCCCGCCACCCGCGCCCGGGTCTGCGGTTCTCGCGCGGCAGGCGCGATTCTGTGGCGTCTGGCGGGCGTTGTCGTTGTCTCGTCGCTAGAGCAGCCGCGCCCCGCAGTGCGGGCAGTAGGTCCACGCGGTGTACACCGGCTCGCCGCCGCTCCCGCAGCGGCTGCACCGGAAGCGCTCGCCCCACGTCGCGACCGGCCCGTCGATTGCGTCGGCGGTCGCTATGAGCGCGTCGCGCCACGTGCCGCACTGCGTGCCGGTCGCCTCCTTGAGGACGGCCAGGACGCCGCCCTGGGGCAGCTCGTCGCGGGCGGCGGCCCTCAGGGCCTCGGCGGTCTCGGCGCGGGCGCGGTCCTCGAGGGTCCAGCCGTCATCGGGCATCGCGGTCGCCCCCCTCGGCCAGTCGCGCGAGGATGCCCCGCGCGAACACGACCGCGCGGCCCACCGCGTCGGGCAGCTCGCGCGGCGTCGCGCCTGCGAAGCCGTCGACGATGGCGCGGGCCAGCTCCTCGGCGGTCGGCCTGCGCAGGTCGCCCGGGGCCGCGACGCCGAGGTCGAAGCCCGTCACCACGCGGCAGCGCCCGGCGAGCCACACCGCGTCGCCCGGCAGCACCGCCGCGCCGTCGGCGAAGCGGGGCCAGCGCGCGTCGGCGGAGGGTCCGCCGGCCGAGGGCGTCAGCCCCCCGAGCGCCTCGTCGGCCCGCGCGGCGACGTCGGCCCGGACGGCCTCGCGGATGCGCTCGTAGTGCTCGCCAGCCGTCTCGCCGTCGGCGACGGCCTCCAGCGGCCCCGTGTCGACGCCCCGCTCGCGCAGCCACGAGACGCCGCCGAAGCGGGCCACGTGGTCGCGCAGCTGGTCCAGGAGGTCGCGGAGGGCGGCGGGGGCGTCGTTACTCGTCATCGTCGGCCCCCTCGCCGTCCTCGTCGGCGTCGGGGGCGTCGGTGTCCTCGCCGTCGTCGGGCTCGTCCCACTCCCAGCCCTCGGCGAACGTGAGGGCCTCCATCAGCCTCCACAGCGTGCGGTCCTCCTCGGCGTCGCGGTCGAGCAGGACGGCCAGGGCGGCGCACATGAACGCGAACCTCTGGACGCTCACCTCGTCACGCCTATGATTGCGAAGCCCCATCGCGCGGCACAGGAAGCCGCCGATGACGTCGCGCTCGTCGTCGTCGTAGTAGCGCCCGAGTCCGACGCGCAGGCGGTCGGCGGTCTCCGCCGCGATGCGCGCGCACCCCTCGTCGTCGTCGAAGAATCTCAGGCCATTGCTCATGTGGTCCACCTCCGAAGTCGGCGCGGCGCGACCTTACCGAACCCTCGCGCACGCGCGTTTCTCTCTTATCTCTTCTCTGTCTTTTTGCATAAGGAATATGCTCGGTAAGTTCGGTAAGGTCGGTAAGGTTTGCCGCTCTAGCTGCGGTTTCACACCTTACCGAAACCTTACCGAACTTAACCGACAGCGCCGCTCGGTAAGGTTCACGGCGCGAGCTGAAACGTTTTCTCGACCTTTTTGGTCTGAGAGTCCCACTTTGCGACTGTCGTGACGTGCCCGAACCTTACCGAAGTGGCCGGCTCGGTAAGGTTCGGTAAGGTCTCGGTAAGGCTCTCGGTAAGGTCGGCGCGGGTGAGCGGGACGTCCATTTCGCGCAGCTTCCGCGCGAACTGCCGGCTGCTGTAGGGCCTCTGCTCGCCGCTGTCCTCGCACCACTTGATGTAGTTCGCGAAGACGAACTTGACCGTCTTGTCGTGCAGGTCGCCGACTGTCACGCACTCGTCGTCGACCCACCGCGCCACTGAGTCGTTGTCGAGTTTCACCTCCGACAGCTTCTCGAGCATGTCGGGAGCGGCCATGAAGTGCCCGCGCCCCACCAGGTCCGGCAGCGCCAGGACCGCCGACAGCGCCGCCCCGCGCATGACCTCCGGGGCGGTCAGCTTCTTCGCGACGTCCGGGTCGTAGCCCGCCGCGTCCGGGGCGAACCGCGCCCGGAACGGGATGAACGCGAGGCGGCGGTAGACGCCTTCCGACGTGTCGGCGAAGCGCGGGACCTCGTTCATCGAGAAGACGAGCGTCGTGGCCGGTCTGAACTCGAAGCCGTCGCCGTACTTGACGTCCGAATAGATGGCGTCGCCGGTGACGAGCTTTTTGAAGACCGACAGCGGCGCGTCCTTGAGGTAGCCGTCGGGGATGTCGTCGCCGAGGTTCGCGAGCTTGCCCACGATCTGCCCCGCCTGAAAGTGCTGGCTCAGCGTGTCGACGTCGAGACTCGTCACGTTCTCGACGCCGAGGATTGAGCGAATCCAGTTGATGTAGGTGCTCTTGCCGTTGCTCGCCTTACCCCGCGACCCGCCCGCGCACCCGATGAGCATCGGGGCTTGGGAGACAGCCCGCCTGCTGCAGATGCACGCGGCGATGACCTCGAGGAGCGCCCCGCAGGTGTCGGGGTCGCCCGCCGCCCACTGCGTGAGGTAGGCGTCGGCGAGGCCCGTGTCGGCCCCCGGGTCGAAGTCGAGCGGCAGCGTCCCGCAGATGTACATCTCCGGAGTCGGCTCCACGACCTCGCCGGTCATCATGTCGACGGTCGCGTTTCTGAAGCTCGCGTAGTAGCCGCCGTCGAACTCCGTGTCGCTCGAGACGCGCGGGGCGTCCAGGGCGAGCGCGTTGTACACCTCGTTGCGCACCTGCTGCGTCGCGTCGCCCTCCACGCCGCGGATGACGCGCATGATGGCCGTCTTGCCGAACTCCCACCTGCGACCGGTCCAGAGGGCGGGCGCACCGTCGATGACGCGGGCGCGGAAGCGCTCTCCGACGTGCTTGGCGAGCGGGTTGAACAGGATGGCGCCGTTCTTCTTGCGCCACTTCGGCGCGGGCCCGTCGACCGGCTCGGTCGCGTCCTCGGCGACCTCCGCCGCCCTCGCGCCGCCTGGCCGGCCCACCCTCGGCGCGTCCGTCGCCTGCTGCTGCGGATGCTCCGCGTCCCACTCGGCGGAGTGCCCGACCGGCTTC
>CAZEHG010000195.1:0-3020 GCA_964512475.1 uncultured Atopobium sp.
AGCTGGAGAGAAGCGACCGCGGCAACCAGGTCATCTGCATGGAGGTCGAGCCGCTCGTCCTGAACGACCGCACGAACCGCCCGAAGGTGCTCGAGATCAACATCCCGGCGGGGCTCCTCACGCGCTCGCGCCTGGATGACCTCGGCAAGATCCTGGCGGCCTACCCGGGCCTCGACCACGTGGAGGTCCGCGTGGAGTCGGCCAACGGCGACGTCATGCGCATGGAGCTGCCCGTGACCATCGACGCGAGGAACATGGTGCTCCTCGCCGAGGTCTCGGACGCGGTCGGGCGCATGGGCAAGGTCCTCGTCGCCTAGGCGGCGTGGGGCGGATTGGAGCGATCATGAGAATTGCGGTGGCTCAGGCCCGCGGCTGCGCGGGCGACCTCGCCGCGGCCAAGGAGCGTATCGTCTCCACGGTCGCGCGCGCCGCCGGGGCGGGCGCGGGACTCGTCGTCTTCCCGGCGTACTTCTTGGCGCCGCCCGAGCCGGTCTGCGAGCCCGACCGGGAGGGCTTCTTCGTGGACACGCTGCAGCTGCTCTCCGAGCTCGCCGGCTCGCTTGCGGCGCCGACCATCCTGCCGGTGGTCCTGGGCGGCGGCGAGGCGGGCTCCGTGCTCGAGGCGGCCTACATCGACGGCGAGTCCGTTGTCCCGTTGCGCCTCATGGGGCAGCTGCGCGAGGCCGCCCGACGCGCGGGGGCGGCCGACGGCGAAGACGCCGGCGCGGGGCTCGTGCTGCCGCAGCTTGAGGTGGGCGGCCTCACCCTCGGCGTCGCCTTCACCCACGAGGACCTCGACGAGTACGTCGGCCGCGACTACCACGTGGACGCGGTGCTCTTCGTCTCGACCTACGGCTTCGCGCTCGACGACTCCTCGAGCGCTCTCGCGGCCTCGCTCTCCGAGTCCCGCTTCGTCGACGACGCGGACGCCATGAACGCCTGGGTCGTCGGCGTCGGCGGCGTGGGCGCCTGCGACCTGGAGGTGCACACGGGGTCGAGCTTCGCTCTCGCGCCCTGGGGCGAGCTCGCGGCCGAGGCGCCCGCCTTCGAGGAGGCGCTCATGCTCGCGGATATCGACCGCGGGTTCGAGGGGCCGCTGAAGGAGCCGCTCCAGATGCAGGTCTTCGACCCCGCGCTCATCGCCTGGGAGGCAGTGGCCGAGGGGCTGCGCGCCATCGCCGCCGGCTTGGGCAGGGCGGATGCTGCGGTCGTCGTCGACGGCACGCTCGCCTCGATGCTGGCGTGCGCCGCGGCGGTCGACGCGCTCGGCCCCACGCACGTGCGTCCTTTCGTCCTCGCGTGGGGCGACGCCCGCGACGCCTCCTCCCGCAAGCTCGCCAGGAACCTCAGGCTCGAGGCCGTCGAGCTCGATGCCCGCGCGCTCACGGGGCAGGGGGCGGGCGAGGACCTCGATGAGGGGCTCGCCCGCGACGCCGCCTGGGCGCGGGCGGCGGCCTGGGCGAGGCCCGCGGGGGGCTTCGTCGTCTCAGGCGCGGACAAGACGGGCCTCGCGCTGGGGTCGGCCGCGCCGCGCGACCTCGCGTGCGTTCTTCCCTTCGGCGACCTCTACCGCTCCGACGTCCTCGCGCTCTCGCGCATGCGCAACACGGTGTCGCCGGTGGTGCCGCCCGTGGCGAGGCGAGCGTTCTCGGCGGACGACCTGCCCGTAGCCCTAAAGGGGCCCGTGTCTGCCGAGAAGCGCATCGAGGCCGTCGACTCCGTCCTCTCCGGCTACATCGAGTGGGAGCGGCCGCTCTCCGACCTCGCCGAGGAGTGCGGCGACGAGGGGCTTGCACGCGCCGTCGTGGCCGTGGCGAGAAAATCGATCGGCGAGCTTCCCGGCCGCGTGCTCGCCCCCGTGCTCACCTCGAAGACCCTCGAGGAGGCCCGCGGGGCCTTCGGCCTCAGGTGGCGCGACCGGGTGAGGACGCCCGACGAGCGCCTCGACCTGAGCTCACTGGCCAACGCCCTGCGCGCCGAGGGGACGGCGGCCGACGGCGGCGAGAGCGCGTCCCCGGCGTCCGCCGGCGCCGATGAGGAGCGGGCGCGCGACGCGCTCGACCTTCTCGGCATGCTCGGGGCGACCTCCGACGAGGCCGCCGACCCGCTCGACGCGCTCTTCGGCGGCCAGCGGCCGCCCGCCGCAGACGACGGGCGCGGCCGCGGCCGCGGGGAGGGCGGCTTCTTCTGGGGCGGAGGTCCCTTCTCGGAGAACTAGGCGCCCCCGCGCCGCCCCTGTGCTAGAATAGAACGAGCGTTCTTAGCATCACATGTTCTGTTTTAAGAAGGGGGCGGCGATGGTCATACTCGGCATCGACCCCGGGCTCGCGCACACGGGCTGGGGCGTGGTCGAGACGAGGGGCAGCGCCTGCCGCGCCCGCGCCTACGGCTGCGTCGCCACGAGGGCCCACGAGGCCATCGACTCGCGGCTCGGCAGGATCTACGACGAGCTGCGCGCGGTCATCGACCGCTACGGCCCGACGGAGCTCGCCATCGAGAACGTCTATTTCGGCGAGAACGTCAAGAGCGCGGTCGCCACGGCGCAGGCGCGCGGCGTGGCCATCGTGGCCTGCGCGAAGGCGGGCCTCGCGGTGGGGGAGTACACCCCCATGCAGATCAAGCAGGCCGTGGTCGGCACGGGCGCGGCCGACAAGCGCCAGGTCATGTACATGGTCCGCAACGTCCTGTGCCTGGACCACGAGCCGCGCCCCGACCACGCCGCGGACGCCCTGGCCGCGGCCATCTGCCACGCCAACCTCACCCGGACGAAGTCCCTCGGCATCCAAAGGAGCGTCTTGCAATGATCGTCCAGCTCACCGGCACGCTCGTCGAGGCGCTGCCCACCCATATCGTCCTCGATGTCCACGGCGTGGGCTACGAGCTCGGCGTCTCGTCCACGACGGCCGCGGCGCTGCCGCCGGTCGGGGAGGCCGGCGTCACGGTGCTCACGCGCCTCATCGTCCGCGAGGACGCCCAGGAGCTCTACGGCTTCGCCACGCGCGAGGAGCGGGCGCTCTTCG
>CAZEHG010000196.1:0-2999 GCA_964512475.1 uncultured Atopobium sp.
AAGGCCCGCCCACCCTCACGCAAGGCCCGCCCTCACGCAAGGCCCGCCCGCCTTCTCATTCCTCAGCAAGTTACGCTGCGCAAAAAACTTGCTTAGGGAGGAGAGGGCGGGCAGTTCTCTGCTGGATGGCGAATGCGTGCACCTGAGCGATTACGGCACAGCTATGCGAGCGCGTCGTACACGGCGGCGCTGAGCTGCGCCATCAGGGCGTTCGCCTCGTCGTAGCCGAGGCCGCGGGTAAGGACGACGATCACATAGGGGTGCTCGCCGTACACGATGCCGCCGTCGTGGCGGACCTCGTCGGTGGAGCCGGTCTTGTGGCCGAACACGACGCCGTCCGGCAGGCCCTGGGCCAGCCCCTCGTCGTCCTCCTGGTCGATAAGGAATGCCTCGGCGCGTGCGCAGGATGCGGCCGACGCCAGCGTGCCGTTGGCTACCCTGTAGAGAAGTTCGGCGGCATCGTTCGCGCTGATCAGGTTATAGAGACCGTCGTCGGCGGCAATCATGAGCTTGTGGGCGAGCAACGTGCCGCTCAGCCCCAGCTCGGAGGCCTTCGCCTGGATAGCCTCGACCCCCATCCGCTCGATGAGCACGTTCGTGCCCACGTTGTCGCTCTGGTAGATCATGCGGTGCGCGACCTCGTCGAGCGTGTATTCGGTGCCCGGGTGGTCCGACTGCATCGATCCGGATCCGCCCACGATGTCCTGCGGATCGAGCGTGTAACTCTCGTCGGCGGAGAGCTCGCCGGAGTCGATCTCGTCGAGGTACTCCGCGAGCACGAGCAGCTTGATCATGGAGGCGGACTGAACCGGCTCGTCGCCGTCGACGTCGAAGCAGCCGTTCCCGTCGAGCATCCGCACGCTTACGGACACCTGTTCCTCATAGCCGGCAAGAAGCTCGCTCACCGCCGCCTGGGCGCCGCTCATGTCCGTCACGACGGCCGCCACCTCGCCGTCGTCTGCCTCGTCTTGCGCCGGCGCACGCGCGACAAGAGCAGCTGTGGCAGCCCGCGCCTCTGCCTCCGCTCGAGCGGCCGCTGCCTCAGCCTTGGCGTCCGCCGCCGCATACCCGACGTGGATGCAGCCGCACAAGCATGCCGCGAGGGCAAGCGATCCTGCTGCCACCGCGGCATACTCTTTGTTCGATATTCCGTATTCGTCGGTCACATCGGGCCTGCGCGCTACGCCTTGTCGGAGCACAGGACCACGACAACGTCGTAGCCGGTGGTCCAGGTGCCGTCGTTCTCGACGACGTTGGCCTCCGAGACGCCGAGCGTCTTCGCGGCGCCGAGCGCCTTCGCCTTCGCTGCGGAACCGTTGTAGTAGACCTTCGTCGTGGTCGCCTCGCTCTCGCCGGAGGTGGCCTCGGCGGTAAAGCCGGCCGTGGTCAGAGACTTCGCCTTGCTCGTGGCCGCGCCCGAGACGCCGCTCACGTTGACGACGATGGCGGTGCCGGCGTACTCGGCCTCAGACGAATCCGAGGACGACACGGTGTCGTCGCCCGAGCCGGTGGTTCCGCCGCTGGTGGTGAGCTCGGAGCTGCCGGCCATGGTGCCGATGCGCCCGCTCGTCTGGTCAGAGCTGTCGTCGGCGTACGGGGCAAGGCCCTGCTTGACTCGCTCCATCATCGACTCCCAGGTGGCCTCGTCGATCTTCTCGTACCAGGTGCTGTTCACGTAGTAGCCGGAGGTCGGCTCCATGCCGGAGTAGACGTTGTTCTCGACGTCGAGGTCCTTGAACTGCACGGCAAGGCCGAGGATGTCGGACAGGCCGATGTCGGTCGTCACGCCGCTGGCGAGCTGCGAGACCGCGTTGGTCATGCTCGCCATGTCGAGGGTCAGGACCTTCTTGACGATGGCGGCGATGAGCATGCGCTGGTTGGCCGCGCGGTAGACGTCGCCGTCGCCGTAGTCGTCGTAGGCGTGACGGGCGCGGGCGAGCGCGAGGGCCTCCTCGCCGTTGAGGGTGTGCTCGCCGGCGTCGAGGTCGGCGCCCGAGTAGTCGTCGTGGATGTCGATGGGAAGGTCGACGTCGACGCCGCCGATGGTGTCGACGATGCTCGCGAACTGCTCGAAGTCGACCTCGGCGTAGTGAGAGATATCCACGCCGCAGAGCTTCTCGACGCACTTGATCATGTAGCTGGGACCGCCGAGGGAGTACGCGGCGTTGAGCTTCTGAGTGCCCGCGCCCATGTCGGACATGTCGGTCATGGTGTCGCGGTGCAGCGAGATCAGCGTGATCTTCTGGCCCTTAGGGTCGATTCGGGCCAGGATGATGGAGTCCGAGCGGTAGTTGGACTCGCTCTCGCCGTACTCGGCCGAGTTCGTGCGCTCCTCGGACTTGTCCACCCCGAGCAGCAGCATGTAGAACGGGTCGTCGTACTGGATGCTGTCGGCAAGAAGGTCCTTGGTCTCCTGATCGAGGCCGGACGTGAGCTGGTTGTTGATGTTGTTGAGGTACATGGCAAGGGCCGTGCCGCCGGCAAGAAGCACGCACAGGATGCCGATGAGCACGCCGCGCAGGACCACCTTGTGGCGGCGCTTCTGACGCTTGCGCGTGTAGCTCGCGGCGCCGTCGGATCGGGAAGGGGTATAGCTGAGGCTGGAAGACCCGGCGCCAGAGCGACCGGTCTGCTCTTCGTGGGCGTGACGGCTCTGGGAATCGGCCTGCTGCCTGTGGGATCTGCGGTCTGCCAAGACGGACCCTTTCTGTATCGATGCGGCCCGGGGGCCATCGCTCGGTGGCACGGGGCCACCTCGACTTTGCAGATAGGCTTCACTATACGAGAGGGGAGTGTTCGGCACGTGAAGGGAGGCAAAAAAGCAGCTCTTGACCAAAAAAGTCCAGGCTCCCTTAAGTATGATGCAAAGAATGCATCCACACCCCAAGCTCGGAAGAAGACCGGAGGAACCATGACCGAGGCCCAGCCTAAGCAGTTCGTCGCCGTTCTCGACTTTGGCGCCCAGTACGGGCAGCTGATCGCGCGCCGCGTGCGCGACC
>CAZEHG010000197.1:0-2958 GCA_964512475.1 uncultured Atopobium sp.
ATTGATGCCCGATCATAATTCCCAGGAGAAGGGCAAGGGCTCATCAAGGTTGCCATGTCGGCCGCGCTTACAAAGCTTCACTATTCTAACGTAGCCGCAACGCTATGCATTCGTTTCATTGTTTTTTGTAGAAGGCCAGGTAGATTGCCGTGGCCAAAGGTACTGTGGTCATCATGCAGGGATAGAGCGCCTCCATCCCCGCCCACGCGATCACGGCACCACCGACCATGGGCCCGAGCGCCATGCCGAGGTCGAAGCCCATGTAATACGTGCTGTTGGCGAGACCGACGTCTTCCGGGGCCGCGAGCTTGACCGCCGCAGTCTGGCAGACCGAGCACATGAGACCGTATCCACCCGCCATGCACACGGCGGCGGCGGCAAGCGCCGCATTGCTCTGGACACGCCACAGAAGCGCCAGCGCAGCGAGAGCGGAGCAGCTCCCCACCGCGTGGAACGTGCCCATGCCGACCCTGTCGAGCACCCTCCTCAAGCCGAAGCGGAGGGCGAGAAGTGCCGCAGCGTATATTGGGAAGAAGAGCCCGACGCCAACCCCGGGCGCCCGTTGCGCCACATAGGACACGATGAACGACTGCGTCGCCGTGTAGGGCAACGTGAAGAGCATGACGATAAGCGCGGCCGGCACGACCGCGGGCGCAACGAGCCGGACCTCGCCGCGGGCCGCCGAGACCCTCGTCGGCGCGCCGGCGTCCGCGACAAGGACCGAAAGGACGCAGCACACCGAGGCCAGAAGCCCCGCGCACACGAACGCCGCCCGATACCCGAAGACTCCCTGAACAGTCAATCCGAGCGACGGCCCGACCGCCATCCCGAGCGCGTTCATCATGCCGAAGAGCCCCATGCCCGACCCCACGCGGTCGCGCGGAAGCAGGCTCGCGAGCCATGATGACATGGCAACCGAGCAGAGCGAGTAGCCGGTGCCATTGGCCACGCGGCACGCCGCGAGGACGGCCGGGTCCCCGCACAGCGCGTAGCCCGCGCAGCTCGCGGCCATGAGCAGCGAGCCGCCAAGAGCCGTGCGACGCTTGGACAGCCGGTCGGCGAGGTTTCCCGCCAACGGCCGGACGACGAGCGAGGCGAGGTTCATGAGACCGCCGATGAGGCCCATGAGCGCGGCCGACGCGCCCATCTCGCCGGCGAAGCCGGTGATCAGCGGGTTCACGAGCATGGGGCTCGCCAGGTAGAAGAAGCTCGCGGCGAGGATGATCGCCGCGTCCATGTCCCCGGCGCGCCCCATGCCCGCACTCATCGCAGTTAGGCCTCGTCCCAGAACTGGTCGCCCAGAACCTTGAAGCAGATCTTCTTGATAGGCCCGACCTCGGCGCCCTCGCACACGAGGTTCGGCATGTGCGGCTCGCCGATCATGAAGACGACGAAGCGCCCGCCCTCGAGGGTGCCATCGAGAAGGTCGTGGTTCTCGGGGGCCGCGTGGCAGTAGCCCTTGTCGCCGGCCTCGTCGAACTCGCCGGCGGGAACCGTCACGCCCGGCGTGGTCTTGAAGGCCTCGGCCCCCTCGAGGTCGATCTGCACGTCCATGTACTTGCGGTGCGTCTCGAAGCGCGCGTCCTCGAGCCTGCGGGTCTTCGCGTCCATCACGTTGGCGAAGACCTTGTCGCCCAAGATATCGGTGCGGCCGAGCGGCAGCTCAGCCGGGTCGTTCTCTCCCAGCCAATCGATGAGCACATCAAGCCCACGGGACAGCCCGCGGTAGAGCCCGATGGCTTCGAGTCCGTCGTAAATCATTGCGTTTCCCTCTCGCTGAGGGCCCGGGGCCATCGCCCCGGGCCGCGTGTGTACCTGCGCCTAATGAGCGCCCACGTCGCCCGAGGTCGGGTTGTAGGTGCCCTCGCCGCGGGTCTTGCCCATGATGTCCGCCTCAGTGAGCTTGACCCACTTTACGCCCTGACGCGTGCGATAGGCGTAGGCGCAATGGATGGAACCGTCAGCGGCCTGAATGATCGTCGGGTACTCGTACTGGCGGTTGTTGAACTTGTTCTCCTCGCCCACGAAGCCCTCCGCGCGCTCGATGTAGCGGATGAGCGGGAAGGTCTTGCCGCCGTCCTCGGACAGCGCGATGGCGACGGGGTTGCGCAGCGCGGGCCACGCGCCCTTCTTTCCGTAGGTGGCAGGGGCGGAGTTGTGGTTGTAGATAAGGGCGACGCGGCCGCTCGAGAGCTTGGTCACGCCGATGCCCGAGTTGTTGTTGGGAAGCGGGGTGGGCACGGGCACGGTCCAGGTGTCGCCGTAGTCGGTCGACTCGCTGCGGTAGACGAAGTCGGCCTCGCGCGAGCGCATGAACGCGGCGAGGTGGCCGTCCTCGAGCTCGACGATGCTCGGGTGGACGCGCCCGGCGGACCCGGGCATGTCGACGCGGCGCCAGGTCGCGCCCGCATCGTCGGAGACGGCGAAGGCGGAGGGGTCGCCTGCCAGGCCGCTCGCGGAGTCGGTGCACAGCCACAGGCCGTAGATCCAGCGGCCGTTGGAGAGGACCTGCACGCACTGGCGGGCGAAGGTGCCCTCCTCGGGAAGGACGACCTCGGGCACCGACCAGGTCAGGCCGTCATCGGTCGAGACCTGCTTCTTCACCACGGAGGTGTACTGCATGTTGTCCTTGCCGGGCTGTCGGCCGAGCTGGGAGGTGTACATGGCCCAGATCTCGCCGTTGGGCGCCAGGAACAGCGACGGGTTCTGGTCAGAACGGTCGTCGTTGTGCGAGATGTAGGTCGGCTCGCTCCACTTGTCGGAGCCCTTCTCCAGGCGGGAGACCACGATGTTGATATCGGTGTCGCCCTCGTAGGTTCCGGCGAACCAGCAGCACAGGATGGTGCCGGCGGGCGTCTCGAGCAGGCCCGGGCCGTGGGCGGTCTTCCACGGGCCGGGGTTGACGAAGGCCTCGGTCAGCCCCATCTCGGGGTCGTAGTAGACCTGGCCGTCGGGCGT
>CAZEHG010000198.1:0-2942 GCA_964512475.1 uncultured Atopobium sp.
GACCTCACCCGCGTGGCGCACCTCAACGCCCCCATGTGGACCGAGCTCTTCCTGGACAACGCCGACTACCTCTCCGACGAGCTCGGCATCATCATCAAGAACCTGCAGGACTACAAGGACGCCATCGACGCGAACGACGCCGAGAGGCTCGAGGAGCTTCTCGCCGAGGGCGACCGCATCAAGAGGGAGATCGAGGGCCGATGAGCAACAACGAGACGATTGTCGAGGTCGCGACTCCCTCTCGCTCCTACAACGTGCACGTCGGGTGCGGCATCCTCGGCGACATCGGCGCCGTGACCCGGCAGGCCGCGGGCGGCGAGCGCGCCTGCATCATCACCGAGACCAACGTGGGGCCGCTCTACGCGGCGCGTGTCGAGGATTCGCTCGTCCGTGCCGGCTACAAGGTGAGCACCCTTACCTTTCCCGCTGGCGAGCAGCACAAGCGCCTCTCCACGTTGGAGACCCTGCTCGAGGGCCTGGCCGAGGCCGAGCTCACGCGCGATGACGTCGTGATCGCTCTTGGTGGCGGCGTCACGGGAGACATGGCGGGGCTCGCCGCAGCCATGTACCTGCGCGGCATTCAGGTCGTCCAGGCGCCGACGTCGCTTCTTGCCATGGTGGACTCGAGCGTAGGCGGCAAGGTGGCCGTCGACCTCGCCCACGGCAAGAACCTCTGCGGCTTCTTCTGGCAGCCGAGCGCCGTCGTGGCCGACGTCGAGTGCCTGCACAGCATCTCCCGCGAGCTCTACACCGACTCCGTCGGCGAGGTCGTCAAGCACGCGGTCCTCGCGGACCCGGCGATGCTCGAGGACCTCACCGAACGACCCATGAACGGCGAGGGCTACCCCGATGAGCTCGTCGCCCAGATCGTGGCAAAGAACGTCTCGATCAAGCGCGACATCGTTGTCTCCGACGAGAAGGAGCGTGGCCTTCGCCAGACGCTCAACCTCGGCCACACCATCGGCCACGGCATCGAGGCCGCGAGCGACTTCGCCCTCGGCCACGGTTCCAGCGTGGCTGCCGGGCTCTGTTGCATGGCCCGCGCGGCTTGTGCCAAAGGTTGGTGCAAGCCCGAGACCCGCGACGCGATCGTGGCCGCGATGGCGGCCCAGGGCCTCCCCATAGACACCGACCTGCCCCGCGACGTCGTCTTCGGCTACATGACCCACGACAAGAAGCGCCACGGGAGCACCATGAACGTCGTCGTCCCCGACGAGGTCGGCAACGTAAGCGTGCGCAAGGTCACGCTCGACGAGCTGCGCGACCTCGTCGAGCTCGGCTGCGGCACCGGCAAGGAGGGCTGAGGCGTGGACATGAGGATCGCCCCCGGGCGCCTGTCGGGAACCGTCGAGGCCATCGCCTCAAAGTCCGAGGCGCACCGCCTGCTCATCTGCGCGGCGTTCGCCGACGGCGTGACCGACATCGACTGCAACGCCACCTCCCAGGACATCGACGCGACCGCGTCGTGCCTGCGCGCCCTGGGCGCCCGCGTGACGCGCACCAAGAAAGGCTTCCGCGTCGTGCCCGTCGACGCGTCGGCGCCGGCGCGGGACGCCCTTCTCGACTGCGGAGAATCCGGATCCACCCTGCGCTTCCTTCTCCCCGTGACCGCCGCGCTCGGCTGGTCCGCGTCGCTCACGGGGCGCGGAAGGCTTCCCGAACGGCCGCTCTCGCCCCTCTACGAGGAGCTCGTCGCCCACGGGGCGAAGCTGGGGCCCCAGGGCACGCTGCCCTTGGACGTCGGAGGCAAGGTCGGCCCCGGCCGCTACGAGATCGCGGGCAACGTCAGCTCCCAGTACGTGAGCGGCCTGCTCATGGCGGCCCCCCTCATGGGCGGCGAGGTCGAGGTGCTCGTGACCGAGCCGGTCGAGTCGCTCCCCTACATCGACATCACCTGCGCCGCCCTCGCCGAGTTCGGCGTCAAGGTCATCCGAACGAAGCGCTCCGAAGGCGAGAACGGCGGCCTTCTCTTCAAGGTGCCCGCGGGATCCAGCTACCGCACCCCCGGCCGCGTCCGCGTGGGCGGGGACTGGTCGAACGCCGCCTTCTGGCTCGCGGCCGGGGCCCTCTCGGAGAAGGGCGTCACGGTCGAGAACATCGACATGCGCTCGACACAGGGCGACCGGGCGATCCTCGGCGCCCTCGCGCTGCTCGGCGCCCGCGTCGAGCGCGGCGCCGCCTCCGTGACGGTGCGGCCGGACGCGCTCAAGGGCTGCCGGCTCGACGTGAGCAGCTGCCCTGACCTCGTCCCTCCCCTCGCGGCCGTCGCGGCCTGCGCCGAGGGGACGACCGCCATCGTCGGCGCGGCGCGCCTTCGCATCAAAGAGTCCGACCGTCTCCAAACCGTGTCGGACGCCGTGAACGCACTCGGCGGGCACGTGACCCAAACCGGCGACGGCCTGCTCATCGAAGGCGCCTCGACGCTCGCCGGGGGCCACGTCGACGCCGCGAACGACCACCGCATCGCCATGATGTCGGCCATTCTCGCCACGCGTTGCGACGGCGCGAGCTCGATCGGCGGCGCCCAGTGCGTCGCCAAGTCCTACCCCGCATTCTTCGACGACTTCGCCGCCCTTGGCGGCGGGTGCGCCGAGCTCTAGCGATCGACCCGGGCGCCGGCGCGCCCGCCCCTCGCGGCGCATGGGACCCCGCGAGGGGCCCACGGCACAGACACCGTCCCTAAGGAGAGAGCATGCCCTCAAGCTTCGGAACCGCCCTGCGCGTGAGCGTCTTCGGCCAATCGCACTCCCCCGCGGTCGGCTGCGTCGTCGAGGGGCTGCCCTCGGGCTTCCCCGTCGACCAGGAGCGGCTTGCCGTTTTCATGGCGCGGCGCGCGCCCGGCAACGCCCCTTGGACAACGCCCCGCAAGGAGAAGGACGCCGTGCGGATCCTCTCGGGCCTGAACCCCGACGGCCGCACCTGCGGAGCCCCGCTCGCCGCCG
>CAZEHG010000199.1:0-2905 GCA_964512475.1 uncultured Atopobium sp.
CCTCGGGCTTCTCGCCGCCTTTGTGTCGCGCGACCCCGTCGACCCGCGTGCCGGCTCCCTCGCGTAAACTGAGGGCAACGCCTTCGCGAGAAAGGAACCGCCATGCTGGTCAAGGAATTCTGCGCCGAGAACGTCGAGCACGTGCCCGCCGCCCTCGCCGCCGGCGCCAAGCGCATCGAGCTCTGCGACAACCTGGCCCGCGGCGGCACGACCCCCAGCAATGGCGTGATCCACGCGGCTGTCGAGCTCTGTCATCTTGCCGGGGCCACCGTCATGTGCATGATCCGTCCGCGTGGCGGCAGCTTCGAGTACACGCCCGCCGAGGTCCGCATCATGTCGCTCGACCTCAAGGCCGCCGCGGCCGCCGGTGTAGACGGCGTGGTCTTCGGTTGCCTGCGCGGCGCTCACCTCGACCGCCTGCTCGCCATGTCGCTGGCCAGGATCGCAAAGAGCCTGAACATGCAGGTTACGTTCCACATGGCCTTTGACGAACTGCCCTTCGATGAGGCGCTCGACGCCATCGACTACCTCGCGCGCTTCGGCGTCGACCGCATCCTTACCCACGGCGGTCCCGCGGGCACGCCCATCGAGGAGAACCTTGATCGCCTCGGTGCCTACGTCGAGCGTGCCGCCGGCCGCATCGGTATTCTTCCCGGCGGCGGCATCACCTGGGAAAACGCCGACGTCGTGGCTTCTGCCCTCGGCGTCGACGAGGTTCACGGCACCAGAATCGTTCCTCTTGCTTAAGGTGAGCCCCCGATTTAAGGAGAACCCTCGATGATCGACCCCGAAGCCTCGCTGGAAGACGTCCAGCGCATCTTTGCGAATGACCATTACGCGACGGAGGCCACCGGGTGTCGCGTGGTGGAGGCCGCGCCGGGCCACGGCGTGTGCGAGTTCGACATCGAGGAGCGCCACATCAACGAGAAAGGCGGTGTGATGGGCGGCGCCATCTTCACGTTGGCAGACTTCGCCATCGCCGTCGCCGCAAACGTGGGCGAGGAACCGACGGTCTCGGTGGCATGTTCCATCCAATACATGAGCGCTGCACGCGGCAAGCGCCTCATCGCCATAGCCGATGCGGACAAAAACGGGCGTAACCTGGGCTTTTACGACTGCCTCGTTACCGACGAGCTCGGTACGCCCGTCGCGCGCGTCACCGGCACTTGCATGCATACGCAGCAGAAGTAGCGGCTGTGCCCAGCGCCATCGCTTTTACGGTTGCCGGTCGGGAGCAGGACCGTCTCGTAAATCAAAAATCGCGAACTTTTGTGTTTTGTACAAACTTAGCGAGTAGACCCGCTATTTTGCCGCTCGAATCCTGGGGTTTCTTTGGGCAAAACAGCGGGTCTACTGACTAGTTCTGGATTAAAACACAAAAGTTCGGAAATATGTGAATTTAAAGCGCTCCAATGTGCTCCGGAAGGGCCCCGGCGAGGGGGGCGACGTAGGCGCGGAACTTGTCGGTCACGTTCATGCCGTCCGCGGAGATCCACTCGCGTGGCACGGCCTTGACCTGGTTGGCCACGGCGAGCACGTCGGCGAGCTCGTATTCCACTGCATAGGGCTCGTTTCCCACGCGCTTAACCGAGGACATCTTGACGGACTCGCCGGCAAGCGCGGCAAGAACCCCGCGGCGTCCCAGCTCAAAGGCCTCGTCGAGGTCGGTCTGGCTGGCAAGGTGGCTCGCACAGCGCTGCAGCGTGGAGAGCTCGACCGCGCGGGTCTTCACGCCGAGGCGACCGCCAATAACGCTCGCGAGATAGCGGCTCGGACCCGAGAGCTGCGCCAGGTGGCCGAACTCGTCGACCTTCGTGCCCGCGGCGACGGTCTTCTCGGCGATGAGGTGCCCGTCGGACTCGCGCAGGCCCTCGGACATGGCGACGACCACGGTATTCTGGCGCTCGAGCAGCTCGCCCACGCGCGCGACCAGCGCATCCTCGTCGAAGGTGATCTCGGGCAGCAGCACGAGGTCGGGGTTCGCGAGGCACGCCGAGCCCGCGAGCCAGCCGGCGTCGCGGCCCATGATCTCGACGAACAGCACGTTCTTGAGGTCGTACACATCGGCGTCGAGCATGAGCTCGGAGGTCGCGGTGGCCACGAACCTGGCCGCGCTGCCGTATCCCGGCGTGTGGTCGATGCCCACGAGGTCGTTGTCGATGGTCTTGGGCACGCCGATGAAGCGGATGGGGCTGCCGATGCGCTCGCCCCAGGCGCCCAGCTTGGCGATGGTGTCCATCGAGTCGTTGCCGCCGATGTAGAGAACCGCGTCGAAGCCGTCGGCCTCGAGCTTGGCGAAGGAGTTGGCGTAGAAGGGCTCGGCGCCCTCGGCGTCGAGCGCCGGGAGCTTGAAGCGGCAGCTGCCGAGCCAGCTCGACGGCGTGTGCCGCAGCAGCTCGAGCGCATCGTCGTCCGACAACGCCGCCGCGAGGTCGACCATGTCGTCTGCGAGGTAGCCCTGGATGCCGTGGCGCATGCCGACGATTCCGGCGTCCGCCTCGCGCGCGCCGGCGACGACGCCGGCCAGGCTCGAGTTGATGGCCGCCGTGGGGCCTCCGGACTGTCCTACCAGGATGCGCTTGATATCGGGCATGGGGTTCCTCTCTTCGCGGGGTTCTCGCCGGGCAATCACGCACAAGAATACCGCCGCCGGCACGGAGCCGACGGCGGCAATCAAAGCAAAGGGGCTATTGCTCAGTTACCTGCTACGCGATGTTGTAGAACACGGCCTTCTGCAGGTACTCGGAGGAAGCGCCCAGCGCGTCCTCGATGCGGAGGAGCTGGTTGTACTTGGCCACGCGGTCGGTGCGCGCGGGGGCGCCGGTCTTGATCTGGCCGGCGTTGGTGGCCACGGCCAGGTCGGCGATGGTGGTGTCCTCGGTCTCGCCGGAGCGGTGGGAGACGA
>CAZEHG010000200.1:0-2845 GCA_964512475.1 uncultured Atopobium sp.
CGTGCCGCGCTTCACCCTCGTGGGCGCGACGACCAGGACGGGCCTGCTCACCGGTCCCCTGCGCGACCGCTTCGGCATCAGCTACCGACTCGACTACTACTCGCCCGAGGAGCTCGCGGTCATCGTCACCCGTTCCGCCACGATTCTCGGCGTCATGGTCGATAAGCAGGGCGCGCTCGAGATCGCGTCGCGCTCGCGCGGCACGCCGCGCCTGGCCAACCGCCTGCTCAAGCGCGTGCGCGACTACGCCACGGTCAAGGCGGCGGGGGACATCACCTGGGAGGTCGCTGCGGAGGCCCTCGAGTTCTTCGAGATCGACGCGCTCGGGCTCGACTGGATGGACGTGAAGATCCTGCGCGCCCTCTGCGAGACCTTCCGCGGCCGACCCGTGGGGCTCACCACCGTCGCCTCAGCCGTCGCCGAGGACCCCGCCACCCTCGAGGACGTCTACGAGCCGTATCTCCTGCAGCGAGGCCTTATCGTCCGCACGCCGCAGGGACGCCAGGCCACCCTCGCCGCTTTCGACCACCTGGGCATCGAGGCCCCCGGCGGCAGGGGTTAGCCCCGGGAGCCCCGCGCGGGTATACAATCGCGCAGGAAACACCCCGACCGAAAGGATACACGATGCTGCAGCGCGACTACATACTCGAGCTCATTGCCCAGTTCGCCGAGTCCGTCCGGGACTCGCTCATGCTGGCGTCGCGGAATAAGGACCTCCAGGCCTGTGAGGACGTCGAGCGCCAGATCGGCGAGCTCCTTGAGCTCGACTACCGCACGGCGTTGCAGCTCGCCCCCGACTCGCTCGTCACCATGATGGTGCTCTCGGGCATGGGCGACGCCGTGGCGTCCTACGTCTGCTTCGCGCTCCGCCGCCTCTCGGAGATCTACGCCGAGGCGGGCAACGAGGACCTCTCGCATATCCGCATGGCGCAGGCCAAGGCCGTGGCGGATTCCTTCAATTGCAGCGTCGAGGATGTCCCCGAGGAGTTCGCCGACCTGGGTTAGGGCGTCGGCCTGCCTCGGCGCCCCGGTGTCCTTTGATCGCGAAAGCCGATACTATTGAATAGCCGATAACAAGACTGGCGGGGCCCTCGAGGTCCCGCCTTAGCGTGGGGATGGCACACATGTCCCAGTATCGCGGGCAGTACCCGAGCAACGGCTCATCGGGCGGCTATCGCCCGGGCTCCGGAACCGGGGGCCGGGGTTCCTACGGGCGCGGCGGCGGATCGCCTCGTCGCGTGGGCGGCGGCTCGTCCCGAGGCGGCTCATACGGCTCATCGCGCGACGCCAGCTACGGTAGGGAGCCCGCGTATGGACGGCCCTCCTCCCGCCGCTCGCCGTCGGCTGACGCTTACGGCTCCTCTCGCCGCGCGGGTTCCTATTCGGGCTCCGCCGCCCGCCGCTCCGCGGGCGTCGACGCGTATTCCGGCCGGCAGCGCCGCCAGGGCGCCTCTTCCCGGGGACGATCCCAGCAGAGCCTTGGCGGCTACGGGCGCGGCTCCGTGCGCGGCGCGCGCCGCCGCGGCCCCGTCCTCGAGCTTCCGAGTTTCTCGACGCTTATCGGCGCGGCCGTGGTCATCGTGGTCGTGGTCGCCGCGGTCGTCGCGTGGAACACGAGGTCCATAGACATCAGGCTCAACGGCTCCTCCATGAGCGTGAGGGTCGGCAGCTCTCTCGAGACCATCATCAAGGAGAAGCGCCTCTCGCCGAAGGCCGGCGACCTCGTCTCGGTCGGCGGCAACGTGCTCGTGCAGGGTGAGGGCTACAGCTACTCCGCCTCCGTCAACGGGTCGGACATCGACATCGACGAGCTCGACGGCTACAAGGCCGCCGACGGCGACGACCTTACCATCGGCGACGGCGCGGACAAGGTCGAGGATTACGACGTGGAGATCGAGGAGGAGCAGCCCAAGCTCGAGATGGGCGGGGAGGCCTGGGGCAACATCTCCTACATCTCGCAGTGGCCGCAGGTGGGCAAGCGCGAGATCAGGCACGGCAAGACCTCTGGCGAGACGGCGGAGGGCGACGTGATTCAGGAGACCAAGAATTGCGTGGTCACCGTCCATCAGGTGAAGCCGGACGACGACAAGAAGCTCATCGCGCTTACCTTCGACGACGGCCCGTCCGCCACCTATACCGAGAAGTACATCGAGATCCTCGACCGTTACGGCATCCACGCGACCTTCTTCAACCTCGGCCAGAACATCGAGGAGTACCCTGAGCTCTGCAAGAAGATCGTCGAGTCCGGCAACGAGCTCATGAGCCATACCTACCAGCACCAGCAGCTCTCGACGCTCGAGTCCGTCGCGCTCCAGTCCGAGTTCTCTTCCGCCTTCGACACGATCTCGCAGGTCGCGGGCGTGCAGACCACGAGCTTTCGCCCTCCGTACGGCGACTTCAAGGAGTCCACGTGGCTCAAGTCGGGCGGCCTCGCGAGCCTGTCTGTCCTCTGGAACCTCGACTCCGAGGACTGGCGCATGCCGGGCGCCGAGACGATCGTGAGCAACTCGACGGAGAACGCGTTCTCCGGGTCGATCATCCTCATTCACGACGGCGGCGGCGACAGGAGCCAGGACGTCGAGGCGCTCCCGCAGATCATCGAGACGCTCCAGTCCGAGGGCTATACCTTCGTCACCGTGGGCGAGCTCCTCAAGAGCGACTCCTCCATCCCGGAGGACATCGCGAGCGGCTACGCACCGATGCCGTCAGACAGCGTCTGGCCGGCGGAGATCGCGCAGTAGAGGGTGCCCGCGTGGCGGAACCCCGTGGTGTTGATTACGCGGGGCTGCGCTCGCTTTGCTCGCTTGGGTGCCCCGCTCCACCAACACCACGGGGTTCCGCCACG
>CAZEHG010000201.1:0-2837 GCA_964512475.1 uncultured Atopobium sp.
GGACAGCGGTTTTTGGTGCCGTCAATGAGGGTTCGAATCCTTCTACCCCTGCCACCTTAGCGAGAAAGGCCCGGCGAGCAACGCGCTCGTCGGGCCTTCCTGGTTTTCTTCTTTCGAGTTCGGAAGGCTTCCAAACTCGAAAAGGGGACGCATTGTGGGTGAGTACGATGTCGGGCAGCGCTTTGACCTGCGATTCTTTGCAGGTGCTGTTGGCGGCCCGGATGCCCTCCGAGTTTGGAAGCCTTCCGAACTCGGAGGAGGAGGAGGGGCTTACAGCTCCAGGCCGTCGAAGGCGGCGCAGATGGCGTCGAGCAGGAGCACCGCGTAGGTCTGCGCGTCGCCGATGGTGAAGCTCCCGCTGGGGTTCGCGCCCACCGGGAGCTCGATGCGCGTGTGGGGAGGCACGGCGCGCGAGACCTGCAGCGCCGTGCGCAGGCGTAGCGGCAGGGTGTCGATATCGTCGAGGGCGATGTTTCCCACCTGCGGCGTCGTGCGGGGGTCGTGCGGAGAGGTGGACAGCGTGACGAACGCGCGGACCTTCTCGCTGGCCTTGTCGGCGGAGGAGACGACCTCGATGCCGCAGCTTTCGTTGGTTGCCTGCGCGAGGTTGAGCAGGCGGCCGGCGACGTTGCGCGCGATGGGGTCGTCGGCCATGATGGCCAGCCCGATCCCGTCGAGGACGCTCGCCGCGCGGGCGAAGCCCATGGCGCCGGCGGGGTGCGGGCCCGCCGCGGGCTTGCCGCCCCAGACGTGCTTGAGGCGCTCGATGGCGTCGAAGGTGTCCTGGAACGCCATGCCGTCGGCGACCGCGCCGACGGACTCCTGGAACAGCTTGACCGCGGCCTCGGTGTAGACGCCGAAGCAGCCGTCCGTCTTTCCGCAGCTGAAGCCGAGCACGTTCAGGCGCTCCTGCAGCTGGCGGACGTCGTTGCCGTGGAAGTTGGGGAGTCGCAGGTAGAGCGTGCGGTCGCCGAGCTGGTAGCACTCGTCGACGAGCGTCGACCAGGTGGCGGCGTCGACGACGTCGCCGAGCGAGAGCTCGTGGTCAAGACGGAAGCGCGCCACGGCGGTTGCCGTCGAGCGCCCGAACTTCTTGGCGTCGAGGTCCGCCTGGTCGATGCGGTAGCCGAGCGAAGTCAGTCGCTCCTGGATGTCCTCGACCGCGGCGCCCTGCGCGCCTTCCTGAATGGGTTCCATCGAATGCCTCTCTTATATACAAGCGCCGCGCGGGCCGCGTGCGCGCCCGTGGGCGCCTAGCCTGCGCGCTCCACGAAAAAGTCTGCCATAGAAACGAGCGTCTCGCGAGCGGGCCCGTTAAGCTCAACGCCGCAAAGAAGGTCCTTCGCCTGCGCGACGAGCTCATGCGCATAGGCCCTTACGTGCTCAACCGCGCCCGCCTGGTCGATGAGCTCGGCCGCACGCGCCAAGCGCGCCTGTTCGGCGGTCTGCGCCTCGAGGATGTCGACGAGCTCGTCCTTCTCGGCGGCGCCTAAGTGCGCGAGCGCCCACACGACGAGCAGCGTGCGCTTGCCCTCGGTGATGTCGCTGCGGAAGTCCTTGCCCTGCGTCTCGGCGTCGCCGACGAGGTTGAGAAGGTCATCTTGCAGCTGGAACGCGAGCCCGGCCGCCATGCCGAAGCCGTCAAGGGCCTCGAGCTGCGCCTTGTTGCCGCCGCCAACGATGGCGCCCGCCACCAACGGAATCGCCGCCGAGTAGTAGGCGGTCTTGTGCGAGGCCATGTACAGATAATCCTCGGGGCTAATGTCCCAGCGGCGGTCGCGGACCCAGCCGAGGTCGAGCGCCTGGCCCTCGATGGTGCGCTCCTCCATCTGGAAGAGCTTCTCCATGACGGAGAGACGGACGTCGGCGGGCAGGGCTTGATCGCGGAGCACGTAGCCGAGCACGTTGGCGAGGCCCAGGTCGCCGATGTTGATGGCGACGCCCGTGCCCTCCGTCACGTAGGTGCACGGCTCGCCGCGGCGCAGCTCGGACTTGTCGGCGATGTCGTCGTGGATAAGGGCCGCCGATTGGAAGACCTCGATGGCCGCCGCCGTGCTCATGGCGAGCGCGGGGTCGCCGCCGACCGCCTCGCAGCCGAGAAGCGCGAGCGCCGGACGCGTGCGCTTCCCGCCTGAGGCGGTAAAGCGGGCAAGAGGCCCGTACAGGTAGCGACCGAGGTCGCCGGCCGTGCGCTCGGGCGTGCCGGGGACGCAGGCGGCGGCGGTGCGGGCGAGGTAGTCGTCGATCTGCGGGCGAACGCGGCGCAGGTAGGCGGCGAAGCGCGCGCCGGGCGCGGCTTCGGCGGCCGGGGCGGCCTCAGCTGCCGGGACGGCCCCAGCGCCCGGGGCGGCCCGGACCTCGTCGGCCTGCGCGGCGCCCTTATCGTCGATGTTGTCGGCGGCGGTCATTCTCGGCGTTCCCTAGTCCTCGGCGTAGCCGTTGGGGTTCTTGGACTGCCAGTTCCAGGAGTCGCGGCACATGTCGTCGATGTCGAACTTGGCCTCCCAACCCATCTCCTGCTTGGCCTTGGAGCAGTCGGCGTAGTTGGCCGTGACGTCGCCGGGGCGGCGCGGGTCGATGACGTAGGGAACGTCCTTGCCGCAGGCTTTGCCGAAGGCGGTGATGATCTCGAGGACCGAGGTGCCCTTGCCGGTGCCGAGGTTGAAGACCTCGACGCCCTCGCGGCCGTTCATCCACGCGAGCGCGGCGGCGTGGCCGGCGGCCAGGTCGCAGACGTGGATATAGTCGCGCACGCCGGTGCCGTCGGGCGTGTCGTAGTCGTCGCCGAAGACGTGGACCTCGGAGCGCTTGCCGATGGCGGTCTGCGCGACGTAGGG
>CAZEHG010000202.1:0-2831 GCA_964512475.1 uncultured Atopobium sp.
AAGGGGGGCGTTGGCAAGACCACGACCGCCGCCACGCTCGCCACTATATGGGCCCGGGAGGGCCTCCGGGTGCTCGCCGTCGACATGGACCCGCAGGGCAACCTCGGGCTCATGCTCGGAGTGCTCTACGATCCCGAGCGGCCGACCGTCTACGAGGCGCTGACCTCGACGCCGGCGCACGTCGGCATCCGCGAAGCGGTGATGCCGACCAAGGACGGCGTGGACCTCGTGCCCGCCACGACCCAGCTCGACAGGCTCCAGCTCGAGAACAGCGCCGACGCGGTGTTCCGCCTGCGCGAGGCGCTTGACGAGCTGGACGGCGATTACGACATCTGCGTCATCGACTGCCCGCCGACCACCCAGTCCATCTTCGCCCGCCAGGCCCTCATGGCCGCCGACCAGGTGCTCGTGCCCACGAACGCCGAGCTGTGCTCGGTCGCCGGGCTGGCGCAGCTGTTCGCCAGCGTCGGGGAGATGTCCGGCCGTTACATGAACCCCGGCCTCGAGGTCGCCGGCATCGTCGTCACCCGCCTGAACCGCAACAGCCGCGCAGAGGTCGACATGGTGGAGCAGATAAAGTCCGCCGCGTCCGACCTGGGCACCGAGGTGTTCGCCGCGCAGATCAACTTCTCCGACCCGATCACCTCGGCGCGCAACCGCATGACCACCGTCGCGTCGGCCGACGCCGACCCGCGCTGGGCCGACGCGCTGGGGACCAAGGCCTACGTGCAGCTCGCGCACGAGGTCGCCGAGAGGCTGGTGGCTTAGGATGGCCGTGGATATCTCGAACCTCACGAAGCAGGTCCTCGCGGGTCAGGCCGCAGCCGCCAGGGCCACCTACGAAACCGCCGGCGTCGACCTTTCGGGGGCGCGCTTCGACGAGGCGCTGAGCACGTCGCGCATCGAGCCGTGGCCGGGAAACCGCGAGCTGTCGGACGAGGCGGTCGGCCGCCTGGCCGTCGACGTCGAGCGCAACGGCATCCTCCAGCCGGTGCTCGTCCGCCCCATGGCCTACGGCCGTTACCAGCTGATAGCGGGGCACCATCGCCTGGCCGCGCTCGAATCCCTCGCGAAACGCGAGCCCGACGACCCGCGCTGGCGCGCCGTGCCCGCCTACGTCATGGAGATGGACGACGAGCAGGCCGAGCGCGCCGTGCTGTCGACGAACGTCTACATGATCCCGCTGTGGACCGCCGAGGAGCGCGGGGCGCAGTGGATGCGCATGTCCGAGATGGCCGAGGAGCGGCGCAAGGGCGACCCGGAGGCCTACCGCGGGGTGCGCACGAACGACATCGTGCTCGAGATCGCCCGCGAGATGGGCGTCGAGACGTCGGCAGGGTCGATCATCCGCGACAAGAAGGCCTACAGGCAGGCCGCCGGGGGGAGCCAGCGTGGCTCCGCGCAGCCCGACGGGCTCTCGCCGGACTGGGCCGAGGAGCTGTCGTGCAAGCGCATCGGCAAGAAGCAGGCCCGCGCGCTCGCGGAGCTCGGCGAGGGCGCCCAGGACGAGCTCTTCTCCCGCTTCAGCTGCCGCGTCGGCGACCGCCGACGCTGGCTCGACGCCGCGCTCACCGTCGGCGACGAGGGCAGGATGTCGGATTTCGGCAGGAAGGCCTACGAGTCGGTGGCGGGCGACATGTCCATCCTGGCGATGCTCGCCGAGAACGGCTACGAGGTCGACACGGCCGCCCTGCGCGCCCTGCTGAACGCCATCGACGGCGCATCCCGCGCAGGCGAGGGGCGCAGCTAAGGTGGGCGAGAGCAGGCGGCAGCGGTTCGAAAGGCTTTCCGAATCCCGCAAGGCGAAGGCGGTGGAGCAGATAAGGCTGTTCGGCAACCTCAGCAACATCTACGCCTACGACAGCACCGAAGAGGACGTGCTGCGCTTCGCCCAGGCGATCCAGGGCGAGCTCGTCGAGGCGTGCGGCAGGTTCGACGTGGACATCGCGTCGTTCGGCATATCGCGCCTGCCCGGCGGCGATGCCGAGGGGGGCGGGGCGAAATGACGGAGCGCTACAAGGCCGTGATAACCAAGACCCGCCGCAGCAAGTACTTCCATTCCTCTCGCTACCCGGGCTTCAGGCGCAACCGCTCGGTGAAGAGGCTCGAGTGGGCCCGCTCGGGGCTCACCGAGGCCGAGGCCAGGGGCTTCGAGAACCTTGCGCGGGAGGACAGGCTCCTGTGCAGCATCTATCCGGAACGCTACGAGCGCTCGAGCGGCTACCGCGCCGAGTACATCGCCGCCCATCCCGGCCCGTGGCGCTGCCGCTACTGCCACCGCAAGCTCTGGTCCGAGGCCGAGATGACCGTGGACCACATCGTGCCGGTGGCGGCCGTCAAGGACGCGAGGCGACCCATCCGGCGCGAGGCCGCCAGGTGGATGCTCGAGCGCGAGGGCGCCGTCTCCGTCAACGACGACGCGAACCTCTGCCCGGCCTGCAAGGGGTGCAACTCCAGCAAGGGGCAGAAGCTCGGGCTGTGGACGATCGCGGGCATCCTGGGCCGCCACGAGGCCTGGTGGGTCGCCGTCCGCGTCGTCCAGGCCGCGGTCATCGTCGCCGCGGTCGCGGCCGTCGCGGCCTTCGGTCCGTCGCTTCTGGGGCATGCCGCCCGGGCGGCGAGGTTCCTGGGCATCGCCTGATTGAAGATTTTCCGCGCGGAGCCAACGTGGCTCCGCGATTCCCAAGGAGGTAGAAACATGTGCAAGAGAAGGAAGAGGATGCCCGGCTCGTTCGCCACCGCCGCGGTCAACGCGCGCCGGGAGCGCGACGAGTGGCGGGAGCTCGCCGAGGAGGCCGAGCAGCGGGCCGTCGTGGCCGAGCGGGAGAGGG
>CAZEHG010000203.1:0-2766 GCA_964512475.1 uncultured Atopobium sp.
CCGAGCTCGTGGAGAACAACCAGATCGCGCCGCAGAACCACAAGTACTCGATCTACCGCACGCACAGCGCTGTCGGCGACTTCCGCTTCTGCCTGCTGCGCAAGGTCATCAGCCCCGAGACCGATCTCTCGGGCCTCGACTACCGCGTGATGGAGCTCAAGTACCTGATCCGCCGCATGTGCGGAAGCCCGGCCAAGTGGTACGGCCTGGAGAACTCCAGCCTGCTGTTCGAGTACGTGCCCCTCTTCTCGAAGAAGAAGACCCAGCACAAGCTCACGCGCATCCAGATGCTCGACGCCGAGCCGAGCTCGCCGAAGAAGCTGGAGAGAAGCGCCTCTTCCGAGCCCATGGGCAACGATGACGACGACATCTTTACCATGACGATGCGCGACGAGCTCCAGAGCAACATCGTGAACACGTTTAAGGACCTCGTGGGCGGCGACACGGCGAGCTTCAAGCCCCTCGTGATCGACAACGAGGACGACGAGGACGACGCCGACGAGGACTACGTCGACGAGGTCACCGAGGGCGAGGAGTAGCGCCCGAGCGCCCGTCTAGATGCAGCAAGAAGCGCCCCGCGGTTACGTGCCGCGGGGCGCTTGTTTTTGTGGGGACCCCGCCGCAGCGTCCAGTCCTACGTCTCTCTTTGTCGCTTGGTTATAGCGTCCCAAAGCGCTTCTTCGGGTCTCCGGCGGACCACTCGATGTCGATGACCTGCACGAGGGCGCGCTGCACGTCGATGAGGTAATAGAGTGTGAACGGAGTGTCGGAAAGCGGCAGGTACCTGCAGGGGAACGGGGGAGTGGCCGCGGGGTAGTCGGGGCGATACTCGGGCCCTGCGAAGGGGAATTCGGCGAGCATGCCGACGGACTGCTCGATGCGTGCGAGCGTCTCCTCTCGGCTCACGTTCTCGAGAAGGAACAGCTCGACGGAGTCGGTGAGCTCGACCTTGAACATCACGCGCCCCAGCCCTTGGCGGCGCGGATACGGGCGAAGGCGTCGGCCGCTTCTGACACCTTTCCGTCGCGCGCCTCTTGGTACCCGGCAAGAATGCCCTGGTAGACGTCCATCTCGCGGTCGCGCTCCTCTTGCCTGCGGGACATCGCGCGATCGAAGGCCTCCGCGTCCATAACGACGACGGCGCTCTTCCCGTTGCGCGTGAGGTAGAGCGGCTCGGCCGTCTCGCCGAGGCGCGAGATCACGGCGCTTTGGTTGCGGTTGAAGTCGGCTAAGGATGTGACGGCAGGCATGAGGTCCTCTTTTCGCAGCAACGTTAAAAATACAGTAAATTAGCTGTAATTATACTACGCATCTTCGTCGTCCATTGTTGTCACAACCCTGGGGTATGGTCGGTGCATTGATGGGCGACGGCAAGGAGGCCGGACATGTCGAAGGAACTTAACTTCAACCTGAGCGCGAATGAGTTACGGGAGATGGGGGAGCTCGCCGGGTTTGAGGTGAGCGTGAGCACGACGCCGAGCGATGTGCCCTGCGACGATCCGCTCATGAACGAGGGCATCAAGTGGGGAGCGGTCGAGACCGAGGTCGAGATCGAGGACGACGGCCTTGCCAAGAAGATCATCACGATCGCCGTGACCGAGGGGCCAGACGCGGTCAACGACTTCACCCTGGAGAACCGCCGGCTCATCGAGGAGCGGGCGCTTCTCGACGAGAACGTCGCGCGCGCCTTTGAGCTTGTCCTGCGGTTCGGCATCAGCCAGAAGAATGGCAACTGCGCGAACAATCTCGGCGCGGCCTACTACCTGGGCAGTGTGGTCGAGCAGAATTACGAGAAGGCGGCCGAGCTCTATAAGCTCGCTATGCAGTGGGGCTGCTACCAGTCCATCGTCAACCTCGGCTACATATACGAGTACGGTCGCATCGGCGAGCCGGACTACGCCGAGGCGTATCGGTATTACTCGCTCGCCGCGTCGCTCGCCCCGGGCAGCGAAGCCGCCTACAAGCTCGGGGACATGTTTGCGCGCGGCCGCTTTGTGAAGAAGGACGCCAAGTGCGCTCTCCAGCTTTGGCAGCGGAGCTACGACTTGGCACAGAACATCGTCGAGCGCGCGCAGCCGGCCATCCGCATAGCCCAGCTCATTGTCGGCCCCGATTGCGAGGAGGCCGGCGTCGAGCCGGATATGCTGCGGGCACTGATGCTGTTCCAGCAAGCGGAGATCGGCCTGCGCATCGACATCGAGGACGGGCAGGTGTACTACAAGAAGCGCCTTGCCGAGGCCATCGAGGGCCAGCGAGTGGCCCGAGCCCGGCTCGACGGCATGCGGGAGTAGTCGGCTGGGGTGTGGGAATAGGGGCCGGTGCAGGACCCGCTCCCTGCCGGCGCGGGCGCGGTCTTGTGCTTCTGCCGCACTTTTCGCGCGGAGCCCGAGCCGGGGCCGTGCCGACGGTAGACTTTGAGGGCTGTTTTATTTCGTTTACGGGCGAAAGGTGTCCCGATGGAGTTTGTCGCTACGTGCCCCAAGGGGTTCGAGAAGCTGCTGGCCGAGGAGCTGGCGTCGTTCGGTGTTCCGCAGGTTCGCCAGCTGCGCGGCCAGGTCGCGTTCGGGGGCGAGCTTGCCGATGCGTATCGCGCCTGCCTGTGGAGCCGTCTGGCCTCCCGCATCCTGCTCGTGCTTGCCCGCGTGGACGCGCGTGACGCCGATGCGCTCTACGAGGGTGTCCAGTCTGTGGGCTGGTCGCTCCATCTCGCCGAGGGCGCGACCTTCGTCATCGACTCCCACGGCACGAACGACAACCTGAGAAACA
>CAZEHG010000204.1:0-2648 GCA_964512475.1 uncultured Atopobium sp.
GCGACTTCGAGCTCGCCAAGCGCGTCATCTCCTGCGTGCGCTCCACGCGCGCCCGCTATCGTCTCTCCCCGAAGGCCGAGCTTGCCGTGGCCGTGCGCTGCGGCGAGGCGGAGGCCGCGGTTCTCGCCGCCCAGGAAGGTTTCGTGCGCTCCGTGGGCCGCGTGAGCGAGTTCGCAGCGGCGACCGACGCCGAGAAGCCCGCCGGAGCGGTATCCGTCGCCGACGGCGCGCTCGAGATCTTCGTCGATCTCGGCGGCCTCGTGGACCTCGCGGCCGAGTCCGCGCGCCTTTCCAAGGAGCTCGCCAAGGCCGAGAAGGAGCTCGCAGGCGTCGAGCGCACGCTCGGCAACGAGGGCTTTGTCGCAAAGGCCGCTCCCGCCGTCATCGAGAAGAAGCGTGCCCAGCAGGCCGAGCTCACCGCCACGATTGAGCAGCTCAAAGCCCAGATCGCGGACTTCGCGTAAGCTGTGAACCGCAAGTTTGCTGCGCCCTGAGATCGCGCCGCCCAGTAATCCGACAGTTCTCAGAGCCCAGGATGCGCGCCGCCCAGTAACTTTTACGTTGCTGGGCGGCGCCTTTATAAGGCGGATAGCGTTTGCGCGTTGCTGGTCGACGGGGTTTTGGGGCTCGCTTGCTTGCCTCATTACTGCGCCGCGCTCATTCGGGGCGCATTGTCTTAAGATGCCCGGCTCCATGGGCGCGGCTAGGTCGTTAATTGCGGAGAAGGGCGGCCGCCAAGAGCTTGTCGTCCTCGGCCTTGCCTATGTGCGGGCCCACTAAACAGACCTTATGCTTAAAATCCGTACCATGTAAGATCGCAATTTCGCGACACAGGTCGGACTATGACCTGGCGCGCAATTGCTGTCCCGTGGTGGATTTAGACTTTAGTGAAAAGGCTGGGAGGCTAAGCATGGACATGACGCGCACGATGATTTGCCTCGGGTTGGCGGCGATGCTCGCGCTCGGAGGCTGTGCCGCGCGCGGGAACGCGCGCAACGTTTCCTCTTCGTCCTCCTCCCAAACGCAACGCGACTCGGGCTCCGACGCCGATAAGGACTTGTCGGCCAATCAGAGCCCTTCTGCAACAACGACCACCACGTGGGATAGCGACAATGGCGACAGCGCAGATGCGGCGCTCGACGTAAGCGACAGGCTCCCTTACAAGGGGATGCCGGCCGAGTACATCGATCAGACGTGGCTGGGGCCTGCCGACGAGGTGGGCGACCAAATCTCGCGCGGCAAGTACAAGGGCGGCGCCCCGTATTACTGGCGCGCGCGAAACGGCACCGATGACCTCGTATTTGCCGCATATGTCAAAGACGGCGAAGTCGCAGGCGTCGCCAAATTCAATCTCGGCAAGAACTACTGGGGCGGCGGGTCCAGCGCCTTCAGCAACGAGTTTCCCGACCTCGAGGCGTCCGGAGAGGCCGTGGGGAAGCACGACTCCGCGCAAGCGGCAAAACCTGACCCTGACGGCTGGGACGACGCCGAAGACTACGCGAACGCCAACTTCTCGTATTTCAACAGCTGGGACGAGGCCTATGAGTACTGGCTCGAGGAAATGAGCTGACCCGGCGAAACCCCTTTCCAGCATGCATGGACCGCCGTCGCGGCGTCCATCTGGGTTGGGGAGAAGTTCGCGCAGCCCGGCGAGGGGAGGGGCCGGGGTTTCTCGGCAAAGCTCTTTCGAGCGCGTCCTGTGCGCTCGTAGCTTTGCGAGAATCCCCGGCCCCTCCCCTCGCCGGGCGGTGGGTCATGCGCCCCAGCCCAGAAGGTCGCGGATGACGCGGCTCGCGATCATCTGGCCCATGATCGGCGGGATGTAGCTCATCGTCCCTAGGAGAGACCCCGACTCCAGCCACTGCTCGTCCGAGATCGACTCCATCTTCACGGGCTGCTCATCGGAGTAAAGGACCTGCAGGCCGTGGATGCCGCGCCGGCGGCATTCCTTGCGCATGATGCGCGCGAGCGGGCAGTTGACGGTGTTCTCGATGCGGGAGAAACGGAAACGCGTGGGGTCGAGCTTGTTGCCGCCGCCCATGGCGCTGATCTCGCGCAGGCCTTCTCGCTGGCACCACTCGGCGAGGCGAAGCTTCTGGGCCACGGTGTCGATGGCGTCCACGACGTAGTCAGGGCGGGGGAGGGCGCTCAGCTGCTCGGCGATGCGGTCCTTCTCGAGAAACGCGTGGACGGCGCAGACCTCGGCCTCGGGGTTGATGTCGCGGATCATGGCGGTCATAACCTCTGTCTTGACCTGGCCGATCGTGCTCTTGAAAGCGATGGCCTGGCGGTTCACGTTGGAGGGCGCGACGACGTCTCGGTCGAGGAGGACGAAATGCCCGATGCCGCCGCGCGCGAGCGCCTCGGCGCAGTTGGAGCCGACACCCCCGAGGCCGATGACCATCACGGTGGCCTCGTCGAGGCGCCTGAGCCCTTCTTCTCCGAGGATGAGCTTCAGGCGGTCCTTGGTCGTCTCCTCTGCAAACTTCTCGCCCACGTTTCCTCTTTTCGTTTTCCCGCTACTTTGCCGCAGAAGATGGTACACGACCGAAACCTTACTACCGTATAGTTATGCGATACGTGTTTCGAAACGAGGAGGGCCCATGGCCGATTACAAGTCCGATATCGAGATCGCGCAGGAAGCCGAG
>CAZEHG010000205.1:0-2643 GCA_964512475.1 uncultured Atopobium sp.
ACGAGCCGGCCGATATGTTCGGCAAGGTCATGTCCATCGCCGACGAGATCGTGCCCATGTACTACCGCCTGTGCTCCACCAAGTCCATCGAGGAGATCGACGCCATCGACGCCGCCTTCGCCGACGGCTCGGCCGACCCCTACAAGCTCAAGCGCGAGCTCGGCGTGAACATCGTCGACCTCTACCACGGCGAGGGCGAGGGTGAGAAGGCCATGGCAGCCTTCGACGCGCAGTTCAAGAAGGGTGAGGCCCCCGAGGACATGCCCGAGTTCCCACTTTCCATCGTCGAGCCCAACGCCGAGGGCAAGGTCTACCTGGCCAAGCTTCTCGCCGACCTCGGCATCTGCAAGTCCGCGGGCGAGGGCCGTCGACTCATCGACGGCGGCGGCGTGAAGATCGACGGCGAGGCCGTGGCGCCCAAGTGCTACAACGTCGAGCCTTCGCTCTTCTCGGCCGGCACGACCGTCCAGTCCGGCAAGAAGCACTGGGCCAAGCTGGTCTAGGCGTCGGCCTCACAGCGTTTCTGTAACGCAGCGCCCGGCGAGAAGCGCGTGCTTCTCGCCGGGCGCTTTGCGTGGAACGGTCGGGTGTACCGGCTCCGGCTCCGGTACATCTCTACCGCTCCAAAATGCGGTTTCGCACCTCTTTTCTCGGTGGAAACCGCAATTTGGAGCGGTAGAGATTTTCTGGCTGAGCGATGGCCGTCGAGCCACTTACCCCGGGAGTATTGCCGACTGACTGGTTAACGCGTTTTCGTACTTCTTTCACGGCTAGAGTTGCGTCAAGCTCAATCCAGGATAGATGGGAATAGCGTTCTTTTCGGAGTGATATGAAACGACTGGTTCAAGCGACGATAGCGCTTCTCGTCGGCGTGGCGATCGGCATATACCTCGGCTCGACGGATGTACCGCAGAGACTCAACCTTATCCAGAAAGACCCCAGTTCGCCTGACAACGCAACGGCGGAATACTCACATGTGCTCGGCGTTGTTGAGTCGGCTAGTTCTACGGTGGTGTCGATTCAGCGCTGCGACTATCTTTGGAAAGGTCAATCCGTCGTCTTCCTATTGGATGACCAGCTGACTCATTGTGACGTTGCGCTTACAGAGGGCAAACGTGTGTACATATCATATAAGGGCTCATATCAAAATCGTCAGTCCGACGAGCCTTACACCGCTTTGCTTATCGAGGATGCGGAACCGTATCTTTAGCACATTGCGGTTAAGGCGGCGTTAGCCCATTTCAAATCAAGGGTGGGGGTCAATGAGTAGGCGGGCGATTGTGAAAATGGCGGCGGGCTTAAAGGGCGCCCTGTTCGTATTGGTGCCGCTTTTGGTCGGCACGGCGGTGGGCATCTTTCTTGGCTCTACGTATATGCTGCGCGACGGCATGGTCGTCGAGAAGGGGACGCAGGTCGCAAATTCGTATCCTGTGGAGGTGCTGGGCATTGTCGAGTCGGTGGGCTCTTCGCAGATTTCGATTAAAAGCTGCGAGTACTCCACTAGGGGAGAGACCGCTGTCTATTTACTGGAACGCGGATGGACGAAATTCGAGACCGATCCCGTGGTCGATCAGCACGTATATATCACCTATATTGCCCCGGACTCAGGTGAGCCCCATACGGCTTACGGCATCTATGACGCGGAGCCTTTCCTGCGGTTGCCGGGCGGCCAATGACAAGATGGGCCGCCGCGGCGCTTGGATTTAATGCATCGTATTCTGGCGAGTGGCGTAGTTGCGCTCTTCCCGTCGAGCGCGAGATGTGGACTATGGGGCGCGGGGTGTTGGCGGTATCGTAAATTAGTTTGGACACCCCGGGCTCAAAGGAGAGGTTTTGGCCCACAAGAACGTGATCGAGCTGCTCGCGCCCGCCGGCGGCCCGGAGCCTTTCAACGCCGCGCTGGCCGCGGGCGCCGACGCCATTTATTGCGGCCTCGGCAACAGCTTCAACGCGCGCCGCTCCGCGAAGAACTTCGACGACGCGAGCTTCGGCGACGCGTGCCGACGCGCGCACCTGGCCGGCACGCGCGTCTACGTGACGGTCAACGTCGCCGTCGCCACCGACGAGATCCCGCGCGTGCTCGGACTCGTCCGCCGTGCGTGGCTGCTCGGCGCCGATGCCTTCATCATCCAGGACTGGGGCCTTTTCGCGCAGATCCGCCGCACGTGGCCACAGATAGAGACGCACGTCTCTACGCAGGCCAACGTCCACGACGCGCGCGGCGTGGCCTGGTGCCGCGGCCTCGGCGCCGATCGCGTGACGCTCTCCCGCGAGCTCTCCCTGCATGAGATCGATCGCATCGCGAAGGAGGGCGTCGAGCTCGAGTGCTTCGGCCACGGCGCCCTGTGCTTCTGCTACTCCGGTGTCTGCATGATGAGCTCGCTTTCCGGCGGGCGCTCCGCGAACCGTGGCCTCTGCGCCCAGCCGTGCCGTCTCCCGTACGAGCTTGTCGACGAGAAGGGCGAGCTCGTGCCGGTGCCCGACGTGCCCACGGCCGGCCTCGCCGAGACCATGCGCGGCGTGGGCGGCACCCGCGCGCTTTGCCCCAAGGACTACTGCACGGTCGACCACGTGGGCGAGATGATCGCAGCGGGCGTGGGCTCGCTCAAGGTCGAGGGCCGCATGAAGGCGCCCGACTACGTC
>CAZEHG010000206.1:0-2638 GCA_964512475.1 uncultured Atopobium sp.
CAATTCCGTCCTTGCGAATACGGTCCTCGAGCTCCTTCATGCGCAACCTCCCAGGTGGTTTGGCGTGGGTGTCTGAAAAAACGGTTGCACTCCATTATGCCGTGCGAAGCGCCGTTGCCAACCCAAAAAGCGCCGTTCGCCGACAATTCTTGCAGAAGCGAAATTTCTCGCGGCATTTGGGCTGCGGAAACGTTGGCTAGGTAAAAAAACCAACGCCTTCGGCTGTTGTCATGCGATTAACGACAAACGATAAGAAATGATAAACTCTCGTTAAGAAGTACCTTCCACGGGAAGGAGGGCCGTCATGTTCAAGCTGGGAAGAAACCCGGCTTCGGGGTCGAAGACCGAGCCGACGAGGACCGAGGTGGCCGAGCGCATGCGCAGGTCGTGCGAGCACGTGCAAGGCTGGTTCATGCTCGGCGGTATCGCGTGCATCGTCCAGCTGTTCCTGTGTGCGTCGACGGTGAGCTACTGCCTGCACGAGGCGGCCGTCACCTGCGGGGACGACTGGTGGTTGGCGCTGTGGACCACAGTCGAGGGAATCTTGGAATCGACGGATTCGAGTGGCAACGCCTGGGGCAGCAACGCCATGACCGTCATCATGTCCATGGGCCTCTCGGCATTGTTGATGCTCGTCATCTGCGCGGAGGGGACGCGCTGCTTCAAGGCGATCGTCGAGGCGGGCACGCCTTTCACGCCTGGGGCGGTCAAGCATATGAAGGCTATTAAATGGCTGGTCGTCGCCCTCGTCCTGTACCCGGTCGTTCTTGCGCTGCCCGTGAACCTGCTGCGTCCTCCCAACGGGGCGTTCGTCCAGCTCGTGGCCAATCAATCTTATTCGACGAGCGCGCTCGACTTCATCTTGTTCCTCGTGGGGATGGCAGCGCTAATCCACGTGTTCGAGTACGGCTGCGTCCTGCAGCGCCAAGACGACGAGACTATCTGAGGTGCTTGCATGATCGTGCTTCGCCTCGACCGCGTGCTCGCCGACAGAAAGATGCGCTCCAAAGACCTCGCCGAGAAGATCGGGCTCTCCGAGGTTAACCTGTCGCGCATAAAGACCGGCAAGGTGACCGCCGTCCGCTTCTCCACGTTGGACGCCATCTGTCGTGAGCTCGGCTGCCAGCCCGGGGATGTCCTCGAGTACGTCGAGAAGGAGTAGGGGACGGTCCCGAATCGTTGCTCCGAGGCCGGCCGCATGGCCCCTTACAAGTGAGCCTCGATCCAGGTGGCGACGCCGTCGTCGAAGACGGAGTCGGTGATGTCGTCGGCGACGGCCTTGACCTCGGGGCTTGCGTTGTCCATGGCCACGAAGGTGAGCCCGCGCCTGGTCATCGAGAGGTCGTTGCCGGAGTCGCCGAACGCGACGGCACGGGTCGGGTCGATGCCGAGGCGGCGGCAGAGCTCGGTCGTGGCGTCTCCCTTGGAGGCCGCGACGCTCGTGAGCTCGAAGTTGATGGCGTTCAGGCGCGCGATGCCGACGCCGCCGAGCGCCCCGAGCCGTGCCACGAGCTCGTCGGCCGCCTCGGGCGTGGGTACTTTGCAGTCGACCTTGTCGAGCTGGTCGTCCGGGCGGGCGCGGAACGCCTCGACGGCGGAGTCGACCGCGATACCGCCGAAGGTGCTCAGCAGCTTGTCGATGGGGTTGTCCGGCAGCTGCTCGCCTGCGCGCTCGGACTCCGCTTTGAGGTCGGAGGCCATGTGGGTGAGGTGGCGGCGCTCCATGAGGGAGGCGCGGTTCGTGTGGATGCTCGCGCTGCCGCCGAGCTCGTCGAGGCAGGTAAGCACGGCTTCGGCGAGCTCGCGAGAGAACCCGTGGGCGAAGTCGAGGTCGGAGCGGCGATAGCCCGAGACGCGCGTCCCGTTGCAGGTGATGGCCCAGTCCATCCACGGTGCGGCGGGAATCTGCTGCCCAAGCATCCAGGCGGGGCGGCCCGAGGCGACCGCGATGGCGACCCCGGCATCGTGAGCGGCTTGGAACGCGGCGCAGACGCGCGGGCTGATGGCCTGGTTCGTCGGCGTGCCGAAGACGGTGCCGTCCAGGTCGAAGGCGATGAGGTCGAAGTTGCGGGCAGGGCGGGCGACGCTCGCCTGGACGGGGATGCTCACGTGCGGGGCTCCTTCTGCGTGTGTTTTTCCGCGAACGATTATGCCGCGCGCGCGTAAGGGTTTTCGCCGGCGCCCGTCAACCCGGCGAAAGTTTTCAGATTCTGGCTTGGTTCGGCGAGCCGAGCGCCTCAAGAGAGCTGTGTGCATGGACTAATTCAGAAAAAGATACCGTATTGCGTAACCTAAATCACAAGTGACTAGTAGAGCTGCTGTATTCTGTCAAACCAACTGCGATTTAAGGCGCAAAACAGCCTGTATACTTAGCTTCTTTGGTAAAGGATACACACTACGTGTATTCTTAAGTAATAGGACGCGCTTTCAGCGATCGCAAGGCGGCGCATCGCGAGGTTTCAACGTGTAACCGGCGCCGAGGGCCCTTCCCGCAAGGTAAAGAGAAGGTCCTGCGCACGCAGCACGACGGCTCCCGGCAAGACCTTCGCGAGCGCGTAGGCCGCGCGCATATCGGCAGAGGGGATGCAGACGGCGCGGCCCTTCTTCGCGGCGGCGATGCCGCGGGAGACCGCGCGCT
>CAZEHG010000207.1:0-2615 GCA_964512475.1 uncultured Atopobium sp.
GCTCCAAGATCAAGACGATCTCCATCGCCAACGAGCTCGCCGAGGCCATCTACAGTGTCTACACCAACCGGCCGGTCTCCAGCATCTTCGGCGGCAACCTGAACCTCTAGGCTCGAACACCCCTGCTTTATGCGCGGGGCCACCTCTGGCGAGGCGGCCCCGCTTTTCTGACCAGCACCCGGCGACCCGTAAAGGAGCCGAACCATGGCAAAAGCCGCCACCATCATGATCGTCTGCGGCCTCGGCAACCCCGACGGCGACTACGCGCGCACGCGGCACAACGCGGGGTTCGCGACCGTTGACGTGCTCGCCGCCCGGCACGGCGTCCGCTACTGGAAGAGCGAGGCGGGTGCGCAGACGGCCACGCTGACCTGGCGCGATTCGGATGGCGAGAAGCGCGAGGTGCTTCTCGCCAAGCCCATGAGCTACATGAACACGTCGGGCGGGCCCCTGTCCAAGCTCGCACGAGCCCACCGCGTGGCACCGGAGCAGATCCTCGTGATCCACGACGAGGTCGACCTGGCGGCAGGGCAAGTTAAGGTCAAGCTCGGCGGCGGTCTGAACGCCCACAACGGGCTGCGCTCCATTGCCGACAAGCTCGGGAGCCGCAACTTCGCGCGCCTCCAGTTCGGCATCGGCCGCCCGCCCGGAAAGATGCAGGTGGCCGACTACGTGCTGCGAGAGCTCAAGGGCACCTTCCTCGACGAGTTCGAAGCCACCGCTCAGGAAGCCGCCGACGCCGTCGAGCGCGTGCTCACCGAAGGCGCCAAGTAACCCGCCAAAACCACAGGCCACCGGCACTTCTGCCCGTCAGTTCCACCCGACCTTGCCGTCATTGAAGGCTGGCGAGTTGTGTACGTCTCAACACGTGCACAACTCGCCTTTTCTGGTCCGCGCACCCTCGATTGGTCGGATTGTGTACCTCTCAGCACGTACACAACACGGCACGAATGCCTGTTCGAGCAGAACAGCGCCGAGTGCTGTACGTCCGAAGAAGTACAGAACTCCCTTAGCCGATAACGAGACGCCCTCCGCCGATTGAGACTTCACCGCGCGGCTCCTTACACGTAGAGTTCTCTCCACTCGCGCCGTGCGGCCTATTGGAGAGGGGGCCTTATGTCCGTGCTCATAAGCCACGACTCGGCCTTGGAATACTGGCGATCCGTTCCTCCCCAGGTCGACACATCAACCGAAATACTCACGCCACTCCCCTCCGCCGAGTACTCCACAACCGCGCGCGACCTCGCGGCATTCGATGCCACGGCATACGGAATCACGCAGAAACCGCTTCACGTGTTGGGCGGCAACGACGTGCGGAGGAGCTCCGCCGCCGACGTCAAACCCCACACCTGTGCCCTCCCCTTTCTTCCGCCCTCATCGGTTCGCGCCCTCGAGCCTCACGTGTATGTAAGCAAGCCCGAGCTGGCGTTTGCGCAGATGTCGCGAGCGCTCGGCGAGATGGGGGCAGCGCTTTTGGGGTTTGAGCTCTGTGGGGACTACTCGCACTTCTCGGCACCCATCTCAGGCTTTTACGATCGTCCCGCTCTGACCGACACGGCACGTATGACACAGGTGTTTTCGCAGCTGAAGGGCCTCTATGGGCTAACGTCCGCCCAGCAAGCGCTCAAGCTGGTCATCGACGGCGCCCGGTCACCCATGGAAACGGTCCTGGCCTGTATGCTTTCGTTCCCGGCGAGGCTCGGCGGGTTGGCATTCGCGAAGCCGAAGCTCAACTTTGAGGTTCCGTTCAGTGGGACGGCTTCAAGGCTGGCTGGAACAAAGTGCTGTCGCGTCGATATCGCTTGGCCTGAGCAGCGAATCGGCTTCGAATACAACGGGGCCGCTTACCACCAGGACGCCGAGAAGGACCGTCGGCGAACCGAGGCGTTGCAGAGCACGGGTTGGACGATCTATGCCATCGACATGGCGCGAATCACCAGGTACAGCGAGCTCGCCAAATATACCGCCCTCATCGAGGAAAAGGTGACGAGGCAGGCCGGCGCAAGTGCCCCGCTCTCGGCAAGAAAGGTCCTTCTTGACAGGTTGCTTGGCATGACGAGGTTCAGCTGGGGAATGAATTCAGTCTTGTTCGGCGTCCCGGTGCCCGCCGGAGCCGTTCAGGCCCACTTGTAATCAGATCGTGTACGTCTTGGGATGTACACAACGTGTCGCCTAAGGTTCCGGAACGCTCGATTGCTCGTGTTCTGTACTTCTCAACACGTACAGAACAGGGTAAGGACGGCCACAGACATAGAAAAACACCGGGTCCTGCACGTCTCGAGACGTACAGGACCCGGCGTCCTATGTGAGGTCGAGCCGAGGGGGCGAGAAGCCCTACTCGGCGTCGCCCACCAGAGACTTGGTGATGCTCGCAGCGGCCTTCTTGCCGGCGCCCATGGCAAGGATGACCGTGGCAGCACCGGTGACGATGTCGCCGCCGGCCCAGATGCGCGGGTCGGTCGTCTGGCCGGTCTCCTCGTCAGCGACGATGTAGCCCCACTTGTTGAGCTCCATCTGGCCGCCGATCTTGGCCGCGAACGGGTTGGCGTTGGTGCCGATAGCGGAGATGGCCACGTCGCAGGGAATCTCCTCGATGGCGCCCTCGATGGGCACCG
>CAZEHG010000208.1:0-2568 GCA_964512475.1 uncultured Atopobium sp.
ACACGGCGCGGGACGTGAGGCTGCGGCGAAGAAGCACGTCCTTGCGGTTGCGGGTATCGAAGCCCTCCCCCTCTTTGTTGAAGAGGGAGTCGATCCAAGCCTCGAAACCTGCGGGGGTGAAGCCTTCCACGCTCTCCTTCATCGGCACAAGGTATATGGTCTTGGAGTCGCCTTCGCACATTTCCTTGCGGAACGTGGCCGGCAGGGTGACGCGCGCCTTCGAATCGACCGACATCGGATAGGACCCGACGAGCATGCCACCCTCCTCTCAAGACCAGAGACCTCAAGCCCCCGACTGGAGCGTGTGAACACTATAGGCCAAAGCCGACACTTTGCGACACTAAAAAACACTACTCAACACAAAGTAGTGCCGGAGCGGGTTACGGCGCCATTTCGCGACGTCCTGCGGCCCCAGATGTGGGGTGCGCGAACAGCCGTTTCCACTATTCGACGCGTGTTGCGTTCCATGAGATATGAAGAGGATATGAATCCGCAGGTAGACACGGTGTTTAGGCTGCAGATCAGCAGGTATCCCGCCGTTGCCGGGCCCCGACGGCATGTTCGGCGTCAGCGCGCGTCCCGCGTGGGTGGGGCGAGGTGTGCCCTCGGGTGGGCGTCAAGATAGACGCGGCGGATGTGCAAGCGGTCCAGGTGCGTGTAGAGCTGGGTCGTCGAGATGTCGGCATGCCCCAGCAGCTCCTGGACGACGCGCAGGTCAGCGCCCCCCTCAAGCAGGTGCGTGGCGAACGAGTGTCGCAAGGTGTGGGGGTGGAGCCCATCTATGCCGGCCGTGCGGCCATACTTCTCGACGATGGCGTGGGCCGATTGGCGCGATATGCGGCCGCCGCGGACGTTCAGGAACACCGCCGCGGTGGGGCGCCGTCCCATGAGCGCACCTCTCCCATCCTCCAGATAGCGGCGAAGCGCCGCGGCCGCGGTCCCCAGGACAGGCACGACGCGCTCCTTGGAGCCCTTGCCGAAGACGCGCAGCACCTCCTCGTCCAGGTACACGTCGCGCGCGTCGAGGCCGCAGAGTTCGCTCACGCGCAGGCCGCAGCCGTAGAGGACCTCGAGCATGGCGCGGTCGCGCAGGCCCGCGGGCGTCGCGGGGAAGCCCTGGTCGAGCAGGCGCGCCGCGTCCTCGCGCGAGATCACGTCGGGAAGGCGCGAGGGCTTCGACGGCAGAGGGAGGTCCGCGGTCGGGCACGCGGCGGCGATGCCCTCGCGGAACATGAAGCGGTGAAGGCCCTTGACCGCCGAGACGGCGCGCTCAACGGAGCTCGCTGCCAGGCCGAGGTCGCAGAGCGCCCCCACGTAGTCCTCTACGAGGGGGCGCTCCACCTCGTCGGGCTCCGTCACGCCGGAGCCTGCGAGGTAATCGATATAGCGGTTGAGGTCGCGTCCATAGGCGTCGATGGTGTTCCTCGAGCTGCCGCGCTCGACGGACAGGTAGCTCAGGTACTCGTCGCGTGCGGCCTGCAGGTCCATGCTCGGGCGCGGGGCTCGGTGCCGCGGCCTACTCGGCCGCGACCTCGTGGCGGTCGACGCCCTCGTGATGGGCGATCGCGGCGCGCACGAACTCGCGGAAGAGCGGTGCCGGGGTAGTCGGACGGCTCTTGAACTCGGGATGTGCCTGCGAGGCGACGAACCAGGGGTGGACGGACTCGGGGAGCTCGATCATCTCGACGAGGCGCTCGTCCGGAGAGAGGCCCGAGATCTTGAGCCCGGCCTCGGTGAGCTGCTCGCGGTAGGCGTTGTTGACCTCGAAGCGGTGGCGGTGACGCTCGTAGACGAGGCTCTCGCCGTAAGCCTCCTCGGCCAGAGTGCCCGGCTGGATCTTGCAGGGGTAGGCGCCCAGGCGCATGGTGCCGCCCTTGTCGGTGATGTCCTCCTGGTCGGGCATGATGTCGATCACGGGGTAGGCGCACTCGGGCTCGAACTCGGCGGACGTCGCGCCCTCGAGGCCGCAGACGTTGCGGGCGAACTCGCAGACCGCGACCTGCAGTCCGAGGCAGACACCCAGGTAGGGCACCTTGAGGGTGCGGGCGCGGTGGGCGGCGCAGATCTTGCCCTCGATGCCGCGCAGGCCGAAGCCGCCGGGGACGAGGATGCCGTCGGAATCACCGAGGACCTCCTCGACGTTGGCCTCGGAGAGCTCCTCGCCGTCGACGAGCTCGATGTTCACGTGGCGGCCGAAAGCGACGCCGGAGTGGTGGAGCGCCTCGATGATGGAGAGGTAGGCGTCCGGGAGCTGGGTGTACTTGCCGACGACCGAGATCTTGGTGACGTCGTCCTTCTTGTTCGCGGCGTGCATGGCGTTGGTGAACTTGTACCAGCCGCTCATGTCGCTCGTACGCGGGTCGAGGCCGAGGCGCTCGCAGACCTTGGTGTCGAAGCCCTGCTCGGCGAGGTGCGCCGGGACGTCGTAGATGGAGGCGCAGTCGGAATTCTCGAAGACACAGCTCGGGTCGACGTCGCAGAAGCTCGCGATCTTGGCGCGGATGTCGGCGTCCACCTCGTGGTCGGAGCGGCAGACGATGAAGTCGGGCTGCAGGCCCATGGAGCGCA
>CAZEHG010000209.1:0-2506 GCA_964512475.1 uncultured Atopobium sp.
TGGAGACCGCCGGCGAGAGGCCGTCGATGGAGTCGAGGTCGGGCTTGTCCATCTGTCCGAGGAACTGACGGGCGTAGCTGGAGAGGGACTCCACGTAGCGGCGCTGGCCCTCGGCGTAAATGGTGTCGAACGCGAGCGACGACTTACCGGAGCCGGAGAGGCCGGTGATGACCACGAGCTTGTCGCGCGGGATGTCGACGTCGATGTCCTGCAGGTTGTGTTCGCGGGCGCCACGGATGACGATGGATTCCTGGGCCATGTGCTTCTCTTCCCACCTTGTTTTTAGTGAGGAGAGTTTAGCACATCTGTTCGTAGTTTCACCGGGTCTTTACGAGCGGAGGAACTCGGCGACAAGTTGACGGTACTGGGTAAGCTGCCCTTGGGTCCAGGCGCCCATATCGTCCGAGGTCAGGAGCACACTGCCGCTATGGGCGTCCGTCCCGAGCATCTGGGCGCGCTGGGTGGCAGTGAGCCTTACGTCGTCGCGCAGGAAGAACACATCCGGGTCGCAGCCGAAGGCCCGCCCGTCCAGGTGCGCGCGCCCGCGGGCATCGGCGAGGCTCGTCTTCGTGCTCACGCGCTCACGGTGGAGCAGGCGCATATGCGGCCTATCGTCCCAGTCGAGGCCGACGTCGCACCCCACGCGACAGTATTCGCAGGCGCCGAAGGCGCTCATCAGCGGCACGCCGCAGAACAAAAGGCGCGTCCCCGGCGCGACCGACGCGCGGATAAGCCCGATGGCGTCCGCCATGAGCTCGCCGCGGTTCTTTCCGCCGTGCGCGACCATGCACGCGGCAAAGAGGAAATCGAGCTTGAGCAGGTCGAAGCCCCAGTCCTCCGTGGCCACGCGCAGGCACTCCGCCACGTAATCGCGCACCTCCGGTTTCAGGGTGTCGAGCACGAGCGCCCCGGACCAGTTGAAGGCGGCGCCCTCGGAGCCGGGCACGCCGAGCACCCAGTCGGGATGCGCGGCCACGAGCGCCGACTCGCGCTCGCAGACGAACGGCGCCTGCCAGATACCGGCGAGCATCCCCTCGCGGTGCGCGGCCTCGGCAAGAGGGGCCATTCCCTGCGGGAACCTGGCCGGGTCGGGCCGCGTCCAGTCGCCGACCTTCGCGTAGCCGTCGTCCACCTGGAAGAGCACGTCGGCCCCTTTGTGGGGGACCTGTCCCGCGACCCGCGCCAGGCCCTCGAGGTCGTCTGTGAGCACTCCCCAGTCGATGTCGCCGTAGCGCCGATACCAGCTCGTGTACCCGATGACCTTGCGCGCGGGCAGCGCACGGACGCCGGCGGCCGCAAGCCATGCGCCGAGCACGCCGTCGCACTCGCCCTCGGACACGAACAACGCCATGAGCTCGCGCTTCTTGCCGGGAAGAAGGGCGAGCGCAGGCGGCTCCTTCTCGAGCTCGAGCAGGTTGCGGGACGCGTCCTCGCGGATCGTGGTGAAGCCGCTCGCCTCGTCGAGGGAGCCCGCGAGGAGCACGCGGTCGCCGTAGCGCAGGTAGGCGTACCCGAAGCCGTGCTGCCTGCCCGGGAGGGGGTCCTCCCGCGTGAAACGGTAGTCGCCGCTCCAATCGAGCCGGTGCTTCTTCACCAGCGCTGCCGGCACCCGCGTTAGACCCGGCATCGGCGCCCAGACCGGACGCTCGTAGCTGTCGGTCCAGGATTGGTAGCCGTTCAGGTAGATTGCGTCGGCCCCGCGCACGTCGCACGCGAGCGCTGCGGCGACGCACGTGACCAGGACCGGGGCCGCAGGCGTCACCTCCACCCTCCAGCAATCACCGCGCCGACGGGTAACGAGCCCCAGCTCACGGGCCGCGTCCGCAGGACGTGCGTCGCCGGCGGCGTCAACCCCGACGCAGCGCCTCTTCCCGTCGCACACGTATTCGACGACCAAGCTGATCTGTGCCTTCATGCGCTACTCACCGCCTCCCCGGCCGGGCGCGGATATCGCGCCGAGCACGCGGTCTTCTCTATATCGGGTGAACACGATGGCCGCGACCAGGCAGAACGCCGTGGCCACGAGCGCCGTGGCGCGGTATCCCGCCTGGCCAGCAGTCGAGATGGACGTGAAGAGGATCATCGCGAGGGTCTGGCCGAGCGTCATGCTGAAGGTACGCGCGGCATAGAACATGCCCTCGCGGCGCTCGCCTGACTCGACGGCGTCGGCCTCCGCGATGTCGGCGAGCACGGCCTGCGGGAGGATCCCGAGCACCGCCATGGGGATGGCCGCGAGCACGGCGACCGCGACGCCCCATGCCATGGCCGGGATGCCGAACATGCCGCAGGCGCTGGTCACGGCAAAGGCCACGCAGAAGAAAAAGAACGCGAAGACCACGAGCTTCTTCTTGCCCAGGCGCTTGGCAAGGACGTTGACCGGGCCGTAGAACACGAGCGAGACGACCGTCATGAGCGCGAAGAACACGAAGGTCATGGAGTCGTCGAAGCCCATGAGCTCGGTGATGTAGTACGGCAGGCCCGTCTGGAACATGGTGATGGAGACCCA
>CAZEHG010000210.1:0-2479 GCA_964512475.1 uncultured Atopobium sp.
AAAGGCCGCCCCAAGGCTCGAGCGCCACGAAGTCGCCGATGGGCTTGCTCCACACCACGAGGTACGGGAGTCGGCGAACTCGACGCGGACGCCGTGGCCCACCTTGCCCTCAAGCTCGACCTTGCGACTCTCGAGCTCGTAAGCCAGATTAAGGTATTCACTTATCGCAAATTTGGAACGCGCGGCAGCAAAATCATCTGAGAAGCTATGATGTAAGCCTAATCTAACTTGTAGAAAGGCCTCAAAATGCGCTTCCAGACGCTCGGCAGCCGGGAAAACCCCGCCATTCTGTTCTTCCACGCGATGGGCGTGACGGGCGCGAGCTCGGAGCGCGTCGCGCAGCACCTAAAGGACCGCCATTTCTGCGTGATGCCGACCTCGACGGTTTATTGCGAGGGGCAAACCTACGTCAGCAAGCAGGACGAGCTCGCTCAGATCGAGGATTACCTGGCAGATGTCGGCATCGAACGCGTGGAGCTCGTCGTGGCGTCCTCGCTCGGCGCGGATCTTGCGACGGCGTTTCTTGCCACGACGAGCCTGCCGGTCGGGCACGTCTTCTTTGACGGCGGGCAGTTCGCGCGGATACCCACGGGCACACGCCGTGTCATGACGCCCCTGCTCTGGCTCGCCATCAAGAGCCTCTGGTGGTCGCGCGGGGACACGCTCAAGCACATCATGTGGTGCGACGACGATGCCATCAAGCCCTACTTCATCGAGGCCGGGCGCGCGCTCACCTACGCCAACCTGCGCCGACAGCTCGCGGAGAGCCTGGTCGACGAGCCGTTCCTCGCCCTGCCGAAAGACCTCCAGCGCCGAACGTTCTGGGAATTCGGGAGCGCGGAGGACCATTTCAAGTACCGCGGCGCCGTTATGGCCCGCTACCCCAACGGCAACTTCCCTGTCTTCGAGGGATACGACCACATGCAATACCAGATTCAGGACCCTGAGGGCTTCGCACGCATACTTGAGTCGGTTATCGAGCGCAACAAACTCCCCGACCTGCCGTTTCTTCGCTGAGCGGGCGGCAAAAGCGACCGCCCCATTAGCTATCCGTTAGAGGGCGTGCCTGGGACAGGCTTTGACGCACTCGAAGCACAGGATGCACTCGTCGCCGTTCTTGCGCGCCCGCGAGTTGTCCGTGGGGTCGACGTCCATGGGGCAGACGCGCCGGCACGCGCCGCAGCCGACGCACTTCTCGGCGTCGCAGCGAACGCGAAGCAACGCGAAACGGCTCATAGGCTTGAGGAACACGGTAACGGGGCACACGTACTTGCAGAACGCCCGGTTGTCCTTGAACGCGAAGGCCAGGGCGACGCCGACCAAGTAATAGGCGACGTTGCCGACGATAAACGCCCAGAACATGATGCGCTCGATATGGCCGACGCGGGCCAGGAAGAACGCCGCAACGAACGCGAACGAGGCCGCGAAGGTCACGTACCGGACCCAGCCCAGCCGCCGGCGCGGGCCTTGCAGCACCTTGTACGGGAGGAAGTCGAGCACCACGGCCGTCCAGCACGCGTAGCCGCACCAGCCGCGGCCGAAGACGAGCGGCCCAAAGATCTTCGCCACGACATAGTGGATGGTCGCCGCTTCGAACGTCCCGGTGAAGAGGTAGTACCAGAAGCCCTCGATCTGCATGTTTTCTTGGCAAATAACGCCCAGGTGAACAAGCATATACAGGCCCACGAGCAACTGGACCACCCGGCGCGCGCAGCGATGCCTCCCCACCATCAGGAAGAGCCCGAGCGAGACGGCACAGCCGATGTAGCTGAAGTTGAAGAGATAGAACACGTTGCCCATCGACAGCCACAACGTGATAGCAATGACCTCGAAGAGCGCGAAGATGGCCAGCGGCACGGCGTATTTGCTCGCGGAGCGCTTCTCGGCGGCGCGTTTGTTCATGAAGGCGACCCCTCCCCCGTCGGATCAGCCCTGGACCGAGCCGTGTGATAGCCCCAAGCCTAGCAATCTCGCGCGGCGTTCGCGCGCCTCGCCCAGCCGAATGCAAGGAGCGCTCGTGGAAAACATCTCGATCCTTATCGCCCCCGACTCGTTCAAGGGGTCGGCCTCGAGCCGCGAGGTCGGCGAGCTTATCGAGAAGGGCGTGCTGCGAGCGATGCCGGACGCCCGCGTGACCAGGCTGCAGATAGCCGACGGAGGCGAGGGCACGCTCGACGCCGTGCTGGCCGCACGTGGCGGCGAGACGGTCTAGCTCGAGGTCGCAGGCCCGCTCGGGCAGCCCGTGCGGGCACGCTACGGCATCGTCGACGCCTCGACCGCCGTCATCGAGATGGCCGAGGCCGCGGGCATCTCGATGACGGCGGGCGCAAAGGTCGCCCTGCGCGCCTCGACCTTCGGCGTGGGGCAGCTCGTCCTCGACGCCGCGCGGCGCGAGGTCGGCGCCCGTTACCGCGCGACGTCTCCCTACTTGCCCTGCACCATGGAGAGCGAGATCTTCTTGCGGTCGAGGTCGACCTTC
>CAZEHG010000211.1:0-2435 GCA_964512475.1 uncultured Atopobium sp.
AACATCGCAAATGTCTTCAACGCCGAGACCTTCATCGAGGGCCTCATCGCCGGCGTCTTTGCCATCATCGCCGTGGTCTGCGCGAGCATCCCGGTGAACGCCTACGTGCTCGCCGAGCACAACGTGCCGAACATCATGAGCCTTCCCTGGTACGACGGCGCCCTTCTCATCGGGGTCTCGGTGGTCCTCACCGTGGTGGCGGGCCTTCTGCCTGCGAGGAGCGCGAGCAAGAAGGACCCCGTCGAGGCACTGAGGTCCGAGTAGCCTGTCGTCGCCCCCGGGCACCGGCGCCTGAGTCGGTTCGCCTTATGTGGGGTTATCGTGAAGGTCTACGGGGCGCCCGCGTGTGAAAACCTTGACGTGAGCTGGGGATTTGTTATTCTAACCATGCAACTGAGCTTAAACGCAGGAAGTGGGGTGGATCGTCTCGCCCCGCTTCCTTTCTGTATGTGCTTAAAAAGGAGGTCACATGCCGAAAGCCGGCACCGAAGAGGCGGTCCTCGCCGCCCTGGAGGCCCGGGCGGCCGACCACGGCATCGACGTCGTCGCGGTCGAGGTCGTGGGCGCCACGAAGAACCCGTGCGTGCGCGTCTACATCGACCACGCCGACGAGCAGGCCCCGACCATCTCGCTCGACGAGGTCGCGGCCGAGACGGGCTGGATAGGGGAGGCCCTCGACGAACTGGACCCGATCCCGTCCGCCTACAACCTCGAGGTGAGCAGCCCCGGTATGGCGCGCCCCCTGCGCCGCGAGCGCGACTTCGTCCGCTTCGCCGGAAACGAGGTGCAGCTCAGCACCACGGCCACCGAGGGGCGCCGCAAGTTCACCGGCACCCTCGACGGCTTCGGGGAGGGCTGCGTCCTGCTCACCGTGGACGGCGAGCCCGTCCGCGTCCCGCTCGACCAGGTCAAGAAGTGCAACGTCAAGCCCGATTATTCCCTTGCGGGCAAGAAGAAATAGGAAGGACCGAAACCCATGGCATCTGAGATGATGGAAGCCCTCGAGCTCCTCTGCCAGGAGAAGCACATCGACCAGCTTTACCTGCTCGACCGTCTTGAGCAGTCCCTCGCGAAGAGCTACGCCGACGTGCTGCACCTGCCCTTCGGCGCGCGCGTGACCATCGACCGCGCCACCGGCCGCGTCTACGTCTACGAGCTCGTCCCCAAGGGCGAGGAGGACCCCGAGACCGGCGAGTACTCCGAGTTCGACGAGGTCGACGTCACCCCGCCGGGAACCTCGCGCATCGCCGCGCAGCACGCCAAGGCCGAGATCCGCGCCATCGTGCGCAACGCGGCGCGCCTCCAGATCTTCGAGGAGTTCTCGCAGCGCGTCGGCGACATCATCACCGGCACCGTCCTGCAGACCACGCCCGACTTCACCATCATCAAGATCCGCGAGGGCGTCGAGGCCGAGCTGCCGCACTTCGACCAGCGCCGCAACCCCGACGAGCTCAACGAGCGCCCCGCCGGCGAGCGCTACATGCACAACCAGCGCCTTAAGGCCATCATCATCGGCGTCCGCGACCCCAACGCCGCCCAGCCGTCCGTGCGCGGCGAGCGCCAGCGCCCCTCCATCGTGGTCTCCCGCACGCACCCCGACCTTATCCGCCGCCTCTTCGAGCTCGAGGTGCCCGAGGTCTACGACGGCATCGTCGAGGTCCGCTCCGTGGCCCGCGAGGCCGGCGTTCGCTCCAAGGTCGCCGTCTCGAGCAACGACGACCACCTCGACCCCGTGGGCGCCTGCGTCGGCCCCAAGGGCAGCCGCGTGCGCACCGTCGTCTCCGAGCTGCGCGGCGAGCGCGTCGACGTCGTCCTGTGGAGCGATGACCCGGCCAAGTGCGTGGCCTCCGCCCTCTCGCCGGCCCGCGTCTCCCGCGTGGTCATCGACCCCGAGGACAACTACGCCACCGTCGTCGTCCCCGACGACCAGCTCTCGCTCGCCATCGGCAAGGAGGGCCAGAATGCCCGTCTCGCCGCGCGGCTGACCGGCATGCACATCGACATCAAGAGCGAGTCCATGGCCGCCGGTGTCCTGCGCGACGCCCCCGCCGCCTCCGCCGAGGACTCCCTGATCGACGACGAGGGCGCCCACCGCTGCGAGTACGTCGGCGCCAACGGCATCCAGTGCCGCAACATGGCGCGCCCGGGCTCCCGCTTCTGCGGCGTGCACGACGGCCTCGACGGCGTCGAGGTCTCCGACGACCCCGATTCCCTGATCTAACGCGGACACCCGCACACGCACTAACCGCCCGCGGCGTCGCCCGCAACCGCAAGGAAGGTAGGTCACATGGCAAAGACCCGTGTACACGACCTCGCTAAGGAGTACGGCATGTCGAGCAAGGAGATGCTCGACCACCTCTCCGAGATGAAGATCCCCGCGAAGTCCGCGTCCTCCACGCTCGAGGACGCCTACGTCGCCATCGTCCGCAAGAAGC
>CAZEHG010000212.1:0-2372 GCA_964512475.1 uncultured Atopobium sp.
CTCCAGCGGCCACATCTCCCGCACCAGCCGCAACCTCGACCTCATGAGCGAGGCCTCCATCCGCTACGAGCGCCAGGTCAACGGCGCCAACTGCGCCAACGTCGCCGAGGTCGCGGCCGCCCTCTTTGAGGAGTGCTGCGGCGCCGAGGTCTGCCCGGGCATCGTGGACGTCTACCCGGTCGTCGTCCCGGCGCCCGTCGTGGACTTCCGCCCGGACCGCGCGTGCCTGCTGTGCGGCGCGGACATCCCCGAGGAGTTCATGGTGTCGCGCCTTGAGCGCCTCGGCTGCGCGGTCGAGGCAGGCGAGGAGGGCCACCTCACGGTGACCGCCCCCACCAACCGCCCCGATCTCACCCGCGAGTGCGACCTTATCGAGGAGGTCTGCCGTCTGTGGGGCGAGGGCGACATCGCCCCGACGCTCCCCGCCGCCAAGAACCATGCCGGCGGCCTCACCGTCGAGCAGCGCCGCGTGCGCCTTATCGGCCAGACGCTGCGCGCCTGCGGTCTCTCCGAGACGAGTACCTATTGCTTCGCCGACCCCAACGACCTCGTCAAGCTCGGCATCACCGAGGAGGGGCGCGGCATCCCGGTGAAGATCATCAACCCGCTCGTCGCCGACCAGTCCGAGATGCGCCGCTCCATGCTTCCGGGGCTCGTCCGCTCGGTCGCCTACAACCTCGACCACGGCGTGCCTAACGTCGCCCTCTACGAGATCGGCCGCGTTTTCTACGGGCACGAGTCCAAGTCGCAGCCCGAGGAGCCCACCTTCGTCGCGGGCGTCCTGGCCGGCAAGCGCGCCGACGACGCCTGGAACCAGAAGTGGTCCGAGTACGACTTCTTCGACGCCAAAGGCGCGGTCGAGGCACTTCTCGATGCGCTGCGCCTGACCAAGGTCCGCTTCAAGGTCGCCGAGCCCGAGCGCTATCCCTGGCTGCAGCCCGGCCGTGCCGCCGAGGTCCTCTCGCAGGGCGAGGCCGTCGGCTGGGTCGGAAACATCCACCCCGCAAGCCTCCGGAAGGTCGGCGTCGACGTGCCCGTGGTCGCCTTCGAGCTCTCCGTCGAGCACCTGCTGCGCCTCGCGAAGAAGGAGCTGCCCTACGTCGACGTCCCGACGCTCCCCGGCGTCACCCACGACCTCGCGCTCGTCGTCGACGAGTCCGTCACCTACGAGACCCTCGTCCAGCGCATCTCCAGCGCCGGTGGCAAGCTGCTGGCCGACGTCCGTCTCTTCGACGTCTACCGCGATCCGGTCCGCGTCGGCAAGGGCAAGAAGTCCATGGCCTTCTCGCTGACCTACCGAGCCGCTGACCGTACCCTCACCTCCGAGGAGGTAGAGAAGGCGCACGAGAAACTCGTGAACAAGGTCCTTCGCGCCACCGGCGGTGAGGTCCGCAGCTAATCCGAGGGCCACGACCCGTCGACCGTATTTCGGCCAGGCATCCATGCGGGTGCCTGGCCGTTTCTTTGCGCGACAATAGCTCTCGTGAAAAAGAGAGGAGCGCGCATGCCCAGCTGGAATATCCATATCGCGCACGTGGAGCGCCTGCTCGACGAGGAGGGTGCGGAGGGTCTCGGCATCCGTGATGTCGACGCGTTCCTCCTGGGGAACCTCGTCCCCGATATATATGTCGGCTATATGGTTCCCGGCGCGACGACGCGCATCGACTACAAGCTCACGCACCTGACCCTGCGGAACCACATCCCCGTGCCCCGAAGCGACGAGTTCTGGGACTTCTACTGCGTCAACCCTCGCGGCTACGGTGCAGACTGCGTGACCGACCTCGTAAAAGGCGCCTGGTGCCATTTGGTCTGCGACCGCGTTTACAACAGTCACACGCGCGATTGGCTCGCGCGGGTCGGCATAAGGGCGGGCGAGGAGGCGAGGATTGCCAAGCAGGCGGACTTCGCTGATTTCGGGAGGACCCTCGACCTATCCATGGACATATACGTGGGCGCCGCCGTGCTTGCTCAGTGCGAGACCTTCCCCCAGTACAGAATCGCCGAGGAGGACGCGCGCTCGGCGGCGCGGGTGGCAAGGGGCGTCGTCGAGGAGAACACGACGAACCACCTGGAGGAAACCCCGGATTATCGGCTGCTCACCGCCGATTTCTTCGAGACCGCGCGGAAAGAAGCCCATGCGGTTATGGCTGAGGGGCTTCATAAGTTGGCTGAAGCAGAGCAGGCATGACATTGCGGGCAGCGGTAGAGAATCGTGCGCAAACGGTCGAAACTACTGTCAATAAGAGCCTGAATATGAAGGAAATGTGAATGTCTGAAATAGGCTAGACACACTCGGGCAAGGAGCGTAGATTGTTTTCTCGCGCGGCGCACCGGCCGGGCGGGAAACCGCAGGCCAGCCGCGCGGAGGACCT
>CAZEHG010000213.1:0-2321 GCA_964512475.1 uncultured Atopobium sp.
CATGGCCTCCACGCTCTCGCGCATGCCCCCCTCGAGCCAGCGCAAGAGCACCCCCACTTCGGCGGAAATCGCGAAGGTCAGGTAATAGTCGAAGAACGCTCCCACGGCGCGGGCGTCGATGCCGTTGAGCGCGCGGCCGGCGACCGCGTCGTGGACCATACGCTTGAGGCGCTCGGCGAACGCGGGGTCGCCTCCGTCGCCCAACAGCGGGCGCAGGTAGTCGCCCCGCTCGCGGACGGCGCGCAGCAGGTCCTCGGACCCGGGCGCCGCCTCCTGGCGCGAGAGCGCGGCCTCAAGTTCGCCGAGATCTGTCTGCGCGATCTTCTCGACGTGTCCACGCAGGTCGGACAGGGTCTCGGCCTCTATCCGATCGACGAGATCGGGGATGTCGCGGTAGTGGGAGTAGAACGTGCGGCGCGTGAGGCCGGCGCGCTCCGTCACGGCGGTGACGGTCACGCGGGACAGGTCGCCGGTGGCGTCGATCTCCTGCGCGAGCGCGAGCCGCAGGGCGGCGCGGGTACGCACGCTGCGGCGATCGGTGCTGACCAAGCAGTCTGCGGGCATCGGGTCCCTTCTTCGTTTATTACACATCGTTTATTACACAACTTGTGTAGTATTGCACAGCTTGTGCAGGAATTCGGGGACCGACGGGGTGGTTCACCTCTCGCCCACAACCGAAATTGAAGCTGAAAATGTGCGGCCGGCGTGTCCGCCGGCAAGCAGCGGCCTTAGAGCCACTTGACCGACTGGCGCTCCACAAACGAGGTCGAGAGATGCGTGACGCAGGTGTAGCTACGCGGCTCGCTGATCTGGTCGATCAGGCGCCGAACCGCGATCTCGCCCATCTCGCGGTTGGGAATGCGGGCCGTGGTCAGCGGCGGGTTGCAGATGCTCGCATAGGGCAGGTCGTCGAAGCCGACCATGCTCACGTCGTCGGGTATGCGGATGCCGCGTTCCGCGATTGCGCGCATGCAGCCGAGCGCCATGATGTCGTTCTCGACAAAAAACGCGGTCGGGAGCTGGGGGTTCGTTGCGAGCCAGGCCTTCATGGAGTCGTAGGAGCCGTTGACCGTGGTACCGACCTCGATGCGCCATTTCGGGTCGATGGGGATTCCCGCCTCGCGCATGGCGCGCCGATAGCCGCGCTCGCGGAGCGGGAAGTTCTTGATGCGGTAATCTCCCGCGATGTAGCCGATCTCGCGGTGGCCATGCTCGGCCAGGTAGGTGACCGCGCGGAAGGCCGAGTTCTCGTTCTGGGTCACGACGGACTCGAAGAACAAGCGGTCCGACCAGCCGTCGACGACGACCAGGGGCGCCAGGGAGTCGCGAAAGAGGACATAGTCCTCCTCGGCCATCTCGGTGCCGAGGAGGACAACGCCGTTGCTCTGGTCGTGCGTGATCTCGTAGGCCTGCCGCGCGGCGGCCTCGCGGTTGGCGAGCTCGATGGTGGTGAAGGTGGTCTGCAGCTTGAGCTGGGCGGCGGCACGCTCAACGCCATCGATGACGCCGGGGTGGAAGGTACCCTCGTCAAGGACCCTGCCCGTCTTCCTCGCCAAGACGAAGCGGATGTGATCGAGCTGCTCGGAGCGCTCGTAGCCGAGCTCCTTGGCCATGCGGCGGATGGTCTCGGCGGTGTCTTTGTTTACACCCCGTTTATTGTTGAGGGCATTCGACACCGTGGCAGGCGAGAAGCCTGTCCTCCTACTAATTTCACGAACGCCCACGTTACGCATAGTGTCTCCCAAGTCCAATGAACCCAGTATCTGGGCCGAACACCATGCTAAACGTCTAAACGCTGTTCATATTCCGTCCCTCGCCAGACGGTATGTTTAACGCCACCAAATACTTGGGCGACGGTCCAGCAGGGCCGTTTTGCGGGACCGCGACGCGAGGCGAACAGGCCGGGCCATCGCCGAAGCGGCGCAAACGGGCCATGCCGTCGCCGCCGAAGCGAGGGCGACCCCGGCCTGGTCGGAACGACTTTCGAGCCGCGAAGCGGCGAAGTCATCCCGCCAAAGCCGAGGTCGCCCGGTCGATCGCAGGTAAGGTTACCCGTTACTCGTTGTCGCCCGCGGTCATCTGGGTCGCGGAGAGCTGGCCCTCGGAAGCGGCGGCAGCGTCAGGCCACACCCAGCCGGTGAAGTCGGGGTGATCGTAGCCCTCGTCGCAGGCGAACTTGAAGGCCTCGAGGCGGAAATCCTCCCACTTCTGGATCTGGTCGGCGTACTTGTCGGCGTCGACGAGGCGCAGCGCGTCGGCAGCAAGCGCCCAGCGGTCCATGTTGTTGAGGCGCAGCATGTCGAACGGGGTGGTCGTGGAGC
>CAZEHG010000214.1:0-2313 GCA_964512475.1 uncultured Atopobium sp.
CGAGCAGCGCGAGCGCCTGGCCGACATCAAGGCCAGAGCCGTCGTGGACTAGTGCCCGCTCGGCGGCGCCCCTTATCGGGTGATGGCCACCGGCTGCGGCTTTCTGGGCGCGCATCAGCCGGTGGCCGTCACCCGGCGCTTTTGGCGCAGGCCGCGTTCCTTGTTGCCTTTGTGTTTTATGGTTCGATTTACGTGGGTCATCCATACTTTCCGCAAGAGAAAATCAGCAAGCACTGGAGGCACGCGTGAGCGTCGAGTTCGAGAGTCGGGTAAAGAGCCGCTTCGCGGATATGGGAAAGACCGACCAGGCAATAGCAACCTATCTTCTTGGTCATTCGCAGGAGGCCTGCCGGCTCTCGAGCCCTGAGCTCGCCCAGGCGATCGGCGTCTCGAAGTCGGCCATTACGCGCTTCGTCAAGCTCGTCGGGTACGACAGCCTGCGCGAGATGCGCGTCCAGATGGCCTCGTCAGCGACGCTCCCCGCCATCTTCTTCGACGACTTTGAGAAGGACTCGACGCTTGGTACCGCTCAATCTGTGTTTGAGCACAGCGCCAATTCCTTGATTGAGACCATGAGTGCCCTCAAGGAAGAAGACCTCGATGCCGCGGTTGAGCTGCTCGGGAAAGCGAATCTCTGCGGACTCTTCGGGACGGGCGGCTCGTATCCCATTCTCTACAGTGCGTTCCACCGCTTTCAGCGCACCTCCCTGCGCATGCTGATCCAGCCGGACCTTCACATGCAGCTCGAGGTGGCGGCGAACTTGACCGCGAACGACTGCGCCCTCATGGTTTCTCACTCGGGCCGCAACAAGGATGACCTGCGCGTTATTAAGATTCTCAAGAAGCAAGAAGTGCCTCTTTTGCTCATCACGTCGAACCCTATATCGCCCATCGCCGAGCTGAGCGACGTCGTCGTGTGCTCGGTGGCGGACGAGACCAAGTTCCGTCCCGAGGCGATCACCTCGACCGCAGCGCAGATGGTGCTCGTCGATACGCTTTTCACGCTGTACGCGATGCGAGTCGACAAATCGCCGGAACGCTTCGCGAATATCCGTTCCATCATCAAGGAGACGCGAATCTAGGGTCTCAAGAACAACTCTCCAGTCTTTGCAAGGGTCCTTCGGGACCCTTTTTCTGCCGTTCACCGGTCGATGTCGACCATTGGGGCGTCCCAGCCGATGTGTGAAATATAAAACCGCAGCTACATGCCACACAGTAAAATTCAGCACCAAAAACTATGGAAATGCGTGAAACTCAGTTTCATAATGGCTTTGCCTAGATAGCGTCCGGAGTTTTATCTCCTGCAAAAGGCGAGGTGAGAGATACCTCCGGCCGCCTGGTTCGATGGCCCGCTGCGGCGCGCCGAATCGGTTTTCGCTCTGGGGGAGCGAACGAACGAAGGAGGAAGGTCTATGCAAGTTACGGTAATACAGGCATTGCTAATCGCGCTCTGGATCGCCGGGGTCATGTCTCGCGCCCTGCTCGGCGGCGCGACGACCACCATGCGCTTCACCCCTATGATGACTGGCCTCATCGTCGGCGTGGTCTTCGGCCGCGTCGCCGACGCAATGGTCGTCACCGCTGCCATCCAGCTCATCTACATGGGCGTCTTTTCGCCGGGCGGCCAGATGCCCTCCGAGCCCGCCATCGCGGCGGCAATTGCGGTGCCGGTCGCGCTTCTCTCCGGCCAGTCCGCTGAGTCCGCCATCGCCGTCGCCGTCCCGGTCGGCCTGCTCGGTTCGTACCTCTACCAGCTGCGCTTCTTCCTTAACACGATCATCATGAGCCGCATGGCCGATGCCGCCGCCAAGGAAGCCGACAGCAGGAAGCTCAGCTTCGCCATCATCGGCATGCCGATCATCATCGCCTTCATCATCTACGTGCCGTTCATGTTCGTCGCGCTGTACTTCGGCGTGCCCGTGATCTCTGACATCGTCTCGTCCGCGTCCGGCACCGTCGTCTTCCACGTGCTCCAGACCATCGGCGGCGGCCTTGCGGCCATCGGCATCGCCGTGACCGTCTACGCCATCGGCAAGAAGAACTACGTCGCCTTCTTCCTGCTCGCGTTCTTCATGTCGATGATCCTCAGCAGCTTGAACATCACCATGATCACCTACGCCATCGTGGGCGCGCTCATCGCCTTTATTTATGTCCTCGTCAAGAACGAGACGGTCGAGATGACCGGCTCTTCCATCGGCTCTTCCGTCGCCGACGACGATGACGACGACTACTAATCCCGCGACAACGACCACGAATACCGAAAGGTGGTAAACCATGGCTGAAGCCATCCAGAACGCTCAGGACGTCGACCAG
>CAZEHG010000215.1:0-2255 GCA_964512475.1 uncultured Atopobium sp.
AAGTCCGCGTCCTCCACGCTCGAGGACGCCTACGTCGCCATCGTCCGCAAGAAGCTCAAGCCGATTCTGGAGGCCCGAGCCGCCGAGATCGAGGCCGAGAAGAAGGCCGCCGCCGAGAAGGCCGCCGAGGAGGCCCGCATCGCCCGCGAGCAGGCCGAGAAGGAGCGCCTTGAGGCCGAGAAGCGCCGCGAGGCCGAGCGAGCCGAGGAGGAGCGCCGCCGCGCCGCCGAGGAGGCCGCTCGCAAGAAGGCCGAGGAGGAGCGCATCGCCGCCGAGAAGAAGGCCGCCGAGGAGGCCGAGCGCAACCGCGTGAGGGACACCGCCCCCAAGGCCGCGCCGTCCTTCTCGAGCCTGCTCGACCAGATCGCCCAGCAGGAGAAGGTCCTGAAGCAGCAGGCCGAGGAGGCCGCCGCCGCGAAGGCCGCCGCCAAGTCCGGCCGCGGCCGCAAGTCCGACGACCACGCCTCCCGCGGCCCCAAGCGCGGCGGCTCGCCCGCGCCCCGCGCGGCCGAGTCCGGCGCCCCCGCCCGCGACAACGGAACCGAAGCGGCCTCCGGCGACGGTCGCCGCAAGGGCAAGAAGGGCCGTCGCGGCGAGGAGGGCGGCGAGGACCGCTACTCCCGCATGGCCCGCGAGGCCGAGGCCTACAACCGCAGCAAGGTCCTCGAGGACGCCCGCGCCGCCGTCGAGGAGGCCTCCCGCGAGTCCTCCGGCCGCCGCAAGAAGCGCAAGGAGCGCCGCCAGAAGCAGGCCGAGAAGGCCGCTGAGCAGCAGCGCATCGAGGAGGCCATCGCCAACGACCAGGACCTCTCGCAGCTCGACACCGTCAAGGTCCCGCAGGGCTCCACGGTGGCCGAGCTCTCCGAGCTGCTGGGCGTTCCCGCCAACGACATCATCAAGCGGCTGTTCCTGCTGGGCACCCCGCTCACCCTCACCGAGTCCATGTCCGACGAGCTCATCGAACTCGTGGCCGACGACCTCGGCCGCGACGTCAAGGTCATGACCAAGGAGGAGGAGAACTCCTTCACCTTCTACGACAACCCCGAGGACCTCGTTCCCCGCGCGCCCGTGGTCACCGTCATGGGCCACGTCGACCACGGCAAGACGTCGCTGCTCGACGCTATCCGCCACACCGGCGTCGCCGAGGGCGAGGCCGGCGGCATCACGCAGGCCATCGGCGCCTCCCAGGTCCACATCAACGGCCGCCAGATCACCTTCATCGACACCCCGGGCCACGCGACCTTCACCGCTATGCGCGCCCGCGGCGCCAAGGTGACCGACATCGTCATCTTGATCGTCGCCGCCGACGACGGCGTCATGCCCCAGACCATCGAGTCCATCAACCACGCGAAGGCCGCGGGCGTGCCCATCGTCGTCGCCGTCAACAAGATCGATAAGCCCGGCGCCAGCCCCGACAAGGTCCGCCAGGAGCTCACCGAGTACGGCATCGTCCCCGAGGAGTGGGGCGGCCAGAACATGTTCGTGAACATCTCCGCAAAGAAGAAGATCGGCATCGACGACCTCCTCGAGACCGTCCTTCTCCAGGCCGACGTCCTCGAGCTCAAGGGCAACCCCGACACCTTCGCCTCCGGCAACGTCCTGGAGGCCAAGCTCGACAAGGGCCGCGGCTCCGTCGCCACCGTCCTCATCACCCGAGGCACCCTGCACGTCGGCGACGCCCTCGTCGCCGGCATGACCTACGGCCGCGTCCGCGCCATGCTCGACCCCAAGGGCAACCCCGTGACCGAGGCCGGCCCCTCCGACGCCGTCGAGATCCTCGGCCTGCAGTCCGTGCCGAACGCCGGCGACGAGTTCCGCGTCTTCCAGGACGATCGCGAGGCCCGCGCCCTTGCCGACGAGCGAGCCCTCAAGGCTCGCATCGAGGAGCAGAACCGCGTCAAGCACGTCACCCTCGAGAACCTCTTCGCGACCATGGCCGACGCCGAGGTCAAGGAGCTCAACCTCATCATCAAGGCCGACGTCCAGGGCTCCATCGAGGCCCTTCAGGACTCGCTGGACAAGATGGACCAGTCCGAGGTGCGCATCAACACGATCCACTCCGCCGTCGGCGCCATCAACGAGACGGACGTCGTCCTGGCCGACGCCTCCAACGCCATCATCATCGGCTTCGGCGTTCGCCCGGACGCCAAGGCCCGCAACGCCGCCGACCGCGACGGCGTCGAGATCCGCTGCTACGACGTCATCTACAAGGCCCTCGAGGACCTCGACGCCGCCCGCATCGGCATGCTCAAGCC
>CAZEHG010000216.1:0-2230 GCA_964512475.1 uncultured Atopobium sp.
ACGTCCCCGGCGACATCCGCGTCTGCGGCGGCGACGGCAACCCGCTCGCCTGGACGGGCGACGTCTCTCTTACCACCATCGCCTCCCCCGGTGCCGAGATCGGCCGTCAGGGCGTAAAGCGCCTGGTCAAGCGCATCAGCCAGCAGCGCGGGGCGGCGACCCAGAGCCACATGGACCTCGTGACCACCGGCCTCATCGAACGCGCGAGCACCGGCGCGCGGCGCGCGGCGGAGACGGGGCTCGATTTGGGGGCGTATCTCTAAAGCGTGAGCCGGGGCTTCTTGCCTGGAATAACGCACAAGTTTGGCCTTAACGCGCCGATTGGACCGCTTCAGTCAACAAACTTGTGCGTTATTTGGCGAGACGCGCCCCGCCCGCTCGGTAATCCACAGCGCTCAACCGGTAGAAATGCGCCAGCACCGTGTCCCCCAGCAAGGGACGCTCGAAGCCAGGGAAGCTCCTCACGTAGGTGAACCCGCACTTCTCCATGCAATGCTTCGAGCGGTCGTTGCCGCCGAAGAAGCCGCACCACAGGGCGGGGCAGCCGAGGTCGTTGAAGCCGCGAGAGACCATGGCGCCCAGCGCCTCGGAGGCGTAGCCGCGGCCCCAATAGGCGCTGCCCAGCCAGTAGCCGACCTCAAGCTCTTTCTCGTCCGCGACGCCAAAGTGCTCGCACGGCGCCTTGAGGCTGATGCTACCGATGACCTCGCCCGTGGCCTTCAGGCAGATGGCGTAGCTCTCGGCACTGCTCAGCGGGCCGCTCGCGATGAGCTCACGGCTCTCCTCGACGCTGCCGTGCGGTTGCCACCCGCAAGCAGGCCCCACGAGCGGGTCCGAGGCAAGAAGAAAGAGCGTCTCCGCATCATCTACCTGCCAATTCCTCAGAACCAGCCTCTCGGTCTCGATCATTGCGAAGCCCTTCATTCCTAGCGCACGACAGTCCGTCCAACATCAACGAGCCGCCAAGCTCTCCCTGTAGCAGGAGCTCAACGCCCCAAACATGTACGTCGCAAACGTAAGTTAGTACCTTCGCCATTCTCATAGTTTTGACATGCATACTACGAACTGGTCAAAAACCACTTCTAACCTGCGCATCTGTACAAAATGCGGTGTTTTTTGAGGCAAGCATTCAAGTCGTCAGACGACAGGTTGGTCTTTGGCCGCTACATGCTCGACACGCCAAAATTCGAGGAGCTCTTTAATCGAATTCACGCGCGGTACAGCGCGCCCACCAAAACAACCCCAACTACTACAACCAGTACGAGCGCACCCAAGCAAGCCGACAATAAGATCAGCCAGCAGCAGATGTACGCCATGATGATGGCACCCAACGGGAGATGCCCGAAGTGCAATCACCCGCTCAGCACACGTAATGTGGGACTGAGCGCAGGCAAGGGCGCTGCAGGAGCATTTCTCGCCGGAACCGCCGGTGCCATCGTAGGCGCCGCAATGGGTCGCAAAGAGTACTACTGCCCCGCCTGCGGCTACGTCAGATAAATACACGCCCCAACGGCTTTCCAACAAGGTCGTTGGGGCGTTTCCTTAGGTCCCGGGGTCCCGGGACCCGCAGTCGATCAACCAATCGACAATTCGAGTAGTACGGCCCATGGCTCGACCGTCTTAGGAACAGCATCTCTCAACTTTCGGGTTTGGCGCGGTTTTACTTTCGGGTTTGGCGTTTTAGAGCCCTCGAGAAGAGGCCATCCCACATCGTGTACATGCCGAGACGTACACAACGGCCCGTTTTGCCCCCAAACCTGAGCAAAACTTCGATTCCTGTACATCCCAAGCAGTACAAGACTTAACCCCAGCCGAGAAGATCGATCCCCAGCCCCCAACCCGCACCGCCCGCTTCGCCGGACCAGCCGAGAGACCCCCTAAAACGGAAGGCCCGCCCTGCCTTTCCATGTGAGTCGCGAAGCGAGCGAGCGCACAGCGCGAGCGCCGAACATGGAAAGGGAGGGCGGGCCTTCCGTTTTAGGGGCCCAGCCGCGAGGCTAGTCCACGAACTAGTCCACGAACTCCTCGTTGATGGCGATGTTGAAGTCGCGGCACGTGTCCTTGAGCCCCTGGTCGGAGATGGCGTTCAAGAACTTGTCGCTACCGCCGTTGGCCGCGCGGGCCGCGACGTAGAGCTGGGCGGCCTTCTCGACGGTGTGGGCCAAGCCGAAGGTCGTGTCGAAGTCGGGGCCGGCGGCGAAGAGGCCGTGGTGCGCCCAGACGATGGTGT
>CAZEHG010000217.1:0-2227 GCA_964512475.1 uncultured Atopobium sp.
TCGACGAGGTCATCAGCATCATCCGCTCGAGCCGCACCGACACCGAGGCGAGCGATCGCCTGATCGAGCGCTTCGGCTTCTCGCCTGAGCAGACCCAGGCCATCCTCGAGATGCGCCTGCGCCGCCTGACCGGCCTCTCGCGCGACCAGATCGAGGAGGAGCTCGCGGGACTGCGCCGCGCGATCGCCTACTACGAGGACCTTCTCGCCAACCCGGCCAAGATCCTCGCCGTCATCAAGGATGAGATGCGCGAGATCTCCCGCAAGTACGCCGACAAGCGCCGCACCGAGATCTCGCAGCAGGGCACCAGGAACCTCAACGTCGAGGACCTCATCGCGGAGGAGGACATGGTCGTCACGTGCACGCACGCCGGCTACGTCAAGCGCACCCCGGTGGACACCTACCGCGCCCAGAAGCGCGGCGGAAAGGGCGTCCAGGGCGTCAACCTCAAGGACGGGGACTTCGTTGAGGGGCTTTTCGTCGCGAGCACCCATGACTACGTGCTCTTCTTCTCAAACAAGGGCAAGGTCTACCGCCTGAAGGTCCATGAGCTGCCCATCGGCCAGCGCACCGCCCGCGGCACCGCGCTGGTCAATCTCGTGCCTTTCGCCGAGGGCGAGCACGCCATGGCGGTCATAACCTGCCGCGACTTCCCCGAGGACGAGTACCTGATGTTCGCCACGGCCAACGGTACCGTGAAGAAGACCGCGATGAGCGCCTACGACCGCACGCGCCGCGACGGCATCATCGCCATCAACCTGCGCGACGGAGACGAGCTCGTCAGCGTGCGCCACGTGAAGGAGGGCGAGAAGGTCATCCTCGTCTCCACCGACGGCAAGGCGATCATGTTCCCCGAGGAAGACGTCCGCCCGATGGGGCGCGACACCTCGGGCGTCCGCGGCATTACCCTCAAGGAGGGCGCGAAGATGCTCGGTATGGAGATCACCAACGGAAACGGCGACCTCTTCGTCATCACCGAGAAGGGCTACGGCAAGCGTACGCCCGTCTCGGAGTACCCGGAGCACAAGCGCGGCGGCCATGGTGTCTTCACCATCACGATGACGGAGAAGAAGGGCCAGCTCGTGGCCTGCCGCATCGTGGGGCCGCAACACGAGCTGATGATCATGTCCAACGACGGCGTCGTCATCCGCGTGAAGGCCAGGGACGTGAGCCTGCTTGGCCGCTCGACGCAGGGCGTGAGGGTCATGAACCTGGCCGACGGCGACGCCGTGGTCGCCATCGCGCGCATGGCCGCGGCAAAGAAGAAGGCGTCCGAGGGCGAGGAGGGGCAGGAAAAGATGGACCTTGCCTCCGCCGGCGCCGACGCGGATGTCGATGAGCCCGCCGACGTTGCGGATGAGGAAGAGGTTGACGAGGACCTTCTCGACGACTAACCGCATCGGGCGGTCGCCAACGGGAGAGGAGGGGCCCTGAGCCGTAAAGCAACGGCTCAGGGCCCTTCTCGCTTTGTGCGGGGTGCCTTGTTCGGAGGGTTACTCGAAGTCTTCGGGAGACAAGTGCTCGACGAACTCGTGGAAGTCGGCCATCTCCGCGGCCTGCTCGGCTTCCTTGACCCCCTTGAAGTCGAGCATCGACGCGGTGCGGATGACGTCCTCGTCGGCGAGGATTTTCACGTCGCAGCGGACGGCGAGGGCGATGGCGTCGGAAGGGCGGGCGTCGACGAGCGTCTCGGTGCCGTCGGCGGCGCGCAGGACGAGCTGGGCAAAGAACGTGGTGCCCGAGACCTTGGTGATTCTGACGGAGAGGAGCTCGGCGCCGAGGGCGTCGAGCGTCGATTTGAGGAGGTCGTGGGTCATGGGACGTCGCTCTCGCCCGCGCTCGACGCCCATGCTGATGGCCGCCGCCTCGACCGAGCCGATGCGGATAGGGACGCGCCGGCGCTTCTTGGCCTGAGCCGCCCCGGCCTCGCCGGAGGTTTTCTCGCCCTCGTGCTGCTCCAGCACGACGAAGGAGGGGATAGGTCCTGCTCCCATGGCGATCGTCTTGATGTCCATGTCCTTGAATGGCAAAGCTGAGTCCTTAGTGCTTGGGTTCTATGCTGCGTAATCGTACCCATCCGAGGGGGACTGCGCAAAGGAACCCGGTAAAGTCGCTCGTTTTTTTAAAAAAAGTAGTTGACGAGTGCGGAGGTGCCGCGTAATATATCTTCTCGCGTTGGGCCTGTAGCTCAGTTGGTCAGAGCGTCCGGCTGATAACCGGGAGGTCA
>CAZEHG010000218.1:0-2202 GCA_964512475.1 uncultured Atopobium sp.
GTGGCGGTTCTCGTGGCGCTCGGGGTTGACCTCCACGAGCGCGACCTCGTTTGGATTTGCCGCGGCGTTGGCGCGCAGCATGTCGACGATGGTGTCCAAGGTGTTCTCTCCAGGTGCCGGGCGCGCCCCCTCGGCGCGCAACCTATTAATCATACGCAGGCCGGTGACCGAAGTCTCGTCGTATCGGCAAGCGGGCGAGGGGAGTGGCGCGCGGGGCGTCGGGTCTCGGCGTCCGCCCCGGAGCCGCGGCCCGTCCTTACGCGCCCTGCCGATTGACCGGCCGCCCCCGCGTGCTAACCTTCTGTGCGACGCCCCGCGAGAAAGAAGCGCCCCCCATGTCCGAACACAACGACCAGACAACCGCGCTCAAGGCAAGGACCGCGGTCTTCGACCTCGATGGCACGCTGCTCGACACCACGGTCGACCTCGCGTTGGCTGTGAACCACGCGCTCGGGGCATTCGGTCTGCCGCGCCGCCCGGAGGCGGACATCATCGCCTTCACCGGCAACGGCATCGTCCGCCTGGTGGAAAGAAGCGTTCCCGAGGGAACGCCCCGCGAGCTGTGGCAGCAGGTCTTCGACGAGTTCAAGCGCTGGTACGGGGCTCACGCGCTCGACCACACCGAGCCCTATGACGGAATCCGCGAGTGCGTGGACGCGCTGCGCTCCGCCGGCGTGCGCTGCGCCGTCGTGTCCAACAAGGCCGACTTCGCCGTCCAGGAGATCATCGCTGCTCGTATGCCCGGCATCTTCGGCGCCGTTATCGGCGAGTGCGAGGCAGCCGGCATCCGCAAGAAGCCCGCGCCGGACATGGTGGAGGCCGCGCTGGAGCGCCTGGGCGCCGACCGCGCGGGCCTCGTCTACATCGGCGACTCCGAGGTCGATGTGGCGACGGCGAGGGCGTGCGGCTGCCCCTGCGTGTCGTGCTCGTGGGGTTTCCGCAGCCGAGAAGAACTCGTGGAGGCTGGCGCAACAATTATCGTCGATACCCCCGATGAGCTGCGGTGCGTTCTTCTTGGCATGAACGCATGAGAATTCCGCCAGCGGTGCCGCGACTACGCTCAGCGTACATTTCCATTTCGTTCGGCTAACTTCAAGCTTGGCGGGTTATATTCAAGTACAAGTTTCGTTTGGTCGCTCGACGAAAGGAGCCACCATGGGCAAGAAGGCAGCCGAGGCACTCGACATCAATTATGACGAGCTCGCCGAATACCTGCACGTCAACCACTCCGTTTACATGAAGGTCGACAACTCGATCTATTACCTTACGGACGCTAACTTCGAGGCCTGGCGCGCGCAGGACACGAGCCGCCGCAACGAGAAGGACCATTTCGTCGACTGCTCCGAGCTCGTCCCCACCGTCGACGAGTTCCTCGTGCTTCCCTTCGTCAACGGCAAGACCATCAAGGACGTTTTCGCGCACGCGACGTTCTACCCCTCCATCAAGGGCGAGAAGGAGTAGCCGCAGCGACTAGCGGATTTCTCTTTTGCATTTAGCTCGAGCGACCGGCGGTTTCGGCTGCCGGTCGTTCTTTGTTTGGTGGCATGGGAGAAAGCAGCGGCCACCTGGGAAACGGCCGCAGGAGAGGATTGGCCGTCGGGCGTTCGAGCCTGGCGGCCCGGGCTTTTTCGGTGCGCCGGGGCGAGGCTGCGGCGCTCCTCGTCGTGCGTGGAGAGAAGCTCGAAGGCCTGCCGGCAAGAAGCGCGGAATCCCGACCCGATAAGGTCCCGGGGCCTACATCGGGAGAAGCCCCCGCGGCTTAGGGTACTTCTCCGCAAGTACCCTAACTTTTCAACTATCGACAAAACCCCAGTTGGCAACTGGGCCTGGGTCATTATGAGCTGCTTAGGGTACTTCTACGGAAGTAGGCTAAGCTACCCACTGGCCAGCCCGTGCCGCCATCGCGCCGCCATCGCCGGTGTTGCGACCTCGTGACGCGCCGCGCTCTGGGCCTTTTCGCCGTGCCGCCCGTAGTAAACTCTTTTTTCGCGTGCGCGGGCGCCGTCTACGGCCGCGCACCGTCTTCTGTAGGTCCGCCCGTCACGGCACGGGGCGGAAGAGACGAAAGGAACCCGATGCCCTTCTCCATGCACACCCACACCTGCGGCGAGCTGCGCCCCGAGCACATCGGCCAGACCGTCACCCTTACCGGCTGGGTCTGGCACCGCCGCGACCACGGCGGCCTCATCTTCATCGACCTGC
>CAZEHG010000219.1:0-2195 GCA_964512475.1 uncultured Atopobium sp.
GCGAGAGGCGCGAGCCCATGGAGTAGAGCTTGTTCTGGTAGGCGATGACCTTGGAACCGGTGGACTCGGGGAACCCGGCGAGGTCGAGCCAGTAGGGGGTGTAGCCCATGGCGTGGGCCGCGCTCGCCATGGCCATGCTGATGCGGTAGTGGCCGAAACCCATGCGGATATTACCCACGACAAGCGGTTTTCCGGCGGCCCCGCCGACGGTGCGCGGGGTGACCGGCGCCGGGGGCTGCGCCGCAGCGTCCGCCGCGAAGTCGAGCGCCGGGGCAGCCGCGCCGCCCTCGGCAAGCCTGAGGTTGCGCACTCCCAGCAGCTCGCCGATCGCGGGCGTCGAGGTCGCGCGCAGGTGGTAGACCGTCCCGGAGTCGTCGCCGAACTTCTTGGCGAAGTTTTCCTTCCCTCGGCAGGCCTTCTCGTAGACCTTGGGGTCCTGCGCGTTGCCGAAGACGCTCGCCGCCCGGTCCTCGCCGTTCGCCATCGTAGCCTCCTTGACCGCCCTGTGGACAGGTGATAGCCTGGCTATCAAGTTGATAGACAGGCTATCACCGAGCAGGAGGCCGTTCAAGTGCCGTCTTCGCAGTCGCAGTCCCCGTCGCCGTCCTTGGCAGGGGAGAAGCCCATCGATCTCGACGCGCTTACCCCGCGCGACGAGGCGGTCGTCGCCTGCGCGGCCGAGGTCTTCCTGGCCCGTGGCATCGCCGACGTGAAGATGACCGACGTCGCCGAGGCCGCCGGCGTGGGCGTGGCCACGCTGTACCGGCGCTTCTCGACGAAGACGGACCTCGCGGTGCTCGCGGCGACGCTGCTGTGGCGCCGCTTCAACAAGCGGATCCACGAGCTGGTGGAGTCCGACGCGTTCCTGGCGCTCGGCGGGCTCGAGCGGCTCGAGGCGCTTCTTTCCAGCTACCGGGACGCGTACCTGGGCCACGCGGAGTTCATGGGCTTTCTCGACGAGCTCGACCACCTGCTGCTCTCGGAGCGCGTGGGGGCGGGGCGACTTGCGGTGTACGGGGCCGAGGTGGACTCCTTCTACCTGATCTTTGACGATGCCTACCTGCTCGGGCGCATGGACGGCTCCATCACGCGCGAGGTCGACTTCCCGTCCTTCTATCGGGCGCTGGCGCACGCGCTCACGAGCGTGGCGCAGAAGCTCGCCCGCGGCGAGGTCATCCCCTCCGACGATTTTGCGGGCGAGTCCGGTGCCTCCGAGCTCGACTACCTGATCTTCATGGCCAAGTGCACGTTGTCGGACCGATTCTGAGCTGCGGCCCGTTCATATTCGATGGAAACAGCGGCGGCGCCTGTGCTGTGCGCCGAAGGAAGAAAGGGGTACGCGATGGGCAAGAAGGGCGCCGCCTCGGCGCGCCGCGGCAATGAGCGCGACCTGCGCCTCTTTGCCGTGGGGCAGCTCGGGTGGGCGATTCTCTCGGGCGTCATCAGCAATTGGCTCGTCTACTTCTACATGCCGAGCGAGTCGATGCTCTCGCAGGGCATGAAGGTCTTCATCACGCAGGGCGTCGTTTTCGCGGGGCTCACCGTCATCGGCGTGATCACCGCATGTGGACGCTTGCTCGACGGTTTCATCGACCCCTTCATCGCTTCGAAGTCCGACTCGTGCAAGCACCGCCTCGGCCGCCGCATCCCGTTCATGCGCTATGCCGCCGTCCCGTTCGGCGTCATGACGGTCGTGGTGTTCATCTCGCCTGTGGACGGCGAGTCCGCGGTCAACAACGTGGCGCTCTTCGTGAGCCTCATGCTCTTCTACATCACGCTCTCGCTCTACTGCACGCCGTTCAACGCGCTCATACCCGAGCTCGGGCGCAGCCAAGAGGACCGCATCAACCTCTCGACCTACATCTCGGTCACCTATTTCATCGGCACGGCCGCGGCTTACCTGGTCACGGCCATCGACGGGCTGCTCGAGCCTGTGCTCGGCGCCGTCTGGTCCTTCCGAGCAACGGTGGGCATCCTGGCCGCCGTCGCCGTGGCGTGCATGCTCGCGCCGGCCTTCGGCATCGACGAGCACGTGGCCTGTGGCGAGGCGGTCCCGTCGTCGACCCCGATGGGGCAGTCCGTCGCGCGCACCTTCAAGAACCGCGATTTCCAGGTCTTCGAGGCCTCCGACGTGCTCTATTGGGTCTCCATCACCATGTTCCAGACGGGCCTGCCGTACTACATCACCGAGCTCA
>CAZEHG010000220.1:0-2162 GCA_964512475.1 uncultured Atopobium sp.
TGTCGCCGCAATCGTAGATGTCGCGCACCTTGCCGTGGGAATCCGGGCGCTTCTGGATCTCGGACATCGAATACCTCGATTTCGTCGGTTGGCGGCTCTGGTTCGCCGCCTCGCTCCATAACGTGCAAAAGTATACGTCAGCGCGCCGGACGCTGCCGCGGCAAGAAGGGCGGATGCAGTCCCGTCGCCCCGCTACGCGTCCTGGAGGGCCTGGGCCAGGTTGCGGCGCTTCTGATCGCGCGGGATGCGCAGGGTAAAGGTGGTGCCGCGGCCCAACTCAGACTCGACCAGGATCGTGCCGTTGTGTTTATCGACGATCTCCCTCGTCAGCGAGAGGCCGACGCCCAGCCCGCCGCTCACGCGCTCTCGGCTCACGTCGGAGCGCCAGAAGCGCGAGAAAGTCTGCGGGATGTCCTCCTTGGCGATGCCGATACCCGTGTCCTGGACCGAGATGAGCACGTCTCCCCGCTCCTGCCGCACCGACACGGTGACGTAGCCCTCGGAGTCCGTGTAACGCATGGCGTTGCTCATCAGGTTGACCACGGCCTCTCGGATCATGTCCGCGTCGATGTCAGCCATGAGCTCTTCTCGCCCGGTATCGTTAATGAACCGCAGGTGGAGGCCCCTCTCGTGGAACAACGCGTGCTGCGAGCTCACGAGGCTGCGGATCAGGTAGACCACGTCGGTCCGCTCGGTCTTGAGCTCGGTGCCGCCGTTCTCCAGGCGGCTCAGCTTGAGCATGGCGTCCACCAGGCGAGACAAGCGCCGCACCTCGGAGGCCACCGTCTCGAAGTGCTCGTCGTCGGCGGGGAGCACGCCGTCCTGCATCGCCTCCACCGTTGCCTGCATGGCCATAAGCGGCGTGCGCAGCTCGTGGGCCACGTCGCCCGTCAGGCGGTGCTCCAGCTTGAGGTCGCGCTCGAGGGAGGTGGCCATGTCGTCGAACGTCTCGCCGAGCTGGCCTATTTCGTCGGTTCCCTTGACGCCGGAGCGGGCCGTCAGGTCACCGTTGCGAATCTGCTTAGCCGTGTTGGTGATCTTCTGGATGGGACTCGTCATGCGCCGCGATGTGAAGTAGCCAATCACGCAGGCCAAGATCACGCCCGCCGCTGCGGCAATACCGATAGCCTCGAACGAGTTGTCCTTAAAGGCCGAGTCCGCCTTGGTAAGAAGCGCGTCCGAGCCGAAGGCCCAGAGCCTCACCGTGCCGATCTTGACGCCGTCGGCGTCCGTGACCGAGGACGTGACCACCGAGTCGGTGCCTGTGGGCGCCCGCGAGGTCACGGTCTGCGGCGCGAGCGTGCCGTCGGCCTTGACCTGCGCGGAGTCTCCCCCGGCGGCCCAGGTGTCGTCGTAAAGCACACCCCCGTCTGCATCGATGACCTGCACGCCGATATCGGACGAGAAGGTCGACGCGGCCGACGCCGCCTGCACGACGTCCGCGGTCCAGCGGCCCTGCTCGGCGTACGCGTCCGAGATCGACGCCGCGGTGGAGTCGGCGATGGCCTGCATGTTCTGCCTTGTGTAGCTCGAGAACTGGCCGCCCCACACCACGGCGAGCACCGACACGAAGATAAGCGCCATCATCAGGGCGATAAGGGCGAACGCCAGGGTCATGCTCGCGCTGAAGGACGGCCCTCCCGCGGGATTGCGCTTGATGGTGTTCCACGAATTACGAGACGAGGGCCGCTTGGAGCCCTCGTCTGCACGTACGTTCTTTCCGATGACGAACTTCGCCGCCACGTCTTCCTCCTTGCGGCGGGCGAACCACCCGGGCTCCTCAGGCCCTCTGACCTGCGGCTCCGCGCGGACGCCCTCGGCCGGCGCCTACTTGCCCTCAGCCTTTTCGGGCGCCTCGAAGCGATAGCCGACGCCGTGGACGGTGTAGAGCCAGCGCGGGTTGCGCGGGTCGTCGCCCAGCTTGGCGCGCAGGTTCTTGACGTGGGAGTCGATGGTGCGCTCGTAGCCCTCGAAGTCGTAGCCGAGGACCTTCTCGACGAGCTCCATGCGCGTGTAGACGCGGCCCGGGTAGCGCGCCAGCGTGGTGAGCAGCTTGAACTCGGAGGCGGTGAGGTCGACCTCCTTGCCCTCGACGAGGACCTTGTGGCCCGAGATGTCGATGACCAGGTCGCCGAAGTCCAGGACCTCGAGCGCCGGCTCGG
>CAZEHG010000221.1:0-2151 GCA_964512475.1 uncultured Atopobium sp.
GGGAGCTCGGATATCCCTCGGCTATCGCCGCGGAGGTCGTGATGCGGCCGCCGCGCTCATCCATGAGCGACAGTAGCTCTTCCTTCTTCATGGTCATGGCCTTCACCGTCCTCCCCGCGAATCAAATCATAGTATGTCAATTTACACATACTGGTCTTAGTGTTCTGTGTGTAATTTAACATATTCTAGAGGAAATCAGTGCACGCTGATCTGGATACGCATGTCTCTACAAGAAAGTTCGCCCACAGGCTTGAGCAGCTTCGCAACGGAACCCCTTCAGAACATGAGGAAGCTGAAGAATGGCTGACCCAAACAGGCAAGACGCAAGAGGATAGACTGAGTGCCGCGGCCCGCTGCGACCCACGAAACCGCCCCGCCCCCCGAAATTCCGTGACCTAGATTTGACCACATGGGCGCATCTTATATAAGGCGACAGCACTATTTTCTAGCGCGGAATCCTGGTCCTACGCGCTCCGCATTGGTCCATTGGGCTATTGGGCGAAGAATCGGGAGGAAGCTCGACCGGTTCAACTTAAAGGTCGTATACAATTTACCGTACTAATGAGTACGGTACTATATAGTACGGTACTCTTTGGTACGGTTTGTGACTGGAATGCCACAGGAGGACATATGTTTGTCGGACGTGAGGAAGAGCTCGGTGCGCTTGAGCGCATGTACGAGAAGGACGACTTTCAGATGGCCGTCATTTATGGTCGTAGGCGCGTGGGCAAAACCTCCCTTATCGATGAGTTCGTAAAGAACAAACCAGCCCTGTACTTCACGGCGCAGCAGAAGACCTCTCGACAGAACCTCGAGCTGTTTAGCGCGGCGGTGTACGAGGCTTTTTCACTGCCCGGATCGCTGCCTGCGTTCACAAGCTGGAATGCGGCCCTGGACTTTGTGGTCGAACGTGTTCAAGCCCGGGACGGAGAGCCCCCGCTCGTCTTCGTGTTCGACGAGTTCCCCTATGCGGCCGAGTCCGACCCGTCTCTGCCTTCCGTCTTGCAGACGGCCATCGACCACGGCTTTAAGCAGACGCGTCTTCGCCTGATTCTCTGCGGCAGCAACGAGGGCTTTATGGAAAGCGAGGTCCTTGGAAGCAAGAGCCCGCTCTATGGCCGCAGGACCATGCAGATGCGGCTTTTGCCGTTCGACTACCTTGATGCGGCACGGATGCTGCCGGGCACGGACCCCGAAACGTTGGTGGCCTACTACGCGACGTTTGGTGGGACTCCGTATTACCTCTCGCAGATTGACGCGCAGAAGTCCTACGATCAAAACGTTGCTGAGCTTCTGTTCGATCGGCTTGGAATGCTTAGCGAGGAGCCGCTTATGCTCTTGCGCCAAGAGCTCAACGAGCCCGCGAGCTACAACTCCGTGCTGGATGCGATCGGCTCGGGCGCCACGGCGGCAACGAGGATTGCCGAGAAGGCCGGCGTCAACCAGAATTCAGTCGGCAAGTACCTGAGGACAATGGCCAATCTCGGCATCGTGGAGAAGGTCGCCCCGCTTGGGGGAGGCACGGCGTCGAAGTCCTCGATGTGGCGATTCAAAGACCCGTTCTTCTCGTATTGGTATCGCTTCGTGAGCCCTTATATCGGGACGATCGAGGAGGGCAACGGACGGGCGGTCGTGCCGTATGCGACGTCCGGCCAGGCGTTCGAGACCTATGTGGGAAAGCAGTTTGAGGCAATCTGCCTGCAGTGGGTTCGCAGGGAGAGCAAGGCGGGCCGGGCGCCGTTTCCTGTATTGGAGTTCGGCCAGTGGTGGGGCACCGACCCCAAGGAGCGCGAAACCTGCGATATCGACGTCGTGGCTGCAAACGGTATCGAGCGCGAGGTCCTGTTGGGGGAGTGCAAGTGGCGCAACTCGTTCGACGAGAGCGGGGCGATACGGACGCTCGAGGAGCGCTCGGAGCTCCTGAGCGGCTTTACCAAGAGGCATTTCGTGCTCTTTAGCAAGAAGCCCGCAAGCCACGGCACCACCGTCAAGGCCGAGGAGCGCGGAGATTTGAAGCTCGTGAACGCCCGAGACTTGTACGCAGAGCTTGGATAACGGTGGTCGACGCTGCTTATTTGCGCCGATCATCGTTTCCCCCTCTACCAGTTCTTCTTGTCCTGGCGGCAGTCGTGGTTCTGCTTGCGCTCCTCG
>CAZEHG010000222.1:0-2147 GCA_964512475.1 uncultured Atopobium sp.
CGGTCTCGCCGGCGGGCTCGGTCGCGTTGACGCCGTCGATGCCGGCGCCGAAGCGGTACACGTGCTTTTCAGCCATGTTTACCCCTTGCTTCTTGAGTGCTTGACGCGCCGGTGAGGGCCCGGCGCGCACTTACTACAGATGCCATGGCGGGGAGTCTCCCCGCGTGACTTCGTCATACTAACAACGCACCTGCAATACGCTGCGTTTTATTTGATATTCGGTAGCCAGGCGCAGGTGAGCGGCAAAGAAACGCGAAAATCTGCCCCCGCGTGCGCGAATGCCGATTCAGTGGTAGGTTAGAACCGATTTTTGGTTTTTAGCCGCCGGACGCGAAATAGAAGGCCCGCTCCAATTTGAGCCGTCTCCCATTCCTTGGATATAGGAAATGGGAGACGGCCCGAAATCGGGGCGGGCCTTCCCGCGGTGAGTCCTAGTTCTTGTAGAGCGCGCCGATCGCGTGGGTCGGCTCCTCGCCCGTGAGCGTGGAGATGACCGTGACCGCGGGCCCGAGCAGGTCAATCGAGGGGATGCCCCTGCGGTCGAGCTCGCGGCGGATCTCGCGACGAAGGATGCCGTCGGCGAAGGTGTGGAACACCGCGCACGGGCGGTCAGGCTCGAAGTTCTTGTCGAAGTAATCGCGCACCGTATCGACGTCGCTCACGTTGGAGAGACGCTCGATCTCGACCGAGTCGTCACCGAACTGGGCGGCCGCGGCCATAACGACGGTGTTGGCGGTCTCCCCGCGCGAGTCGGAGAGGACGTAGATCTTCGGGACGACCTCTCCGAACAGGTCGTCGTCGATGTCGAGCTTAGTCATGTCTTACCCCCAATGAACCCCGGAGATTCTTCCGGGATGGCGCCGGGGCGCCTGGTTTCGTACCTTACTTCTTGCGGGAGAGCGCGCTCACGTCCGCGACGCCGGCGAAGACGCCCGCGAAACGGTTGAGAAGGCGCAGCCTGTTCTCCCGTACATCATCATGCTCGTCCATAACGAGAACGTCGTCAAAGAATCGGTCGATGGGCTCCTTCAGGGCCGCGAGAGCGCCACAAGCGGCGTCGAAGTCCTTCTCGGCGAGCGCACGGGAGACTTTCTCCTCGCCATCTTCACAAGCGCGGAGAAGCGCGGCCTCCGCGTCGCCGAGCATACCCTCGTCAACGTCGCTGCCGAGCGCCGGGTCGGCGAGGTTGTGGGCGCGGGTGAACGCGCCGGCGAGGTCGTCGAAGAGCTCCGGCTGCTCCGCGCGGGCGGTGTCGAGCGCGCGGGCGCGGGCGATGAACTCGGCCGGATCGATGACGCCGACGGCGGAGACCGCCTCGATGGAGTCAAGGCGTATGCCCTCGTCCTTGGCGATCGACTTGAGACGACCGGCGAAGAACCGGGCCACCTTCTCGGCAACCGCTTCGCGGTCGAACTCGAGTCCCTGCTCGAGATAGGCGTCGAGGGAGGCGCCGATGAGCGGCCTCAGCTCGACACCGGGCAGCTCGCGCAGCATGGCGATGATGCCGATGACCGAGCGGCGCACCGCGTAAGGGTCGGAGGAGCCGGTGGGCGGCTCGTCGATGGCGAAGAGCCCGCAGGTGGTGTCGAGCTTGTCGGCGATAGCGACGCATTTGCCGCAGAGCCCCGAGGGGAGATCGTCGCCGGCGAAGCGCGGGCGGTAGTGCTCTCGCACGGCAAGGGCCACGTCGTGGTTCTCTCCGGCGGCCTCGGCGTAGTAGCCGCCCATAACGCCTTGCTGGTTGGTGAACTCGACGACGGCCTGGGACACGAGGTCGGCCTTGGAGAGATGCGCCGCGCGCACGGCGTCGGCAACGCCCTGCCCATCGGCACCGGAAGCCTGGGCGACGGCGCCGGCGAGCTTCTCCATGCGCTGGACCTTCTGGAGCGTCGTGCCGAGCTTCTCCTGGAAGGTGACGATGCCGAGGCGCTGGACGAAGTCCTCCATCGGGCGCTTGAGGTCCTCCTCGAAGAAGAACTTCGCGTCGTCGAGGCGCGGACGCACGACGCGCTCGTTGCCGGCGACCACGGTCGAAGAGACCTTCGGGTCGGCGTTGGACACGATGACGAACTCGCGGGTGAGCTTGCCGTCGGCGTCGAAGATCGGGAAATAGCGCTGGTTGGAGAGCATGGACTCGCAGATGATCT
>CAZEHG010000223.1:0-2144 GCA_964512475.1 uncultured Atopobium sp.
TGGTGATGCCGAAGACCTTGGCGCCCTTGATGCGCGCGTCGCGGATGGCGGCCAGCGTGTCGGCCGTCTCGCCGGACTGCGACACGGCCACGACCAGGGTGGACGGGGTGATGATCGGGTCGCGGTAGCGGAACTCGCTGGCGGCCTCGACCTCGCAGGGGATCCGCGCCCAGCTCTCGATGACGTTCTTGGCGACGAGGCCCGCGTGGTAGGAGGTGCCGCAGGCGATGACGTAGACGCGGTCGATGTCGTTGAGCTCCTGCAGCGTGAGGCCGAGCTCGTCGATGTCGAGCTCGCCGTTGGCGCTCATGCGGCCGACGAGGGTGTCGCGCACGACGCGGGGCTGCTCGTGGATCTCCTTGAGCATGAAGTCGGGGTAGCCGCCCTTCTCGGCCATGTCGAGGTCCCAGTCCACATGCGTGACCTTGGGCTCGATGGCGCGGCCCTCGGCGTCGGTGTACTCGACGCCCTCGGGGGAAAGGCGTGCGAACTGGTCGTCTTCGAGGACGACGACGTCGCGCGTCGCGTCGATGAGGGCGATCACGTCGGAGGCGACGTAGGAGCCCTTCTCGCCCACGCCGATGACGATAGGGGAATCCTTGCGGGCGACGGCGATCACGCCCGGCTCGTCGGAGCAGACGACGGCGAGGCCGTAGGCGCCGACCACCTGGGAGACCGCGGAGCGCACGGCGGCCATGAGGTCGTGCTCGGCGGCATAGGACTCCTCGATGAGGTGCGCGAAGACCTCGGTGTCGGTGTCGCTCTTGAACTCGTGGCCGCGGCCCTCGAGCTCCTCGCGAAGCTCGGCGAAGTTCTCGACGATGCCGTTGTGCACGACGGCGATGCGCCCGTCACAGCTCGTGTGCGGGTGGGCGTTGGCCGTGGAGGGGCGCCCATGGGTTGCCCAGCGGGTGTGGCCGATGCCGCAGGTGGCCCGGCCAGCATAGCCCTCGAGCTCGGAGGCGAGGCCGGAGACCTTCCCGACGCGCCTGATCACGTCGAGGCGGGCCGCGCCGTCCGCGCCCGCGGCCTCCAGGGCCACGCCAGCCGAGTCGTAGCCGCGGTACTCCATGCGCCTGAGCCCCTCGACGAGGATATCCTTGGCCTGGTCCCTACCGGTGAATCCCACGATGCCGCACATATGCGGCCCCCTTTCACATAAAGAGGCCCTCGACCTTCTCGACTGGGCCTCACTGGTATTACGTTTTCAATACCTGTTTAGTCTATTCGCACAGAGCTGGTATTGCAAATCGAAGACCACTTGCGCAGACAACAACCACACGACGCCCACATAGCTCCCCGTGGAGCCGGGCCCACATGCCCCTTAACGCCCCCTTTACCGATTCGTCGCGCTCTCCAGCCGAAGTCGGTCCACAATAATTCCCTCAGCACAGCACGGCCGCGGCCCCGACCGCGGCACAGAAAGGACCCCATGGACACTCTCGAGCCGGCGCGCACGGCGCAGACCAAGTTCCTCGAGCTTCTTGCCGAGAAGTTCCCCACCACCCAGTCCGCCTACACCGAGATCATCAACCTCGAGGCCATCCTCAACCTCCCCAAGGGCACCGAGCACTTCGTCTCGGACGTCCACGGCGAGTACCAGGCCTTCGAGCACATCCTCAACAATTGCTCGGGCGTTATCCGCGAGCGCGTGAGCTCGACCTTTGAGTTCCAGCTCACCAAAGACGAGCAGGGGGACCTTTGCACGCTCATCTACTACCCGACGCTCAAGCTCCGCCGGCTCGAGGAGGAGGGCCGCCTCACCGAGGAGTGGTACGCCATAACGCTCATGCGCCTCGTGCGCCTCGCGCGGCACCTCTCGGGCACCTACACGCGCTCGAAGGTAAGGAAGGCGATGCCGGTCGAGTTCGCCTACATCATCGACGAGCTTCTCCACACCTCCTCCGACGAGCGCGAGGCGCGCCTGGCGTACCACCAGCGCATCATCAGCTCCATCATCGACACCGGCAGCGCCGACGACTTCATCTGCTCGCTCGCCGCGCTCATCAAGCGCCTGGCGGTCGACCACCTTCACCTCGTGGGGGACATCTTCGACCGCGGCCCCAGGGCCGACCGCATCCTCGACCGCCTCATGGCCTACCACTCCATCGACATCCAGTGGGGCAACCACGACATCGTCTGGA
>CAZEHG010000224.1:0-2116 GCA_964512475.1 uncultured Atopobium sp.
CGAGATCTACCGCGACATCGAGCTCGTCCGCCTCACCAAGTGCCCGCTGCACATCTGCCACATCTCCACGCGCAAGGGGCTCGACCTCGTGCGCGCCGCTAAGGCCGAAGGGCTGCCCGTGACCTGCGAGGTCACCCCGCACCACCTGTTCCTCTGCGAGGACGACATCACCGACACCTACGACACCAACCTCAAGATGAACCCGCCGCTGCGCACGGCCGACGACGCCGCCGCGCTTCGCGAGGGCGTGCTCGACGGCTCGGTCGACTGCATCGTCACCGACCACGCTCCGCACGCCCCCCACGAGAAGGACTGCGAGTGGGAGATCTCGTTCTTCGGCATCGTGGGCCTCGAGACGTCGCTTCCGCTCATGATCCAGAACCTCGTGGTCACCGGAAAGATGAGCTGGGCGCGTCTCGTGGAGGTCATGGCCGTGAACCCGCGCCGGCTGCTGCGCCTCGACCCCGTCACCGTGGCCGAGGGCTCCGCCGCCGACCTCACGCTCATCGACCCCGCCAAATCCGTCGAGATCACCCCCGAGTACCTGCAGAGCCGCTCCAAGAACTCCGCGTGGCTCGGCAAGATGCTCACAGGCGTGGCCACCGACGTCTTCGTGGGCGGCAAGCGCACGCTCGCCGACGGCGTCGTCTGCCCGCAGAACTAGGGGACGTCGATGATCCTCAAGTCCAACGTGCGCGAGCACACGTTCACGGTCGTCGAGAACGCGGCGGTGGGCGACGGCATCTGGCGCATGGTCTTCTCGGCGCCCGAGCTCGCCGCCTCGCTCGCGCCCGGGCAGTTCATGAACTTCCTCGTCCCGGGAGCCAAGCAGATCCTGCGCGTGCCCCTTTCGTTCGCCTCGGCTGATGCCGCGGCCGGCACGGTCGAGATCGTCTACGCCGTCGTGGGCGACGCCACGCGCGCCCTGACCCGCATGGCCGCGGGCGTATGCTCGTCGGTTCTTGGGCCTTCCGGCAACGGTTGGCGCGTTCGCGAGGGCCAGGGCCGCTCCGTCGTCGTCGGCGGAGGCGTGGGCGCGCCCCCCGTTGTTGCGGCCGCCGGGCTTCTCGCCGCGTCAGGCGTCGCGTTCGACGGCGTCCTCGGCGCCCAGACCGCGAGCAGGCTCTGGGGCGTCGAGCGCCTTCGCGAGCTGGGTGCCGGCCAGGCCGTCTTCATGACCGACGACGGGTCTGCCGGCGGCCGGGGCTTCACGACCGATGCCCTGCGCGTCCTTCTCTCCGAGGGGGAGTACGACACCGTCTACACCTGCGGTCCGCAGGTCATGATGCGCGGCGTCGCCGCGATCTGCCGCGATGCCGGCGTCTCTTGCCAGGTTTCCATGGAGCGGATGATGTCGTGCTCGTTCGGCGCGTGCAACACCTGCAACGTCTCCATGGCGGACGGCACCTATAAGTCCTGCTGCATGTACGGCCCCGTGTTCGATGCCGAGGAGGTGGCGTGGTAATGGCCGAGAAGAACGTCTCCATGGCCGTCGACCTCGGCGGCGTCAAGATGCAGAACCCCGTGAACACCGCCTCGGGCACCTTCGGCTTCGGCTGGCAGTTCGAGGGCTTCTTCGACGTGTCGCGCCTGGGCGCCATCACGACGAAGGGCTGTTCCGCAGAACCCTGGCTCGGCAATCCCGAGCCGCGCATGTGCGAGGTGCCCTCCGGCATGATGAACACGGTCGGCCTCGCGAACCCCGGCGTGGCCGGGATGCTCGCCTCCTATGGCGAGTACCTGCAGGAACTGCAGCAGCGCGGCTGCCAGGTCGTCCTCCAGGCGGCCGGGCACTCCATCGAGGAGTATGTGGCCGCCGTCGAGAAGATCGAGGAGCTGGCGCCCTGGTGCGCGGGGGTGGAGCTCAACATCTCCTGCCCGAACATCGCCCGCGGCGGCGCCCTCGTGGGCGGCACCCCTGAGTCCGCGGCTGAGGTCGTGGGAGCGGTGCGCGACCGCGTGAAGCGTCCGCTGCTGGTCAAGATGGCCCCGGTCCGCGTGCCGGAGATCGCCCGCTCGCTCGAGGCGGCCGGCGCCGACGCCTTGTGCCTCATCAACACGATCAACGGCATGCACCTGAACGTCCGCACGCGCAAGAGCATGCTCTCCAAGCCCA
>CAZEHG010000225.1:0-2114 GCA_964512475.1 uncultured Atopobium sp.
TGCGAAAAACGGCTGGATGACAGGAAGCGTGGGCGCCTTGTGCGCCCTTCTTGCCAGACCGGCCGAGGCGGTAGGGTACTTCTCTCCAAGTACCCTAACTATTTAACTATCGGCAAAACCCCAGTTGGCAAGAAGGCCGCCCCTCTTTCGGGCGGCTTAGCCTACTTGTAGGGAAGTAGGTAAACTATTTAACTATCGGCAAACAGCCCGGTCGGGAAGTGCCCGGCCCTTCTTCCCAACAAGGGATGGATCGTGTGCACGGCGGTGAGAAGGGCGACGTTGTGCGGGAGGCGTGGACCATAATCGGTGGACATGCGCCGCGGCGTCTGAGTCTATGTCGCATATCCTTGGAAGCGCGGCAACCCGTGGGGGCCGCGATCGAGCGAGGAGGATCGATGGCAAGAAGGGACTTTGCGCGGATCGCGCGCGACATGAACGTGCTCGCGGGCTTCGAGGGGGTGCGCGACGTGACGGCGCTCACACCCGCTGAGCTGCGACGCGTTGTCGGCGCCCCGCAGGTGGACGTGCTCACGCTCTTCGGCGGGGCGCCGCTTATCGGGGCAGACGTCCTCGCCGCGGCGATGCGCGCCGGTGTGGCCAAGGCCTACGCCATCGTGGGCGGCGCCGGGCATACGACGCCCGCCTTCCGTGCCCGTACCCGCGAGCTCTGCCCCGAGGTCGCCTTCGCCGACGACGCGTCCGAGGCTGAGGTCTTCGAGGCCTATCTGGAGGCGAGGCACGGCCTTCGCGCCGACCTTCTAGAGCGCGAGTCCACGAACTGCGGCGCGAACGTCGTCAACCTCCGCGCGCTTCTGGCAAAGAGGGGAGTGGCGTGCGCGAGCATGGCGTTTATCCACGACGTCTCGATGCAGCGCCGCATGTCGGCGCAGGTGGAGAAGGAGATGCCTGGGGTCGCGCGCGTGAATTACGCCGCCTACCAGGTACGCGTCGTGCCGAGCGGGACCGCAGCCGACGTGGAGCCGCTTGCGGGCCTCGCCTTCGACCACGAGCCTCTGGGCATGTGGGACATGGGGCATTACCTGACCCTGCTTATGGGCGAGGTCCAGCGCCTAACCGATGACGAGTTCGGGTACGGCCCCGCCGGCGCCGGCTTCATCGCCCACGTGGATGTCCCGAATGAGGTCACGGCCGCATGGAAGCGCCTGCTCGAGGATTTCCCCGGCTCCGTGCGCGTTGCCAACCCCGCCTTCGCCTCCCCGGCCAACGCGTAGCGGCTGAGGCGCCCGGCTCACCGCCACCCCGGCCAACGCGTAGCGGCCGGCGGGCCCCGCGCGCGTAGCGGCCGGCGGGCCCCGTTCGCCTAATCGCGCGAGCACGCATAGCGCAGATGTGGCATAGTCGAGTAACCGCGCCCGCACGGGGCGCGAGAGTCCAAGGGGGTCAGGCATGGCACGGCACGAGGCTGCTAACGTTCGAGCGAGCGGGTGCGAGGATTCGCGCGTCCTTCTCGGCGGCGCCGTGCTTCTTGCCTCCGACCTCAACCTACTTCTACTTACCTGCGCGCGTTAGGTGCCGTTGAACACCAGCGCGCGTGACTTGAGCCGCCTGCCCATGCCCGGGTAGCGGCTTTTTTCTGCGGCCAGCGCCGGCCGCGTCCCGACCCCGCCACAAGCCGCGTCCGCCGCGTGAACGGGCGCCCAAACGATTGGGAAGACCATGACCCGCAAGATCCACATCTTCGATACCACCCTGCGCGACGGCGAGCAGTCGCCCGGCGCCTCCATGAACACCGAGGAGAAGCTCGTCATCGCCCAGCAGCTTATCCGCATGGGCGTCGACGTCATCGAGGCCGGCTTCCCCATCAGCTCGCCCGGCGACTTCCGTTCCGTGCAGGAAATCGGCCGCCTGGCCGGCGACGCCTGCACCGTCTGCGGCCTCACGCGCGCCGTCGACAAGGACATCGACCGCGCGGCCGAGGCCCTCAAGTGCGCCAAGCGCCCGCGCATCCACACCGGCCTGGGCGTCAGTCCCTCTCACCTGCGCGACAAGCTCCACATCACCGAGGACGAGTGCATCGAGCGCGCCCGCCACTGCGTCTCTTACGCCAAGAAGTACGTCGAGGACGTCGAGTTCTACGCCGAGGACGCCGGCCG
>CAZEHG010000226.1:0-2065 GCA_964512475.1 uncultured Atopobium sp.
CAAGGAGCCCCAGCCCACGTTCTCGAGCCTCTTCGGCGAGCCCTTCATGCCGCTTGACCCCATGGTCTACGGCCAGATGCTCGGCGAGAAGATCGAGAACGGCGGCACCCGCGTCTACCTCATCAACACCGGCTGGACGGGCGGCCCCTACGGCGTGGGCTCGCGCATCAAGCTCAAGTACACCCGCAAGATGGTCGAGGCTGCCCAGTCCGGCGTCATCGACGACTGCGAGTTCGTCCACGACGAGCGCTTCAACCTCGAGGTGCCCACCGCCTGCCCGGATGTGCCCTCTGAGCTCCTCGACCCGAAGAGCACCTGGTCGGATCCCAACGCCTACGACGCGACCGCCGAGAAGCTCGCCTGCATGTTCGTCGAGAACGCCGAGAAGCGCCTGCAGTCCATGTCCGACGAGGTTCGCGCCGCCGGCCCGCACCCCCTCGGCTAACGATCGGCTTTCTCCATCGCACGTAAAAGGGCCCCGCTTCATAAAAGAAGCGGGGCCCTTCTTTGCCCACGAGTCGCTGTCCGTCGTCGTTCTATCACCTGACTAAGTGCCAGCCGGTATAACGAAGCCCCCGGCCGCCCGGCCTTCTTCACGCGAATCGCGAAGCGAGCGAGCCGCGCAAGCGGCGAGCGCTGGGCAGTGAAGAAGGCCGGGCGGCCGGGGGCGGTCAGGTTAAACCGAGCGCCTACTCGGCCATCTGAGCCTGGACGGCGGTGATGGCCACGACACCCACGATGTCGTCCGCGGAGCAGCCGCGGGACAGGTCGTTGACGGGCTTGGCAATGCCCTGCAGGATCGGGCCGTAGGCGTCGGCGCCGCCGAAGCGCTGGACGAGCTTGTAGCCGATGTTGCCGGCCTCGAGGTCAGGGAAGACGAGGATGTTGGCGTTGCCGGCGACCTTGGAGCCCGGGGCCTTGAGGTCGGCGACGGACTGGACGAGCGCGGCGTCGAGCTGCAGGTCTCCGTCGAGGGCGAGGTCGGGGTTCTTCTCGTTGGCCAGCTTGACGGCCTCCTGGACCTTGGTCGGGACGTCGCCCTTGGCGGAGCCCATGGTCGAGAAGGAAAGCATGGCGACCTTCGGCTCCTCGCCCGGCATGAAGGCCTTCCAGGACTCGGCGGAGGCCAGGGCGATCTCGGAGAGCTCGTCGGCGTTCGGGTTGATGTTCAGGCCGCAGTCGGCAAAGAGCAGCGTGCCCTCGGCGCCGTACTGCGGGGTTTTGGTGCACATGATGAAGAAAGCCGAGACGAGCTTGGTGCCCGGGGCGGTCTTCAGGATCTGCAGGGCGGGGCGCAGGGTGTTGGCGGTGGAGTGGCAGGCGCCGGAGACGAGGCCGTCGGCGTCGCCCATCTTGACCATCATGGTGCCGAAGTAGGTGGCGTCGTTCATCTGCTCCATGGCCTCGGGTAGGGTGACGCCCTTCTTGGCGCGCAGCTCGGCGAACTTCTCGGCGTAGGCCTGCTTCTTCTCGGCCCGGCGCGGGTCGATGACGGTGGCGCCGGGGACGTCGATCTCGCCGGGGTCGCCGAGGATGACGAGCTCGGCGAGGCCCTCCTCGATGATCTTCTTCGCGGCCTCAATGGTGCGCGGGTCCTCGCCCTCGGGCAGGACGATGGTCTTCTTGTCGGACTTGGCGGCCGCTTTCATACGGTCAAGAAAGTCGCTCATTACTTCTCCTCCACAAAATCTGCTTTGCTGATGCGCGCTTGGCCCTGCATTTCGTGCCTTGTGTCGGCCCGCAGGCGTCAAACGGAGCCATTATAGGAGTCTGGTGCTAGAATCTTTCGGACATTATGGCAAGAGGTGAACGTTCTTCCTTTCACCGGCTCGCCGCTGGCCCTAGGGTCAGGCCTGTACACATCCTGAGAGGAACTACATGAACATTCAGAGCGGTCTCGGCGCGGGCTTCAACCCCGAATCCTACGATGTCCTCGTCGTCGGCTGCGGCTACGCCGGAAGCGTCTGCGCACGTCGCCTCGCGGAGGCCTGCGGCTGCAAGGTCGCCATCATCGAGCGCCGCGACCACATCGCGGGCAACGCCTACGACTACGAGGACGAGGCCG
>CAZEHG010000227.1:0-2063 GCA_964512475.1 uncultured Atopobium sp.
GCTCCCGCACCACGTGTGCCCGAACTGCGGCTACTACAAGGACCGCGAGGTCGTCGTCGTCTCCGAGTAGCTCTTGAGCCTCATAAGATAGTCGATGAGCTTTTAAGGTGGCCGTCATTTGACGGTCACCTTTTTTGACAGGGGAGCGACCTGTGCTGCCTGGCCACACGGCCTAGCTGCCGTATACTAAGAAGGTTGATGAGTACCCTCTCTTTGGAGGATGAATGGTTACCGTTTGCGTTGATGTGATGGGCTCGGACAAGGAGCCCTCCGTCGTCCTGGAGGGCGTGGCCGCCGCGCTCGAGGCCGACCCCGAGCTCGCCGTGCTCGTGGCCGGCGCGCCCGGAGTCGTCGAGGCGTTCTGCTCCAAGCACGAGCGCGCCAGCGCGCTGCCCTGCACCGAGGTCATCGGCATGGCCGAGCACCCCGCCTCGGCGGTGCGCCGCAAGAAGGACGCCTCCATCGTCCGCGCCGCCGCCGCGGTCAAGGCGGGCCAGGCAGACGGGCTCTTCTCGGCGGGGTCGACGGGGGCCGTCCTCACGGCGGCCACCTTCGGCATCGGTCGTCTCAAGGGCATCAAGCGCCCGGCGCTCGCCCTGCCCTTCCCGGGCAAGGGCTCCCACAAGACGGTGTTTCTCGACATGGGGGCCAACGCCGACGTCAAGTCCGACGTCATCGTGCAGTTCGCGCACATGGGGCGCGCCTATGCCAAGGTCGCACTCGGCGTCGACGACGCGCGCGTGGGCCTTTTGTGCAACGGCTCCGAGGAGACGAAGGGCTCGGAGACCGCCCTCGCCTACCACGAGGCGCTTGCCGGCGCCGGCTGCGGCTTCGCGGGCAACGCCGAGGGCACCGACATCCTCGGCGACTCCTTCGACGTCATCGTCACGGACGGCTTCACCGGCAACGTGGCCCTGAAGTCCATCGAGGGCACCGGCAAATTCGTGTTGGGCCGCCTCAAGGAGGCCATGGGCGCGAGCCTGGCGAACAAGCTCGGCCTCGCGCTGCTCAAGGGCGCGCTCAAGACCATGTCCGGCGAGCTGTCCGGCCACGAGTACGGCGGGGCCATTCTCCTGGGCCTCAAGGCGCCCGTGGTCAAGGGCCACGGGGCCACGAGCGCAGAAGCCGTGAAGATGGGCGTGCTCCACTGCGCCTCGGCCGCGCGCGCCGACCTCCCCGCCAAGATCGCGCAGGCCTGCGCCGTCTCCGCGTAACGGGTAATATCTAGTCCGCCCCTGTTCAAGAACCGCGAGCGCGGGACGCGCGCCCGCCGTAAGGAGGACCCAATGGATCGCCAGGAGATTCTTTCCAAGGTCATCGAGATCGTCAACGACACCCTTGACATCGATGAGGACGTCGAGCTCGCCGAGGACACCAACCTCAAGGACCTCGGCGCCGATTCCTTCGACCTGCTCGAGCTCGTGACCGCCCTCGAGGACGAGTTCGAGACCACCATGGACGACGAGGCGGTCGAGAAGATCGCCACCGTCGGGCAGGTCGTCGACGCCATCGAGAACGCCCAGTAGGCAAGAAGGGCTCGTCTTTTGAAGATGCACAAGCGCCTCGAGGCCGCGGAAGCCGTCTGCGGCCACGAGTTCACGGACAAAACGCTCCTGGAGCGCGCCCTCACGCACCCGTCCGCAGTCGAGGGCGCGCGCACGAAGCTCTCCTACGAGCGCCTCGAGTTCCTGGGCGACTCGGTGCTCGGAGCCATCGTGGCGACCGACCTCTACGAGCGCTATCCCACGATGAACGAGGGCGAGCTCTCCCAGCTCAAGATCGCGCTCGTCTCGGGCAAGATGCTCTCGCTGGTCTGTAAGGGCCTCGGCGTCTCGGAGCTCATCGTGATGGGCGAGTCCGAGAAGGGGACCGGCGCGCGCGGCATGCACTCGGCGCTCGAGAACGTCTACGAGTCGCTCGTGGGGGCGCTCTATCTGGACGCCGGCTATGAGGCCGCCCACGACTTCGTCGCGCGGACGCTCGGGCCCCACGTCTCGCCCGACCTCGCGAAGAAGCCCATCAGCGCCAAGTCGCGCCTGCAGGAGGTCACGCAGCGCGACATG
>CAZEHG010000228.1:0-2046 GCA_964512475.1 uncultured Atopobium sp.
CGACTTCCGACGTCGCATCCAGCAACCGCGCCATCATCACCGTCCTGGGCAGCGATCGCCCCGGCATCGTCGCATCCGTCACCGGCGCCCTTGCCGAGCGCCAGGCCAACATCCTCGACATCTCGCAGACCATCCTGCAGGGCATCTTCACGATGACCATGCTCGTCGACCTTGGCGCCGCCGCCGAGTTCTCTGAGCTCAAGGCTAAGCTCGACGAGCTCTCCGAGGCCCTTGGCGTTCAGATCACCCTGCAGCGCGAAGAGGTTTTCCGCTACATGTACCGCCTTTAGGACCGCAACGAGGCCCATCCGCGCCCGCACATACCGACGGCGATAAGCGCCGACGACCCGGGCATAGGCCTTCTCTTTACTTGGGAGGTTCTGCCAATGACACTTATCCGCAACCGCAAGGGCGGCACGCGCCCGATTCTTTCCGCGCTCGAGACCTCGGCCATGACGCATGTGGCGGACGCCTATCCTATGCCGTCGGTGGCGCTCGGCCGCCCGCGCGTCTCGGATAAGCTCTATAAGGGCTTTGAGGACATCGACGTCGTCCCGCCCGAGCTCTACGCCAAGTACGACGTTAAGCGCGGCCTGCGCAACGCGGACGGCTCCGGCGTGCTTGTGGGCCTCACGACCATTTCGAACGTCCATGGCTACAACAAGACGCCCGAGGGCGTGAAGCCCGACAAGGGCGACCTCATCTATCGCGGCTACCACATCGCGGACATTATCGACAACGCGCAGTCCGAGGACCGCTTCGGTTACGAGGAATGCGCTTATCTGCTGATGACGGGCGTCCTGCCCACCCAAGGCCAGCTCGACGACTTTAAGGCGCGCATCGATTCGCGCCGTCAGCTGCCCGAGGGCTTCCTTCACATCTTCCCGCGCACTACGTATAGCCAGAACATCATGAACGTGCTGCAGCGTGCCACGTTGCTGCTGTACTCCTTCGACCCCACGCCGGACGACACCACGCCGACCCACGAGATCGACGCCGCGCTTTCGCTGCTCGGCCGCTGGCCGCGCACGGCGGCGGTGGCGCACGAGGCGGCCGTCGCCTCCGCCACGGGCACGAAGCTGCTGGTGCCGCCGGCGCGCGAGGGCTTCTCGATGGCCGAGACGCTGCTCGATGTCCTGCGCGGGGACCAGGGCTTCACGCACGATGAGGCGATGCTGCTCGACGTCATGCTCATGCTCCACGCCGAGCACGGCGGCGGCAACAACTCGACCTTCACCACGCGAGTCCTCTCGTCCTCGGGCACCGACGCCTACTCCGCCTATGCGGCGGCCATCGGCTCGCTGAAGGGGCCCAAGCACGGTGGCGCGAATGTCAAGGTCAGCGCCATGATCGAGGACGCCGCGCAAACGATCGAGGATTGGGCGAGCGAGGACCAGGTGGCCGCGTATCTCACCGATGTGGTCAACGGCCAGGCCTTCGACGGAAGCGGTCTCATCTATGGCCTCGGCCACGCGGTCTACACGCTCTCCGACCCGCGCGCCGTCATCATCAAGAAGTACGCGCGCAAGCTCGCCCACGAGAAGGGTCGCGACGATAAGCTCCAGCTGCTCGAGAACATCGAGAAGCTCGGCCCGCAGATCATGCGCGACGTCAAGGGCACCACCAAGCCCATCTGCGCGAACATCGACCTCTATACGGGCTTCGTCTACTCGATGCTCGGTATCCCGGCGGATATGTACACGGCGCTCTTTGCGATGGCGCGCCTGGCCGGCTGGTGCGCGCACCGCATGGAGGAGCTGTACGGCGCCGGGCGCATCATCCGCCCTGCGTACAACTCGATTATGTCTGACGGCGATTACGTTCCGATGAAGGACCGCCGCTAAGCAGAGACCTGGAAGGCGGCTTACGGTCGCCTAAACTGCGAACTGATTCCCCGGCGACAGTGTTTTGAAAAACCCTGTCGCCGGGGAATCAGTTTGCAGAGACCATTGCCGGGGCCATTGCCGGGAGGACGCCGATTTCAGGCCTCTTTACGCGGCCTCGTCGAACTGGGAGTTGTAGAGCTCGGCGTAGAAGCCGTCCTTG
>CAZEHG010000229.1:0-2027 GCA_964512475.1 uncultured Atopobium sp.
TCCACCAGACGCGCCCGGCCTTCGGCGGCAACCTCATGGCCACCATCATGTGCCCGGCCCATCGCCCGCAGATGGCGACGGTGCGCCCTGGCATCTTCAAGGCTCCTGAGCCCGACGCTGCTCGTGAGGGGACGGTCGAGGAGGTTGCGCTCGCGGCCGACGTCACGCCGCGTGTCGAGGTGCTCGAGCACGCGACTCCTTCCGACGAGCCGTCCATCACTGACGCCGAGCGGCTTGTCGTCGTGGGTCGCGGCATCGGCAGCAAGAAGAACCTCAAGCTGATGCGCCGCCTGGCCGACGCCCTCGGCGCCGAGCTCGGCTGCACACGCCCGGTTGTGGAGGCCGGCTGGCTCGAGTATCGCCACCAGGTGGGGCAGACGGGCGTCTCCGTTGCGCCGAAACTGCTGGTCAGCGTTGGTGTTTCGGGTGCGATCCAGCACCTAGCCGGTATCAGCGGAGCCGAGTGCGTGGTCGCCATCAACGAGGACCCGGACGCGCCCATCTTCGGCGCGGCGCAGTACTCGGTGGTCGGCGACGCCGTCGAGGTCGTGAGCGCCCTTCTCGCCGAGTTGGAAGGCTAATCGGGGACTGAAACGGCGGGAGAGCGGGCCCGAGCGAGCCGCTGCGTCCCGGGCGAGCCGCGAACTCTGAGATTTCGCGTTTTAAAACCGAGATGGTTGAGTAGACCAGCTCTCCCAACCTTCGTTTTCCTGCGTAAACGAAACAGAAATCGCCTCCTCTACTATGGGGAGGCGATTTTAAAGTGTGAAATCTCAGAGTTGGTGCTTTTGGGACTGCGCTGGCCTGCCAAAATCGGCCGTCGCCACCCCGCCATGGCTCGTTTCCGCTACTTCCGGTCGCGGACCTTGGCCACGAGGCCCATGGCGGCGGGCATGACCACCATCGCGTAGAAGACGATGGCGGCGAACATGATCACGTTCTTGGCCGCGGTGCCCACCAGGCCGCCGAGTATGTACATGCAGAACGCCAGCAGCCCGGCGAAGGGGATGAGCCCCACGGACGCGCACACGATTCGCTCGCGCATGGTGAGCTCGCGGTCGAAGTCGAAGCCGCGGCGTTCGATGAAGCGGCAGACGACGTAGCTGCCCAAAAGGCCGACGCCCTGGAAGGAGTCGTTGGTCATCTGCATAGGGTCCACGAGCAGGCTTCCGTCCGCGTTGTAGTCAAGCGGGTAGGACTTGAGGTAGTAGTACGCCACTGCGGCGATGCAGAGGAGGAGACCGCCGACCAGCACGTAGAGGTCGCGTCGGGGGTTCTCGTCGGTCCAGGCCTCGAGTTTGTAGATGGCGAACATCGAGAGCGCCGTGGCGCCGAAGCCGACGAGAACGTCCTGCGGGGTATGGACGCCGAGGAAGTTGCGCGAGAACATGACGAGCGCGACGAACACCCATAGCACGACGCAGGGCACGCGCCAGCCCATTCGCCGCAGCCATTCGCCGACGCCGCCGAAGCAGGCGGTTGCCCAGGTCGAGTGGCCACTTGGGAACGAATAGCCGGTCGCGGCCATCTTGGCGTCGCCGTAGGGCAGCACGCGCGCGTCTCGAATCCAGGGGCGGTATACGCAGAACGTGAGCTTGAGCAGACCGTTCACAAAGAGACCCAGCGACAGGCCGCCGATAATGCGCTTTCCCGCCTGGCGGTCGAACGCCCAATAGACGAAGCAGATCATCAGGACCGGGAGCTCGCTCACGGCGATTTTGCTCACGACGCCGAAGAACTCGGGCAGGAATGTGCCCGTCGCCTCGCGGAGGCCTTGGAGCAGGAGCAGGTAATCGATGTCCATAGGGTTCCCTTCGGTCGGCAAGAAGGTCAGGTGCCAGGCCTATTCGGGCCGGCGAGCTTCATTCTAAACGCGCGCGGGCCCCGGTGACGCCGGGTGCATGAGCACCTTGCGGTGTTTCTGATGCGCCTTGGCGGCAATGCCCCTTAGCCCGGCCAGACGAACTCGGTGCGGCCGGCCTCGCCGCCGTCGATGAGCAGGTTCTGGCCCGTCATGAAGCGGTTGG
>CAZEHG010000230.1:0-2015 GCA_964512475.1 uncultured Atopobium sp.
TTGGGGCCGCGGCTCGGGGGTGATCTTCGCCGGGACGCGGTCGCGGGATCTCAGCATCCCCGCTCTCTGTCGGCCGCGCGCTCCCGGGTACTCTCCCCGTCATCGCCTATGGTCATGCATGGTAGCACGAACGCCATGACCGTGCGCGACATCCTCGCGCAAACCGGCGACATCGAGCAGAACCCCCACGCTCGACACGCCCCGTCGCCAGTCCTTAGGATCGAGCCAAAAAAAAGATTGAGGTCGTGGGGCCCTGCCCCGAGCCGCGCCAGAGCCGTGGCCGTCCACGAGGGGTACTGGGACTAGCGGGCCGCCGCGGCGCGAAAACGGAACGGGGCCACCCGCGGCGCTTTGGATGACATTTCCCGCTGTCCACCTGCAACGAATCGACGGCTTTGCGGCAGATTTCGGGTCCTGAAGCCTCCTTTGAGGCTGTTTCGGCCCGTTCTCCGACGTTTTCGCCCCTTATCGCGCGCATTGACGGTCAGAAAAGGCCGGAACCTGCCGCAAAGCCGTCGATTCGTTGCGCGGCGGTTATCGCGGCGGCCGCCCGAGGCGCCGCGACCCGCGCCCGCAGCGACACGAAGGGGCCCGCAGCCAATCGGCCGCGGGCCCCTATTTCATGAAGTCGATGCGACACCCCGCTTCAACGCAGGAGCTAGTCGGCCATGGCCTCGGCGAAGGCGGCCGAGAAGCGCGGGTCGGCCTGCGCCATGTGGGCGTTCGTGGCGATCCAACCCGCGACGGTGCCCGTGTCGTATCCCTCCTTGGGGTCGATGACGAGAGCGTAGAACTCCTCCTCGGCGAGGCAGCGCTCCATGGCGTCCGTGAGCTGGATCTCGTTGCCGGCGCCCGGCTTCTGGTCCTTCAGAAGTTCCATCACGCGCGGCGAGAGCAGGTAGCGGCCGACGATGAAGAGGTGGCTCGGTGCGAGGGCGGCCTTGGGCTTCTCGACCATGCCGGTGAGCTTCCAGACGGCGCCCTCGTCGTTCTCGCCGGCCTCGGGGAACTCGGCGATGGTACCTGTCTGCCTGCCGGCAATGATCCCGTAGCGCGACACCTCCTCCTCGGCACAGGGCGCGACGGCGATGACCGAGCAGCCGCCATGGGCCTTGGAGACCTCGAGCATGCGGGGCAGGATCCTCTTGTCGGGGACCATGTAGTCGCCGAGCAGCACGAAGAAGGGCTCGTCTCCGGTGGCGTAGGAAGCGCAGCGGATGGCGTGGCCGAGCCCGCGCGGCTCGCTCTGGAAGCAGAAGTCGACGGGCAGCGCCCCCGCCTCGGCGATGGCCTTGGCGTAGCCGGGCTTGCCGCGGGAGACGAGCTCGTCCTCCAACGCGAGGTCGCGCGTGAAATAGCTCATGATCTGGGGCTTGGCCTGGGAAGAGACGATGATGCACTCGTCGACCTCCTCGGGCGCCAGGGCCTCCTCGACCACGTACTGGATGACGGGCTTGTCGAGGACGGGCAGCATCTCCTTCGGGGTGACCTTCGTTCCCGGGAGGAAGCGGGTGCCCAGGCCGGCGGCGGGGATGATCGACTTCATAGAGGGTCCTTTCGGGCGAAAGCGTGCAAGGCTGGGGGCGCAAAGAGCGCCGATGTTTCCGGGACATTATGGGACAAGCCCCGGGCGCCGGCCAACCGAAAGTCCCTCAGCGGCCCCGGCGCCGTGCCGGGCGGGGCTTTCTCCACACCCGGCACACAATATGGCGCGGGGCCGGGTTGCCCGACGCCGCGCCCCGAAGACGGCGCATCCGGCATTGGCATAGGGCCAAACGCCACCAAAGCGCCGCGTCCAGCAAGACATGGTTGCTGGACGCGGCGCTTAGGGTGCGCGAGCGGCAAGAAGGGCGCTTCTCCCTACTCCACCGTCACCGACTTGGCCAGGTTGCGGGGCTGGTCCACGTCGCACCCGCGCAGCAGGGCCACCTCACGAGCGAGCAGCTGCAGGGGCACCGAGGCGGTGATGGGGCTGAAGCAGTCGCGGACCTGCGGGATGTAGATGACGTGATCGG
>CAZEHG010000231.1:0-1999 GCA_964512475.1 uncultured Atopobium sp.
CGTTACACTAGGAGGGTTGAATCCAGCAGCAAAGGATCGCCCATGAGCACCCAGATCGTACTTGCCCTCGATACCTCGACCGACATGCTCGCCTGCGCCGTTGGGCGCGTGGGCGCCGACGGCATCGAGCTTCTTGCCGCGCGCGACCACATGTGCCGGCGCCAGGCGAACGTCGAGCTTGTCTCCACGTGCAAAGAAGCGCTCGCCGCGGCCGGCCTTGCCATGGCCGACGTCGGCGCGGTGCTCGTGGGCCGCGGTCCCGGCTCCTTCACGGGCGTGCGCATCGGCATCGCGACGGCAAAGGGCTTGGCGTGCGGCGCGGGCCTGCCCCTTTTCGGCACCTCGGCGCTCGACGCCATGGCCTGGTCGGCCTGGTCGGCTGGCGTCCGCGGCGCGCTCGCCGCGTTCGGCGATGCCATGCGCGGCGAGGTCTATCCGGGCATCTACCAGCTGGACGACGCCGGTGCGCACCGTACCTTTACCGCCGAGACGGTGGTGAAGGCGGACGTCGCCGTGGCCGACCTCGCGGCCCGCGCCGACGCTCGCGAGCTCACGCTTTCCGGAAACGGCCTGGTCAAGTACCGTGCACGCTTTGAGGATGCCGGCTTCGCGCCCGCTCAGTTCGCGCCCGAGGACGCCTGGTGGCCCACAGGTGAGGGGCTTCTTCGCGCGGCGGTAGCGGCCGACGCGTTCAACACGGTGCCCGCCGCCGGCGCGCTCGGCGACCCGGCGCTCGTGCTGCCCATCTACACGCGCCTTTCCGACGCCGAGGAGAACGAGCGAACGCGCCTCGGTCTCAAGAAGCCCGTGACCGTCGAGCTCACCGGCTGCGACGACGCCCTCGCCGACATCCATTCGCAGCTGCGCCCCATGACGGTCAACGATGTCCACGCCGTGGCCGAGCTCGAGGCCGAGGTCTTCGCCGGCGCGAACCACGAGCCGTGGTCCGAGCAGGTCTTCTACGACGACGTGACCACGCACAGCCATGTGTGGTGGGTCGCGCATGACCGCGGGCAGATCATCGGCTACGCGGGCGGCACCGTGGTGGCCGACGAGCTGCAGGTGGCCAACGTGGCCGTTACGGAGGGCCGTCGCCGCGAGGGCATCGCGGAGCGCCTGCTCGCGCGTGTGACCTACGATGCGCAGATGCTCAACGCCACGTGGTCGACGCTCGAGGTCGAGGTGGGCAACGCTGCCGCCGAGAAGCTCTACGAGAAGCTCGGCTATACCGAGGTTGGCGTGCGCCCGAACTACTACGGCACCGGCCACGACGCACGTATCATGCGCGCCGACCTGCCGCTCGCCGACCTTTCCGCCGACGTGGACCACGACCCGGCGCCGCGTGCGTCCATCCGTCCCTGGCCCATCGAGGCCGCGTCGCGCGACGACGAGGGCCGCGCCGCCATCGCCGCGGCCGGCCCGCTCATCCTCTCCGTCGAGTCTTCCTGCGACGAGACCGCCATGGCCGTGACCGACTCGCACGGCGTCGTCTGCGCCAGCGTCGTAGCCACGCAGATCGACTTTCACGCGCGCTTCGGCGGTGTCGTGCCCGAGATCGCGAGCCGCAAGCACACCGAGGCTATCGTCGGCGTCTTCGAGGAGACGCTCGCCAAGGCGGGCGAGCACTTCGGCGTGGATACCCTGACGCCTGACGACCTCGCTGCCGTCGGCGTGACGGCGGGTCCCGGCCTTGTGGGTGCGCTCGTGGTCGGCGTGGCGTTTGCCAAGGGTCTCTGCACAGCCGCTGACCTGCCGCTTATCGCTGTGCATCACCTCGAGGGGCACCTCATGGCGAACCTCTTCGAGACGCCCGGCCTTCAGCCGCCCTTCGTGGCGAGCCTCGTCTCCGGCGGCAACACCATGCTCGTGCACGTGCGCGCCTGGGGCGACTACGAGGTGCTTGGGGCAACCATCGACGACGCGGTGGGGGAGGCCTTCGACAAGGTGGCCAAGGCGCTCGGCCTGGGTTACCCCGGCGGTCCCGTCATAAGCAAGCTCG
>CAZEHG010000232.1:0-1996 GCA_964512475.1 uncultured Atopobium sp.
GCGGCGCCAAGCACACGACGACCGTGGACCTCTCGCGCCCGAGCCTCGACTGGGCGCGGCGCAACATGGCGCGCAACGGTTTCACGGGCCCGGAGCACGAGTTCGTCCAGGCCGACGTCATCCAGTGGGTCTCCGAGCAGCGCCACACAAAGAACCGCTGGGATCTCGTCTTCTGCGACGTGCCGACCTTCTCCAACTCCCAGCGCATGAAGAAGTCCAGCTGGGACGTGCAGCGCGACCACTCCGAGCTCATCATCGGCGTCTCCCGCCTGCTCACGCGCAACGGCTGCGCGATCTTCTCGTGCAACCTGCGCAACTTCAAGCCCGACGAGGAGGCGCTCTCCAAGGCGGGTGTCGTGCTCGAGGACATCACGGCCCAGACCATCCCCGAGGACTTCAAGCGCAACCAGAAGATTCACCACGCCTATATTGTTCGCCGGGGGCTAAGCTGACTGACGTTGCCGTTGGTTACGTCTCAGAAGGCTTGATATGTTGGCGAGGATCTGCGCCGATCTGGTGGCCTAGCCGCGACGTCCTTCTTCCTCCTCGTCTCATCTCCCGGCAAGAAGCCCTCGAGGCGGCGCCATCTTGAGGCGTTTCTCGTCGAGGCGGCGGGAAACTGCCAAGAAAACCGCTCGAGGCGGTGTTCACGACACCATCTCGGGCGTATTGCGCGAGAGCTCCCGGATCGCCGCTTGGAAATACCCCCGTCGACCGTTCACGGATATGCGCGGTGGTTCTCGCCACTTGTGTCCCTCCCGGCCATAAAATGAACTTTACCTATCTAAAGTCGGCCGTGGCCAACTCGGACGCGCGCCAAGGAAAGTGGGGGAGTTTCAACATGGATCAGTCCATCGAGTCCACCGTCAAGACCTGGCAGGACAACGTTAAGGAGACCGACCTGGCCGAGGAGCTCGCTGGTCTCGTCTCCGAGGACGGCGACAAGCTCTATGACGCCTTCTACCGCAGCCTCGCCTTCGGCACCGCCGGCCTGCGCGGCACGCTCGGCGTCGGCACCAACCGCATGAACGTCTATGTCGTCGCCCAGGCCACCCAGGGCGTCGCCGACTATCTGAACGCGCACTATGAAAACCCGACGCTCGCCCTGGCCCGCGACTCGCGCCTCAAGGGCGAGGACTTCCAGAAGGTCGCCGCCGGCATCCTCGCCGCCAACGGCATCCACGTCTATGTCTACCCGCGCATTGAGCCGGTCCCCACGCTCTCCTTCGCCGTGCGTCACCTGGTCACCTCCGCGGGCATTGTGCTGACCGCCTCCCACAACCCCGCCGCCTACAACGGCTATAAGGTCTACAACGACCAGGGCGGCCAGATCACCGACGAGGCCGCGGCCGAGATTTCCGCCAACATCGCCAAGGCCGACCCGTTTGAGGCCTACGCCGGCGCCATGGACTTCGACGAGGCGCTTGAGAAGGGCCTCGTGGAGTGGACGCCCGAGGAGGTCCTCGACTCCTTCATCGAGAGCATCAAGAAGGTCTCCGTGCCCGGTTTCAAGGCCGGCTCCGACTACTCGGTGGTTTATACCCCGCTCAACGGCACCGGCATGGAGTGCGTGACCCGCATCCTCAAGGAGATCGGCGTCGAGAACGTCTCGGTCGTGCCCGAGCAGGCCGAGCCGGACGGCAACTTCCCCACGTGCAACTACCCGAACCCCGAGTTCCGCGCCGCACTCGAGCTCGCCCTCAAGCTCGCCGAGGAGGTCAAGCCCAATCTCGTCGTGGCCACCGACCCCGACGCCGACCGCATGGGCACCGCCATCCCGCATGACGGCGACTATGTGCTTCTCTCCGGCAACGAGATGGGCGTCCTGCTCATGGACTGGCTCGCCAACATGGCCAAGGAGAACGGCGAGGACGTCGCCGCCAAGGTCGCCGTCTCTACCATCGTCTCGTCCTCCATGCCCGACGCGCTCGCCAAGGACTGGGGCTTCGAGATGCGCCGCGTCCTCACCGGCTTCAAGTACATCGGCGACCAGATC
>CAZEHG010000233.1:0-1986 GCA_964512475.1 uncultured Atopobium sp.
TTGCCGAGGAAGTCGAGGGTCTGGGAGACGATGCCCTCGGCGTCCAGGCCGTACTTGTGGAGAAGCTCCAGGGCGGGGCCGGACTCGCCGAAGGTGTCGTTGACGCCCACCTTGCGCACGGGCACGGGGTCCGCGGCCAGGGCGCCCAGCACGGCGTCGCCGAGGCCGCCGATGACGGAGTGCTCCTCGCAGGTGACGACGCGGCCGGTCTTCTTGGCGGAGGCGCGCACGAGCTCCTCGTCGAGGGGCTTGACGGTGTGGATGTTGATGACCTCGGCGGAGACGCCCTTCTCGGCGAGAACGTCGGCGGCCTCGAGGGCGGCGGCGACCATGAGGCCGGTGGCCACGAGGGTCACGTCGGTGCCCTCGCGCAGGGTGACGCCCTTTCCGATCTGGAACTCGTAGGTCTCGGGGTCGTTGACCACGGGGACGGCGAGGCGGCCGAGGCGCATGTAGACGGGGCCCTCGTAGTCGAGGGCGGCGCGCACGGCGGCCTTGGCCTCGGTGTCGTCGGACGGGACGATGACGGTCATGCCCGGGATGGAGCGCATGAGGGCGATGTCCTCGTTGCACTGGTGGGAGGCGCCGTCCTCGCCGACGGAGATGCCGGCGTGCGTGGCGCAGATGTTCACGTCGAGGTGCGGGTAGCCGATGGAGTTGCGCACCTGCTCGAAGGCGCGGCCCGCGGCGAACATCGCGAACGTGGAGCAGAAGACCTTCTTGCCGGCGGCGGCGATGCCCGCGGCGATGCCGACCATGTTGGCCTCGGCGATGCCGCAGTCATAGAAGCGCTCGGGGTGGGCGGCCTTGAACTTGCCGGTCTGCGTGGCGGCGGCCAGGTCGGCGTCGAGGACCACGAAGTCGTCGCGCTCGCTTCCGAGCTCGACCAGGGCCTCGCCGTAGCTGGCGCGCGTGGCGACCTTCTTCACGTCTGCCATTACAGCTCCTTCCCAGCGGCCTCGAGCTCGGCCATAGCCTGCTCGTACTGCTCGTCGTTGGGGGCCTTGCCGTGCCAGCCCACCTGGTTCTCCATGTAGCTCACGCCCTTGCCCTTGAGGGTCTCGGCGACGATGCAGGTCGGCGCGCCCTTGTGCGCGCGGGCGGCCTCGAAGGCGGCGCGGACCTGCGCCATGTCGTTGCCGTCGGCGAGCTCGATGACGTTGAACTTGAAGGCGCGGAACTTGTCGGCGATGGGCATCGCGGAGTTGACCTCCTCGATGGAGCCGTCGATCTGCAGGCCGTTGTGGTCAACGACGAGGCAGAGGTTGTCGAGGCCCTTGTTGCCGGCGAACATGGCGGCCTCCCAGACCTGGCCCTCCTCGATCTCGCCGTCGCCCAGGATGGCGTAGGTGCGGTAGGAGTCGCCCCAGTGCTTGGCGGCGAGCGCCATGCCCACGGCGGCCGAGACGCCCTGGCCGAGCGAGCCGGTGGACATGTCGACGCCCGGGGTGTCGTTCATGTTGGGGTGGCCCTGCAGGCGGCTGCCCACGTGGCGCAGGGTGGTGAGCTCCTCGACCGGGAAGAAGCCGCGGTTGGCGAGGACGGCGTAGAGCGCGGGGGCCGCGTGGCCCTTGGAGAGGACGAGGCGGTCGCGGTCGGCCTTCTTGGGCTCGGCCGGGTCGACGTTCATGTCCTCGAAGTACAGGTAGGTGAGGATGTCGGCGATGGAGAGGGAGCCGCCGGGGTGGCCCGCCTTGGCGGCGTGGACGCCCGTCACGATGCCCTTGCGGACCTCGTTGGCGACGCGCTTGAGCTCGTCGTCGGTCATTTTGCCTCCTTTGTGTGGCGTTGGTTTTGCAAGAAAGGTTTCCGTCGCTGTTGGCCCCGGAAACCCAACGGCGGCCTCAGGGTGCCGCAGATGTGCCCCCGAAACCTGGCGGCGGTCGCCCGGTGCCCCAGATAGCCCCGAAAGAGGAGCGCCGCGTACTTGAGGTACGCAAGCGACGATTGAGGGGCTAGATGGGGTACCCGGCGGCCGCAGGATGG
>CAZEHG010000234.1:0-1983 GCA_964512475.1 uncultured Atopobium sp.
GTGCCCAGGCACGCCCAGCTCTCGCGGCGGCTCACCTTGGTGATCTCGTAGGCGTGGCCGGGGCTCCAGAGCACGGCGATCGGCGTGAGCGAGCCGTCCGCGTCGATCTCGCAGCGCACGCGCACGTAGCGGCGCACGCGCTTCTCCAGACCCTCTGCCATGCACCGCCTCCCCTCGTCGCCGCGCGCGGTAAATAGCACATACGTTCCTCAAACACGCGTTTCAGTATGCCACGAAGAAGGGACAAGAATCCCGGAGACCCTATACGGCAGGTATACTTCTGCTCGAGAGAACCCCCCTATAGAAAGCGGTCTCACATGTCCAGTAATCGCAAGGCGCTCAAGGTCCTGAGCCTCATCCAGTTCGTCCTTTCCATCTGCGTCATCATCCTTGCGGTCCTGTCCAAGATCGGCGGCGGCGAGGCCGTCGAGGCCAAGGAGTGGGGCGAGGCGGCGCGCCTCTACCTCGACCTGCCCGCTTTCGCCGTCTTCGGCATCCTCTCTATCGCGGGCTCCGTCACGGGCATCCACGGCGCCAACCGCCCGAGCGCGCTCGGCAGCCACCGCCTGCTCTGCATCCTCGGCGTCATCTTCGGCATCGTCGCCATGATTGTCTCCGGTGCCGGCGCGGGCGTGCCCGTGGTCCCCTGCATCACCGTGGTCGTCGACGCGGCGGCGGCCGTCTTCGACACCAAGGTCCGCAAGGAGCTCGACGAGCGCAGGTAGGCGAATCGCACAGCCAACCGACACCGAAGTACATTTCACCATGTACTTCGCCTCCTGGAACGGTGCCAGCGACCTGGACCGTGACATCACGTGGAAGCTATCCTGGCATGAGGGCGACGACATCTATAGCACCCAAAGCCTCGATGCACAGACCGAGGCCTTCCACTCCACAAAGCAAATCGGAGTCAGGCGCTTCTCTTCGTCCAACGGCTCGTGGGCTGAGGTCAGTCCGTTCTCGGTCAGATGCGAAGTCGCTCAAGTAGGGACCGCTGACGCCGTCCGTGCCGTTACCCTCAAGCTTCAAGACGGCACCGAGCAGATCGTCGACGACCAAATCGGTTCGACGAGGTATAGCCACTTCGGCCTTATCCGAGACGACGGCTCAACCGTTACGGTGCCCACGAAGCTCATCGAGCCTTCGGAAGTCACCGAGGTAGAGATAACGGCGCTGCACATCATCCGTGAGTAAGGGCAAGCCGCCCAAGTCGAGGAGTTTACGGTTACGCTCGAGTAACGCCGAGCGCGGAGCACGCCGCCTGCGGCAAAAGCGCGCACAACGAATCGACGACTTTGCGGCAAGAAAAGGGCACTTAAGGCCACCCGAGTCCATCTCAACTGGGGAAATACCGGCTACTCAGCCCCCACTGAAGCCTTTGGGCAGCCGTTTGCCTCGAAACCTGCCGCAAAGTCGTCGTTCTGTTGCACGGAGCCTCGGGCACGACGAGAAACCACCCCGAGCAGCACCCCGTAACGACCTAGATGCCGCGCCCCACCGGAATGCCCCCAGCTGCCGTCAGCCCGATTTTCGCAACGCGGGGCCGAGAAGCGCCGAAACACCTCTAGAAGTCGAGCCTGACCGGGATGCCCTGGCTCGCCATGTACTCCTTGACCTGGCGCACGCTGTAGGTGCCGAAGTGGAAGACGCTCGCGGCGAGAACGGCGTCGGCCTCGCCCTCGATGATGCCCTCGGCGAAATGCTCGAGCGTGCCCACGCCGCCCGATGCGATCACGGGGATGCTCACCGCGCGGGCCACGGCACGCGTGAGCGGGATGTCGAAACCGTCCTTCGTGCCGTCGCGGTCCATGCTGGTAAGAAGGATCTCGCCGGCGCCGCGGCGCGCGGCCTCCTCGGCCCAGGTCACGGCGTCGATGCCCGTCGGAATGCGGCCGCCGGCCAGGTAGACCTCCCACTTGTCGGTGTTACCGACCTGCTTGGCGTCGATGGCCACGATGACGGCCTGGCTGCCGAAGGCGTCGG
>CAZEHG010000235.1:0-1978 GCA_964512475.1 uncultured Atopobium sp.
CGATTAGCTAATGCCTCATTTTTCGGCAACTGGGGCATTATACAGCGCGAACGGCCGCGAGAAAGCCTTAGAGGAGCACTGTCACGTCATCTACAGCAACGCACCCGAGTCGGCACCTGCCACGGGTGACAGTCATTGGTGGCAGGCCATCGCAGTCGCATCGCGTTGCGACTCGCCGGTCCGCGCGCGGGGCCTGCCATTGGTGACAGTTTCCGCGCCGCAAGAGGGGCCGGGCCAATGCGCAGCGGCCCGCGGGTCCGTTGCCCCGCGGCCGCCACGAGAGACGCGGTTAACGCGAAGTTGCGCGGCGCCTGCCATTGGTGACAGTTTCCGCGTCGCAAGAGGAGCCGGGCCAATGCGCAGCGGCCCGCGGGTCCGTTGCCCCGCAGCAGCCACGTGAGATGTGAGACGCGGTGACTGTTACCAATGGCAGGCGCTGACCCGCATTGGGGACAGTCCCTTTTGCAGGTCCGGCCTGCCACCAATGACTGTCACCCGTGGCAGGGCTAAAGGCTAGAGCAGCGGCGGCACCTCGCCGGCGGCCTCGGGCTCGGTCCAGCCAAAGGTGTCCTCGTCGCCGGTAACCTCCACCAGCGAAAACGCCGAGTAGCTGCGATAACCGCGCTCGCCGAACTCAAGAATCACCGCATCCTGATACGCCCCGGCCTCGTCCGCGACGGCTCCGCGATACGCGAGCGCCGCGCGCACGACGGACGCGTCGGCATCGGTGGCCTTCTTGCGCGCGCCCTCGAGACACTCCTCCGGGCCGTCGTCGGCAAACTCGAAGCTGGCCACGGAGCCGTCGGTCGACCCCAAGGCAAGAAGAACGTGCAGGTCCTCGCCCACCGCCAGCACGTCGAGCGCGCGGCCGAGCAGCGCGCTCGCCATCTCGTCGGTCTGCGCCGAAACGCCCTCGCGAAGCTCATCGTCTGCCATTTGCGGCCCCTTCCTCGTCGTTTATCACCAGCATCCTACCGCAATCGCCCTAGTTCCTCGAAAACGCCGGCCAGTCGAGCCTCTCGGGGTCAGCAAGCTGGTGGCGAAGCGCATAGAGCACCACTTCCTGTTTTTCCTCGAGCACGACGTAATAGATGAGGAAGTTGGAAACCCGTGCCGCGCGGACGGCCGAGCCGAACGCCCTCGACTCATCCTCTCGGATTGCATACATGTTTGGGAATTGCGCGAGATACCCCTTGACTTCCTTGAACTCGGCTATGAAACGACGGGGCGCTTTTCCGGAAGAGTCGGCCTCTTCTAGAAATTGAAGCGCCGCGCCAAACTGTCGGTCAAACCTGTCGACCGCGCGAATCTTAAATGCCATATCTGGCCTCGTACTTTGCGATCATCTCATCAACGTCAATGGTCTTGCCCTGCTCATACTCGAACTGAGCCGCGCGGATATCGGAAACCGTCTCATCGAACTCGCGGCGGCGAGCCTCCTGGCGGGCCTCCACCTCGCGGACGACCCGATCGTAGTGCTCGAACGTCTCCATGCTCATGATGGCCATGTCGCCGTAGCCGTTCTTGGTCACATAAATCGGCTCATTGAGCTCGTGGCACTTCTCCGAGATGGCCGCGGTGTTCTTCAGCTCTTTGATCGGCACGATGGTCATGATTTTCTCCTTTTTGGGACATAATCGTGGCCCAATCATACCAAAGAGTCGATTACGCGAGGTTAAGCGCCTAACTAAGGGGGCGAGCGAGACGGCTTTACACAGGTCACCATTGCGCCAAACAGGCGATCAGGCCAGGATTAACTTACTCAACGACCTCACAAAACCGCAGGTCCCGGCTTCGTCGTCCCCATCCCAACCAGGGCTCGCCGTTTGCTCGCCCGCTCGGCAAAACATACCCGGATCAACTCAACACCGCCGCCGGCAGCCGTCGGTGAGCCATCGCCGCCGTCGTGCCGAGCCATCGCAAAAAAAAGAAAACCGCCGAGCCAAGCGGCCCGGCGGCATCAAATTCATGGTGGAGA
>CAZEHG010000236.1:0-1973 GCA_964512475.1 uncultured Atopobium sp.
AGGTCACGTCAACCGACCCGGCGTCACGGGCCAGCTGTGCGGCCGCCTCGACCCCACGTCCCATGTCTCCCACGGGGTCCCCGTCTCCTCCGATGTAAAGAAGCGGCAGGTCATGGGGCACGGAGGCGGCGCACGACTTGGAGCACGCCTCGCCGGTCAGCGCCGTGAGCGAGACATAGCCGCCCGCGCTGAACATGAACCCGCATTCCTCGTCGTCCAAGTACCTCTGCACGTTATCAGCGTTGTGCGAAAGCCATTCGTAGCCCGTCGGCCCCGGTACCGCTTTGGAATAGCCGCCCGCGCCCAGCGAGTCGATGAGCTTCGAGCGGAAGTCCTCGCCGCGCAAGGCCGCGATTGCGCGGGCCAGCGCGTTGCCGGCGCGCGAGGTGGCCACGGGCACGGTTCCCGTCCCGCAGATAATCGCCGCCGCGACGCCTTGCCCGTGTCTTCCCAGGTAGCAGCGGGTGATGAAACTCCCCATCGAGTGACCGAAGAAGACGTGCGGCACACCCGGGAACTTCTTCGCGGCGATGCCCCGAAGGGTGTGCTCGTCGGCGATGAGGACTTCGTTTCCGTTCTTCGCCGGCATACAGCCGCGCTTTTCCGCCGTTGTGGACGCACCGTGCCCGATGTGGTCGTCGCCGCAAACGACGTAGCCGCGGCCCACAAGGAAGCGTGCGAACTCGTCGTAGCGACGGATGTGCTCGCTCATGCCGTGGACGACCTGCACGATGGCGCGGGGAGCGTTGCCGTCCGGCATCCAGAATCGCGCGTGGATCGTCGACTTGCCGTCCGCCGAGGGAAACGTCACGTCCTCTATGACGACGCCGGTTTCTTGCACCATGGCCCCTCCAAACTCGCCGTTTTGTAGAAGTGTGCCCAACGTTCGTGCCGACGACTTCCCGGCCTCGGCCAAGCGACGCGTCTACCCGGGGCAACGGTCTAAAACTGCCGCCAACTGGCATTCGTTTTCGTAAACGTCCGGTTGGGGGCTGAGCGCCATTCGAGTTGGCGGCAGTTTCTCGCCGACTTGGGGGATACTAGAGCGTGTGCGTCGCGAGGGGCGGCGCCGATAAGGAGGCTGTTGTCATGGGGCTGCACTGTACCGATTGCGTTTTCGCCGAGTTCGAGAAGAGCGAGAAGACCGGGGCGTACCAGGGCACGTGCAGCAGGGGCTATACCCTCACCGACCCGCATGTGCGCGAGTCGCCGGCGAACCATTTCGCCGAGGACCCCGCGCGCCTCGTGCCCACGATCGACCCCTTCGGCAGGGAATACCTGCGCAAATCCAACGTCTGTGAGCGCTTCGTCAGCCCGAAGGACCTGCCGAACACCCGTTGATCTGCGTTTCTTGGCGGCGCGGGCAGCTCGGTTTTGTGCTGAGGGCGCCGGCGCGTCGCGCGGCCCCGGAACAGCGCGGCCTAGTAACGGGCGGCGTGATTCTGGGATGATAATGACCTGGCCGTTACTGCGCGGCGATGTTTTAGGGCTCGATTTAGCGGCCGGTTGCTGGGTGACGAGGTTTTGGGGCGAGCCTACGCCCTACAGCTCGTAGATCGCGCTGAACTTCTCCGTGAGGTAGTCGGTGTAGTGCTTCGCGTCGAAGCCGGACCCGGTCGCCTCGCGGAGCAGCTCGTCGGTGTCCTTCGCGCGGCCCCAGCGCCAGATGCGCTCGCCCAGCCAATCGCGCACGGGGGCGAGGTCGCCCGACGCGCATACGCCGTCGAAGTCCATCCCGCCCGCGACCATGGCGTCCTTGAGCTGGGCGCCGATGGCGCTCCCGAGCGCGTAGGTGGGGAAGTAACCCAGGCTGCCGTCGGACCAGTGGGTGTCCTGCAGCGCGCCGCTCGCGTCGTCGGGGACCTCGATGCCCAGGTAGCTCTTGTACTTCTCGGCCCACAGGCGCGGCACGTCGGAGGCCTTCGCCTCTCCCGAGAAGAGCAGCTGCTCGATCTCGTAGCGCACCAGGATGT
>CAZEHG010000237.1:0-1958 GCA_964512475.1 uncultured Atopobium sp.
CGACGTTGGACTGCGCGAGGAAGATCATCCACGGCGCGATGGTGGTGCCGATGTTGGCCACGAGCACGCTGAAGTACTGCGGGTCGGTTGAGAAGCGCGGGATTACCGTGGCGTTCAGGGCATCTCCCCAGTCGGGGCCGACCATGACGCCGGCCACCACATACGTGACGAAGACGCAGCTGATGGCCAGCAGGATCTTCTCGATGCGGTGGTAGGAGCCGCTCATGGTGAGCATCCAGATGGCGAGCGCCGCGATCGGCACGCTCACGATGGCTGGCACGCCGAAGAGCCCGAGACCCGACGCGATGCCGGCGAACTCGGAGAGCGTCACCGTTGTGTTCGAGATCAAAAGCGCAAGCATCGCCAACGCCGAGAGGCGAACGCCGAACTGCTCTCGGATCAGCGACGCGAAGCCCTTGCCTGTGACGCAGCCCATGCGGGCGGCCGTCTCCTGCGCGACGATGAGAAGCACGCACATGACGGGCACGGTCCAAAGCTGGCCGTAGCCGAAGAAGGCGCCAGCGCTGGAATAGGTGGCCACACCGCCGGCGTCGGCACCGGCCAGCGCCGCCACCATGCCGGGGCCCATGGCGGCGAGCACGCGCTTAGGGTCGAGCCGCTTCTTCGGCGCCTTCGCGGACGCGGGCGCGGAGGTCAACGTCACTAGAAGATCACCCGCCTCACGACGACGAGGGCCACGAAGACGACAAGGGCCACGACCATCGCCGTCATCGAGAGCGCGAAGCCCGAGGCGTCCTCGTTCTTCTCGTCGCGGCGTCGCAGATAGACGAGGTAGATCGGGCAGAGCACGAACGACAGCAGGATAGAGACGGACGCCGCGCCGAAGCCGCAGGTCAGCGCATCGACCACATCCGAGACGTCACCGTGAGCCGAGCTCGCCAGCGCGAGCGCCGCCAGCACGGCCAGGGCCGCCAGCACGATACCGATGCCCACGCTCTTCACGGTGAAACCGAGCATCGAGGGCGAGCCGTCGTCATCCGGGTCGTTCTGCAGGAAGAAGTTCGTCACGTAGCTGATGGAGTCGTCGGCGAGCACGAGGGCCGCGGGCAGCGCGGCGCAGGCGAGAATCGCGCCCTCGAGGTCGCTCCCCAGCTGGCGCATGAGCACCGTGACCAGGCCCGTGCCCACGATCCACAGGAAGAACCACGCGTTGCGGCGCAGCAGCCACACGAGGTCCCCGGCGTGGCTGCCCTCGTCGTCGGCGGGGGCGCCGCCCGCGATCTGCAGGTCCTCGGCGTGCTCCTCCTCCAGGACGTCGAGCGCGTCGTCGACGGTGACGATGCCGAGCATGTGGCCGTCGTCGGCCACGACCGGCATCGCGAGCAGGTTGTACTTGGCGATCTTCTCGGCGACGTCCTCCTGGTCCTCCTCGGGCGAGGCGGTGACGAGCTCGTCGGTGCAGACGTCGGAGAGCTTGGTCTCGGGCTCCGAGACGATGATCTGGTTGAGCGTGACCACGCCGGAGAGCTTGTTGTCCTCGTCGGTCAGGTAGACGTAGCGCACGGTCTCGAAGTCCTCGTCGAGGCTCCGCAGCAGCTCAACGGCGTCGCCCACGGTCGCGCCCTCGGACAGCGCCGCGAACTCCGAGGTCATGATGCGCCCGGCGGTGTCCTCGCGGTACCCCAGAAGCTGACGGATGGCGCGCTGCTCCTTGACGCCCATGAGGCGCAGGAGCTTCTCGGCCTTGTCGTAGTCGAGCTCGGAGACGAGCTCCGCGGCGTCGTCGGGGTCCATCTCGGACAGCATGCGCGAGGCCTCGGTCTCGTTCATATTGCCCATGAGCTCGGCTGCCATCGCGTCGTCGTCGAACTCCGCCATGGCGCCGGCGCGCTGCTCGTCGTCGAGCTGGGCGAAGACCTGGCCGCGCAGGCGCGGGTCGAGCCGCTCGATGATGTCGGCGATGTCGGCGGGGTGCATGTCGTCGAGGGTCTTGTGCG
>CAZEHG010000238.1:0-1948 GCA_964512475.1 uncultured Atopobium sp.
GGGTGGCAGACGAAGACGACCGTTTCGCCGTCAGCCATGCCCTCGACGGCGCGGCGGATGGACGTGGCGGGGTCGTAGTCGGGCAGCATTGACTCCATCACCATACGAACCAGCGTGTTTCCGCAGGTCACGGTTGCCGTCGGGTCGAAGCTCGCCACCTGCTCGCGCAGGCCCAGCTCGGCCGCCACGTCGTGGATGGCCTGGTTGAGGTTCTTGCTGAGGACGGCGTGGGCCTCGAAGTAGTCCGGCTCGCGGCCGACGACCTCGACAAAGCGCTCGTGCTGGGCGCGAATCTCGACGCATGCCTCGTCGTAGTCGACGAGCTCTTCTCCGCGTTTGAAATGCTCGCGGAACTCGCGGCTGCTGTGGAAGCAGCCGTCGGCGCCCAGCATGCTGGGAATAAGCGCGGGGTCGGCGCACGGGCGGCCCAGGCAGACGTTGGTGTGCTGGCCGATGGCGATGTCAGCGTCGGCGACCCGCTCCACGCCGCGGGCGGTCTCGGGCATGTTGGGCATGACGCCCACGGAGCGCACGAGGCCCTCGTGCACCGTGCGGGCAATCCCCAGGTTGACGGCGTACGAATACCCGATGTCGTCCGCGCGAATGAGCAGCTGCTTCATGGCGGTTCCTTTCTCAATAAGACAGAGGGGACGGTTCTTTCGTCCTATAAAGGATAAGACGAAGGAACCGTCCCCTTGTCTTGTGTCGCTTAGATACTTGCGGCGGCAGCCTGGGCGTCCGCGGCCAGTTCGTCCTTGGTGAAGCCGAAGAAGTAGGTGACGGCAGCAGCCACGAGCGCGGCGACGGCACAAGAGATGCAACCGAAGACGAAGTTCTGCGTGCCGCCGGCGGCATAGCCGGCAAGGCAGGAGATGACGCTGGCGTTGCCGATGAGGTACACCTTGCAGCCAAGGATGCCGGTGACAAGGCCGCCCGCGGCGCCTCCGGCGACAAGGCCGGCAAACGTGCGCAGATACCTAAAGCCGCAGCCATACAGGACGGGCTCTGTAACGCCGCCCACGAGCCCAGAGATGAAGAAGCTGAGCATCTGGCCCTTCTCGTTCTTCTCGCGGATGCGCAGGAAAGCGCCCAGGGCCATGCCCCAGCATGCGGCGCTTGCCATACTAGCGCCGGCAAAGACGCAGCCGTCAAAGCCGTTCTGGGCAATCATGGCGATGCCAAGGGTGATGAGCACCTGGTGCATGCCGGTCATGACGAGGAACTCCCAGAGGCCGCCGATGAGGGCGATGACGATGATCGTCACGACGCCGCCAGTGCTGCCGAGGTTGAACATGAAGTTGCCAATAACGTCGCCCAGAATCGAACCCAGGGGTCCAAGGACACAGAGCGCGACGGGCGCCATGACGAGCATCGTGAGGAACGGCACGAAGACAGTGGTGAGCACGTCGGGGATGATCTTCTTGAAGAACTTCTCCACCTGCCAGAGCACGGGCACGCTCAGAAGGATGGGCAGCACGGTGCTGGAATAGGTGGTGAGCATGGCGGGGATGCCATAGATGGCGGTGGTGGTTGCGCCGGTCTCGGCCGCGGCGTTCACGAGGTCGGTGAGCTCGGGGGCAAGCAGCATCCCGCCGAGCATCATGCCCAGCACGGGCGTTGCGCCCAGCTGCTTTGTGGCAGACCAGCCAAGGATGATGGGCATGAAGTAGAAGCCCGCGTCATAGAACCAGTTGTAGAAGAGGTTGTAGAGCTCGGAGTCCTCGGCCCAGATGTTGAGCATCGTGGGGCCGCAGATGGCTCCGACGGTACGTGCCATGGCGGCGACCATCATGACGGGAATGAGCGCAACGACCGACCTGGAGAGGTAGTTCATAACGGCCTTGGCAGCGCCCTTGGGCGTGAGTGACTCCTTGGGAGCGTCGAGGTTCTCGTCGATGGAACCATCGCCAGAGACGCCGAGCTTGAGGCACTCGGCATAGACCTTCGG
>CAZEHG010000239.1:0-1948 GCA_964512475.1 uncultured Atopobium sp.
CGTCGAAGCGTGCGCGCAGCTCCATGAGGACGGTCACGTCCTTGCCGTTCTCGGCAGCGGCGATGAGGCTCTCGCACAGGTGGCTGCTCTTGGCCACGCGATAGAGCGTGATCTTGATGGAGATGCACGAGTCGTCGGCCGAGGCCTCGCGCAGCAGCTGCAGCAGCGGGGTCATGGACTCGTACGGGTAGGTGAGCAGGATGTCGTGGTCCTCGACCTGGGCGCGCATCGGCTTGCCGGCTACGACCATATCGGAGGTCTGCGGCTCGAAGGGCGGGAAGACCACGTCGGAGTGGTACAGGTCGGGAATCTTTGCCTCAAGGCCGTAGACGAAGCCCAGGTCGAGCGGATGCGAGACGCGGAACACGCGGCGCTTCTCGAGGGCGAGCTCATCCATGATGAGCTGCTCGAGCTCCGCGTCGATGGAGCCCATGACCTCGAGGCGCACCGGCTGAAGGCGCTGACGCATCTTGAGGACCTTCTTCATGTGCTGGCGGTAGTCCTCTTCCTCCGCGACGCCCTCCCCGTCGGGGTCGATGTCGGCGTTGCGGGTCACCCGCAGGACGGCGGCGCCGAGGGGGCGGTAGTCGCCGAAGCAGGACTCGAGGCTCGCGCGCAGCACGTCCTCGACGAGCGTGTAGCGGAAGCACTTGGCGGTGCTCGGGAGCTCGACCACGCGCTGCTCGGCGGTCGGGACCTCGATGATGCCGAGAAGGCCCTGCTCCTTGGGGCCCTCAAGCGAGCATGCGACGAAGAGGCGGCCGCTGCGCAGGTTGGGGAAGGGGTGGCGCGGGTCGATGACCATGGGCGACACGATGGGGGAGAGCTTGGCCTCGAAGAAGTTCTTGACGGCGGCGAGGTCCTCGGGGGTGTAGTCCGCGGGAGAGACACGCTTGAGGCCGGACTGGGCGAGCTCGCTCTCGACGAGATGGAACGCCTCGTCGTGGCGCTCGATCAGGGGCGGCAGCGCGGCGAAGATGCTCTCGAGCTGCTCGGCCGGGGTCTCGTTGGAGCGGCAGTCCTTCGGCTGGTTCTTGAGCGACGCGAGGTCCGAGAGTCCGCCGACGCGGATCATGAACCACTCGGTGAGGTTCGACTCGAAGATCTCGCAGAACTTCAGGCGCTCGAAGAGCGGGACCTTCTCGTCGAAGGCCTCGTCGAGGACGCGGTTGTCGAAGCGCAGCCAGCTGAGCTCACGGTTTTGCGTGTAGCTGAAGTCGCGTTTGGGGGCCTCCGGGGCCATCCCCTCCTTCCTATCCTGCTTGGCGTCCTGCTTGGAGGACTGCGACTTCTTCTCGGACTTGTCCTTTGCCATCTGGGACCTCTCTTCCGGGCTGACTCCGGTCTTTTCGACTCGATTATCCTACCTGGCGCCTGTTAGGGGCCTGTAAACCGCGATAAACCGAAGCTTACAGGTCGGATGCGCTACAATCGGTCAATCATTCAAATCTAGAGCACAGGAGGCCCGCCATGGCTGTCGATCTTTCCGGCCGCAACTTCCTCAAGCTCCTCGACTTCACCCCCGAGGAGATCAAGTACCTCATCGACCTCTCCGCCGAGCTTAAGGCGAAGAAGAAGGCCCATGAGCCGCATCGCTACCTCGAGGGCAAGAACATCGTCCTCCTCTTTGAGAAGACCTCCACGCGCACCCGCTGTTCCTTCGAGGTCGGTGGTATGGACCTCGGCATGGGCGTCACCTATCTGGACCCCGGCTCCTCCCAGATGGGCAAGAAGGAATCCATCGAGGACACCGCTCGCGTCCTCGGCCGCATGTACGACGGCATCGAGTACCGCGGCTACGCGCAACAGATCGTCGAGACGCTTGCCGAGTACGCCGGCGTTCCGGTGTGGAACGGCCTCACGACCGAGTTTCACCCCACGCAGATGATCGCCGACATGCTGACCATCCAGGAGGAGTTCGGCCGCGACCTCCACGGCCGCAAGCTCA
>CAZEHG010000240.1:0-1933 GCA_964512475.1 uncultured Atopobium sp.
GTGACCTCGATCTGCGGGACGCCGCGGCGGGCGGCCGGGATGCCGGTGAGCTGGAACTTGCCGAGCGACTTGTTGTCGGCGGCCATGTTGCGCTCGCCCTGCAGGACGTTGATCTCGACGGAGGTCTGGTTGTCGGCGGCCGTGGAGTAGACCTCGGTCTTGGAGGTCGGGATGGTGGTGTTGCGGTCGATCATCTTGGTCATGACGCCGCCCATGGTCTCGACGCCGAGGGACAGCGGGGTGACGTCGAGCAGCAGGATGCCGGAGACGTCGCCGGTGAGGACGCCGCCCTGGACGGCCGCGCCGTCGGCGACGACCTCGTCCGGGTTCACGGACATGTTCGGCTGCTTGCCGGTCATCTGCTTGACGAGGTCCTGGACGGCGGGCATACGGGTGGAGCCGCCGACGAGGATGACCTCGTTGACCTGGGAGATCTGCAGGCCGGCGTCCTGGAGGGCCTTGGTGACCGGGGTCTTGCAGCGGTCGAGCAGGTCGCGGGTGATCTTCTCGAACTCAGCGCGGGTCAGGGTGTAGTCGAGGTGCTTGGGGCCGGAAGCGTCGGCGGTGATGAAGGGCAGGTTGATCTGGGTCTGCTGGGCGGAGGAGAGCTCCTTCTTGGCGTTCTCGGCCGCGTCCTTCAGGCGCTGCAGGGCCATGGGGTCCTTGCGCAGGTCGATGCCGTTCTCCTGCTGGAACTTCTCGGCCATCCAGTCGATGACGCGCTGGTCCCAGTCGTCGCCGCCCAGGTGGTTGTCGCCGTTGGTGGCGAGAACCTCGACGACGCCGTCGGCGAGGTCGAGCAGCGAGACGTCGAAGGTGCCGCCGCCGAGGTCGAAGACGAGGACCTTCTCGTCGGCGTTGCTCTTGTCGAGGCCGTAGGCGAGGGCGGCCGCGGTGGGCTCGTTCACGATGCGGTCGACGTTGAGGCCGGCGATCTTGCCGGCGTCCTTGGTGGCCTGGCGCTGGGCGTCGTTGAAGTAGGCCGGGACGGTGATGACGGCGTCGGTGACGGGCTCGCCGAGGTACTTCTCGGCGTCGGCCTTCATCTTGGAGAGGGTCATCGCGGAGATCTGCTCGGGGGTGTAGTCCTGGCCGTCGATCTCGACGACGGCGCGGCCGCCCTGGCCCTCCTTGACCTTGTACGGGACGGTCTTGAGCTCAGAGGCAACCTCGGAGTACTTGCGGCCCATGAAACGCTTGATGGAGAAGACGGTGTTGGTCGGGTTGGTGACGGCCTGGTTCTTGGCCGGCTTGCCGACGATGCGGTCGCCGTCGGCGCGGAAGCCGATGATGGAGGGGGTGGTGCGCTCGCCCTCGGCGTTGACGATGATGGTCGGCTGGCCACCCTCGAGAACGGCCATGGCGGAGTTGGTGGTGCCCAGGTCGATGCCCAGAATCTTGCCCATGATGCGGTCCTTTCTGTTTGCGCGCGTCGGCTTCCTTTGCGGCCGCGCGCGCCCTGTTCTGTTTTGTACGTTTGAGTTTATCCCCGTTGCGTTTTGATTCTATACATAATCTAAGTCTCTTCACATTAGATTTTTTGCTGGTTGCATTTGAGGGGTCGCGAACAGGGGCCTTCCTGGGCTTTCTGATGCTCTTGGCCACCTTGAGACGGGACCGCGCCGGGGCGGCAACAGGGATTTTTGGCCAAAGCGCGCTTCGCGTCGGAGTCAGGCGCGCGCTTTAGAGAGGTTCATCGAGTTTATTGGTGACTTGCGCAAAAACCGCCGAGTAGACAAGCGATTTTTGGTCCCAAAAGCGCAGGAAAGGATGCCGATCAGGCCGCCTGCTACCCAAGGTTTTCGTACAAGTCACCAATAAACTCATCGAGCCCGCAAAACCGAGCTGCAAACCGCTCCGTCACCGATTCCGGGCACCTCTCATGCGCCTGGCGCCGCAACTAAGTCTTGAACCTCGGCGTTTGAACTCGGGC
>CAZEHG010000241.1:0-1922 GCA_964512475.1 uncultured Atopobium sp.
AAGAAGGGCGGGCTTCTTTCCAGGCCGTTAGCCTACTTCTGTAGAAGTAGGCTAAGCAAGCTGAAAACGGATTCCGTCCTCGCGTACCCGCCCCTAGTCCATACAGTGACAATTCACTGCGGCTCGACATCGTGTTTATGTCTACAATAGACGACGTTATATAATTTAGCGTCTGCTATTTCATACGTTAGGCAATGATGAAGAGACCGACCACCGCAAAGACCAGACTTGCCGCCAAACGAATCGGCGAGAACCTCGCCACATGGCGCAAGCTTAACGGATTGACCTCCCAGCAGCTTGCCGAACGGGCAGCGGTGTCGCGCTCCACGATCTCGCGCCTCGAGAACGGCGACCCAACCGTCAGCTTCGAGACCTTCCTCAACGTTTGCCGCGGCCTCGCCACCCTCGATCGCGTGGTCGAGGCGACCGACCCCTACGAGACGGACTTCGGCCGCATCAGGGCCGATCAGTCCCTCCCCCAGCGAGTCAGGAGCTGACGATGGTTCCGGCGCTTCTTGTGCATATCGACCTCGATGGAGACGACCTTCTTGTCGGCTCATGCCGATTCTCCCTCCGTCGGGGCGTGGTCAGCACCACGTTCACATACGACCCCTCTTATCTGGGGAGCTCCCTTGCTTTTCCAATCGACCCGTTTTTACCTTTGAGCGGCGGGCCTGTTCACACGGAAGGACTTCCCGGCGCCCTCAGGGACTCGTCGCCCGACCGTTGGGGCAGGCACCTGATCGCCCGCCGCGCGCTGGGGCAAGCGGAAAGCTCCGGCTCCCCTCTGCGCACGCTCGACGAGGTTGATTTCCTCCTCGGAGTGGATGACTCGACGCGCCAGGGAGCGTTGCGCCTCGCCGCCGACGCCTCCGGCACGCGGCTCGCAGAGTCCAACAATGTACCCCCGATCGTTGAGCTTAAGCGCCTGGTAAACGCCTCGAACCAGATTAGCCGGGGCGTCGAGGGCAAAGAGCAGATCAAGGTGCTTCTTGACGCCGGCTCGGGATCGCTCGGAGGAGCGCGTCCAAAGGCGTCGGTCACCGATGAAGGCAAGCTCCAACTTGCCAAGTTCTCGCATCCTGGCGATGAGTGGGACGTCATGGCTTGGGAGAAAACGGCTCTCGACCTAGCGGAAAAGGCAGGTGTCGCCACCCCATCGCGACGCCTAATCAGGCTCGGCTCGAGCGCCGCTCTCGTGCTCGACAGGTTCGACCGCAAGAACTCGATGCTCACGGGCCCACGCATCCCCTACCTTAGCGCTATGAGCATACTTGGCGCCCAAGACGGCTCGCAGAACGATTACGCCGAAGTCGCGGAGGCATTGGCCGATTGGGTCAGCCAGCCGGAGGCCCAGCTTCGGGAGCTTTTCCGCCGCGTCTCTCTGTCCGTTGCCCTCCATAACACCGACGACCACCTGCGCAACCTCGGGTTCATACGGGCCGGCAAGGGCTGGGTTCTCTCGCCCGTCTTCGACATCAACATCAACCCCGACACATCGCGCCGACGAGTGACGACCATCTACGGTGAGGCCGGCCCCCATGAAGCGAAGGGCCTGTTTGAGCTCGCCGCCATATGCGGGCTTTCGCCAGAAGACGCCGCGAGCGAGGTTACCCGCATTCTTGCAGCAGCCTCGCAGTGGAAAAGCGTCGCGGCCAGAAACGGTTGCAAGCAAGCAGAAATCTCACTCATGGTCGCAGCAATGCAACAGGCGCAGGAGCGGCTGAGGGACGCCTTCAAACTTTAGGGGCCTTGCCGGAAACGCCGTCCGCATATGTGCCGAGAAGCACCGGCCCGCGCCTACCCCGCCCACGGGCGGAACGGCGCGTAGCCGATGCCGAACTGCATGAGGGCCTTGCCGACCACATGGTCGACCTGCTGCGCCGTCGTCTGGCAGCCATTGTAGAACGTGAGCATCGGCG
>CAZEHG010000242.1:0-1912 GCA_964512475.1 uncultured Atopobium sp.
CATGTCGTAGGCCTCGGAGACGGACTGCTCGGCGCACTTGCCGGACTCGATGGAGCGGTTGACCATCTCCTTGATGCCCTCGTCCTCGGCGAACTCGATGTGGGCACCCATAATGGCCGCGGCCTCGGGGCCGACGGTCTCGGTCATGCGAGCGATCTGCGCGTTCGTCTGGTCGATGAACTTGGCGACGGCGGCGTCGTAGCGCTCCTTCTCGGCCTGCGCGTCGGCGGGCGCGTGCGGCGTGAAGCTCAGGTCGGGCTCGACGGCGACGCGGGCGACGCCGATGCCGACGCCGTCGGATGCGTTCACTCCCTCGTAGATGATGCCGTCCGCAGAGTTGACTCCCTCGTTCATGTCTTCCCCCTACTAGTCAGCCGCTATGGCGGCTCTTCCCTTATATGCTCGCGCGGGCGTGCGAACGGCCGCGCTGGTGAGCCGAGCTCTAGTTCTCGCCGTCGGTGGCGCCGGTGGCCATGAAGGCCTTGGCGGCGTCGGCCTGGCACTCCTCGACCGCGCGCGCGGCGGCGGCGTCCTTGGCGTCCTGCATGTCCCTGGCGATGATGCCGGGGACGGCGCGCCCCATCTTCTTGTACAGGGCGCCCACGACGCGGTTGATCTTCTCGCGTTTGGCGATGCCCTTGGAGGCCGCGGTCGCGGTGCCGCAGGCGGAGGCGAAGACGAGCGCCGTGTCGTAGTCGGCGCCGCGGGTGACCATGGAGAGGAAACCGCCGACCATGGAGTCGCCGGCGCCCGTGGCGTTGACGAGGCGGATGCGCGCGGTGGGCACGATGTGCTCGGCGCCGTTCTCGTCGAGGAGCAGCGAGCCGTGGCCGCCGCAGGAGATGATGACGTTGCGGGCACCCTCCTCCTGGAGCTTGTGCGCGTAGGGCATGCACTCCTCGGGCTCCTCGATATTCACGCCGTAGATGCGGCCGACCTCGTGGTTGTTAGGCTTGATGAGGAACGGGTGGGCGGCCAGCGAGTCCATGAGCAGCTGGCCGGGGGCGTCGACGACGAACTGGATTCCGCGGCCGGCGAAGCGATTCATGATCCGGTTGTAGATGTCCGACGGCAGGGAGCTCGGGATGGACCCCGTGAGAACGAGCGTGTCCCCGGCGCCGATGACGTCCATGCGGTCCAGGAGCTCCTCGACCTTCTTCTCGGAGATCTTCGGGCCCATGCCGTTGCACATGGTCATGACGATGCCGTTGAGCTTGACGTTGATGCGCGTGAAGCCCTTGTCGAGACAGACGAAGTTTGACGAGATGCCCTTCTCCTGGAGCCGGTGCAGCAGGTAGTCGCCCGTGAATCCGGCGGCGATACCCATTGCGATGCTGGGGGTGCCGACCTCCTTGAGCAAGGTCGAGATGTTGATACCGTTGCCTCCGCAGTGCAGCTCCTCGCTCGACGAGCGGTTCGTGTAACCCATATCGAGCGTCAGCGGGTGCATGACATAGTCAAGAGCAGGGTTCAACGTCATCGTGTAAATCAACGCGTTCTCCTTCCGACAGGATGCGACAGCTTCTAGTATGCCGCAAACCCGTTGCCCTCGTCGCTAGAAAGTGAGCACCAATAGGCCACATTTTGAAATGGTTGGGGAGCGAGGACCGGCCGCCAATCGGCGAACGGCCCGGAATTGGGCCGGCGCGCCGCGGCCGGCCCCCGCCGTGCGCCGTAAGTTCGGAAGGCTTCCAAACTTGGAAAGAAGACAAGAGGGCTTCTTTCCCGAGCTATTTACCTGCGGATATACGTTCTTAAACGACAATTCGGAAGGCTTCCGAAGTTTGGAAGCCTTCCGAACTTGAAAAGAGGGCGGCCAAAAGCGGCGGCCGGCCTTCGCTTTGCTTTGGTGCGCCGTGAGGGATTCGAACCCCCGACCTTCGGATTAGAAGTCCGCGGCTCTATCCAACTG
>CAZEHG010000243.1:0-1901 GCA_964512475.1 uncultured Atopobium sp.
GCGAAGGCCCCGGTGCGCGAGTGTGGGGTCAAAGACCAGGTCAGCTGGGCAGGACGCGTTGGCCTAGAAAGAAGCGCCCTCCGCGGCGCCGAGCAGATGGGACCGTTCTATGAAGTCAGCCCGCACCTCCCGCGCCCTCGCCAGCATATCGGCCGGGCTCGCCGCCCTCGCTCTCGCCGGCTGCACGATCGGCCCCGTGACCCTTCCCGACCTTGACCTTGACCTCGGCTTCCTAAGCAATTTCGGCATCGTCACGACGTCCGTTGCCGACGCCGAGCAGGCCATCAAGGACCAGCAGACCTCCGGCGTCGACTCCTCCGAGCTCGTCGAGCCGGGCACGCTCACGGTCGGTCTTCTCTCCACGAACACGGCGCCGCTGCTCGTCACGCGCAGCGACGGCTCCAGCGCCGGCGTCGACGTCGAGTTCGCCTACGCCGTGGCCGACCACATGGGCCTCTCGGTCAAGTTCGTCACGGTTTCGAGCGCCACCGCCCAGCTGGGAACCGACGTGGACGTCGTCGTGGGCGCTTCCACGGCCGACGTCGTCTCCGCCACGGGCGCGACCGTCCTGGGCGACTACGCCGAGACGGCCATCGGCATCTTCGGCAGCGGCTCCTCCGCCTCGGCGTCCGACCTCTCGGGAAAGACGGTCGGCGTCCAGCCCGGCTCCGTCTCGCAGCGTACGCTCACCGACGCGAACCTCGGCTGCAGCGAGCAGAGCTACGCCAACATCAACGAGGCTATGGAGGCCCTGGGCGCCGGCAGCGTCGACTACGTGGTCTGCGACGCCTATTCCGGCAGCTACCTGGCCTCTGACTACGATGAGGTCCAGCTGCTCGGCACCCTCGACGCCCCCGTGTCCGTCGGCGTCTCGGTGAGCACGGACAAGTCCACGCTTGTGAGCTCGCTGGCCACCGCCGTCGAGGCCGTCCAGGGCAACGGCCAGCTCGACGTGATCAAGTCCCGCTGGTGCAACGGTATCAGCACCCTGACCACGGCGTCTATGCTCCAGGGCCTGGGCTCCGCCGAGGCCGACGCCGCGCCGGCCGAGGCCGCGTCCACCGACTAGACGCGCCCTTTTAACCGGCCGGAAGTGCTTCTCGCCGCGCATCGCCCGCATTTTGGGTATGAGAAGGACACGACGCGCGGGGCCGGTACGCCGGCCCCGCGCGATGGCAATCGTTAGGAGGACCCTATGGTCGACATCAAGATCTCCGGACGCAAGGTAACCGTCTCCGACGCCCTGCGCGATCACGTGGAAGAGAAGGTCGGCAACGCCCTTAAGGTCTTTGACATCAGCCCGATGAGTTGCGACGTCGTTCTGCGCGTGGACAAGAACCCCTCCAACCCCGACCGTAAAGCCTGCGAGGTCACCGTCTTCGTGCGGGACAACGTCGTGCGCGTCGTGGCCGCCTCCGAGGACATGTACGCCGCCATCGACGAGGCCGCCGATAAGGTTACCCGCCAGCTGCGCAAGTACAAGACCCGCGTGGTCGACCGTCGCCAGCGCGCCCACGCCGCCCACGCGGTGCCCGTCTCGGCAGAGGACCTCGCGGCCCTTATCGAGCCTCTGCCCGAGGAGGAAGACGACCAGCTCGTGCGCGAGAAGGTCATCGACCTCGCGCCCATGACCGAGGAGGAGGCGCTCGTCCAGACCGACCTTATCGGGCACGATTTTTATGTGTTCACCAACGCCACGACCGGGCTTATCAACGTCATCTACCACCGCAAGAACGGCGGGTACGGTATCATCAAGCCCAAGATCGAAGAGAACGAAGAGTAGGAAGGCAGCTTTTTGAGCGACCCCATCGCCCTCGAGGAGGGCACCGACAGCACCGACTTTAATGCCCAGGCGTCGCAGGAAGCTGCGCGCCTGGGCCGCGCTTATCACGCGCAGCCCA
>CAZEHG010000244.1:0-1891 GCA_964512475.1 uncultured Atopobium sp.
GCCAGCAGTCGCCGTACTGGCCGGCGCCGCCGGTCTGCTTCTTGTGACGGCCCTGGGCGGAGGCCACGCGGCGGATGGTCTCGCGATACGGGATCTTGAGCGCAACGGTGTGCGCGGTCACGCCGGCACGGGCCTCGAGGCGGTCAAGAAGCACGCTGACCTGGGCCTCACCGATGGCGGAAATGACGGTTTGCCCCGTGTCCTCGTCGCGCTCGACCTTGAGGGTCGGGTCGGCGTCGGCGGACTTCTCGAGGAAGGCGTAGAGCTTGCCCTCGGTGCCGCGCTTGTCGGGCTCGATGGCGATGCGATAGAGCGAGTTCGGGAAGCGGAACGCCGCGGCCTCGACCTTGCCGGTGACGGAGAGGGTGTCGCCCGTCTGCGCCTCAAGCTTCGGCACGACGACGATGTCGCCCGCAGCGGCGGACTGAACGTCGGTCGTCTCTTTGCCGCACATGAGGTAGAGATGGCCGAGGCGCTCGGTCTTGCGTGTGCGCGCGTTCGTGAGCTCGAGGCCCGGCGTCACGGTGCCCGCGAGGACCTTGAGGAAGCTGAGACGGCCGTTCTGCGGGTCGTTCAGCGACTTGAAGGCGAACACGACCGGACGGTCGTCGTCCGGGGAGATGTCGAGCTGCTCGCCGTTGACCAGCGGGATGCGGCCGAAGTCGGCCATGGTCGGGAACCACGAGACCACGGCATCCATGAACGAGATGACGCCCTCCTCGCGCACGCAGCTGCCCGTGAACACCGGCACAAAAATCCTCTCGGCGACCGCCTTGGCAAGAAGCCCCTCGAGCTCGTCCTGGGTGATCTCCTCGCCCTCGAGGTACTTCATCATGATCTCGTCGTCGGCCTCGGCGACCAGGTCGGTGAGCTGCGCGCGGGCATCCTCGGCGGCGGCTTTGTATGCATCGGGGATGTCCGTGACGACAACCTTGCCGTCCTCGAGGTGGCGGGCCTTCATGTGAACGACGTCGATGACGCCCCCGAAGGCGTCTCCGGAACCCATGGGGATGGTCACGGAGCCGAGCTTGTTGCCGAAGCGCTCCTGGAGCGTGACGAACGCGAGGTCGTAGTCGGCGTCGGCGCGGTCGATGCGGTTGATGAACAGGGCGCGGGCAAGGGAGAGGTCCTCGGCCGCGTACCAGAGGCGTGTGGTCACGGTACCGGGGCCGGACGCGGCGTCAACCACGAAGAGCGCCGTCTCGCAGGCGGACATCGCGGCATAGGCATCGCCGACGAAATCGGGGTAGCAGGGAGCGTCCAGGACGTTGATGCGGGTGCCCTCCCACTCGACGGGGGCGATAGCCGTGGAGATGGAGAATCCGCGCTCACCCTCCTCGCCGTCGTAATCAAGCGTGGGCTTGGTGCCTGCGTGGCCTCCCAGACGGGTGGTGCGGCCCGTCAGGTGAAGCATGGCCTCCGCTAGCATGGTCTTGCCCACGCCACCTTGGCCCACAAGAACCACGTTCTTCACGTTCTCGGGTGCTTTTGCTGCCATGATGCCTCCTTTATCGGAGCGATTATGCGTGATCCATCACACGTTGCAGCAAACCTTACCCACGTCGGAGGGGCCGCCGTGTATGCTTTCGGGCAGCGACGCCTAGCGCTCCGCGAGCGTACGGCACGGAGCGGGAGGGTTTCTTGCCAGGAGGAAAAAGCCGGGCGGAGGTCTCCCCTCCGCCCGGCCTCGACCGGTCGCTTATGCGCGGCTCATCTTACTCCACGGCCTCTTCCTGCTTGTCGGCCTCGGCGATGAGCTTGGCCTTCGCGGAGACGTCGTAGTTGGAGACCTCGTCGGCATAGACCTTCTTGCCGGTGGGGTGCTGCTCGAGCCAAAGCTCCTCGGCGCGCTGCTCCCAGCTCTTGGCGTAGACGGAGGTGCGGGCGCACA
>CAZEHG010000245.1:0-1891 GCA_964512475.1 uncultured Atopobium sp.
TGGCCGCGAGCTCGTCCGCCGTGTCCTCGTCCTCGCAGACGTAGCCCTCGAACTGACTGCGGTTCGCCAGGGCGTCCACCGCCTTGGCGGGCCACCCGATGACCTGCTCCAAGTTGCGCAGGTTCGGCGGGACGCTGATGCCGAGGTCGCGCGGGGCCTGTTTCATGCTGTAGTAGCGGTCGCGCAGGACGTTGCGCGTGAGCTTGCGCTGGTACAGCTCCATGAGCGACAGGACCATCGCGCGATACTCGTCGGGGAGGTTCGCGGCGGTCGCAATCGCCGTGGGTATGTCTCGTCTCACCAGACCACCTGCCTTCGTTTGGGGTCTCGCTTGCTTTTGAGTGCCAGGAGCGCCAGGCCGACGGCCTCGACCGGCGCGGAGTCGCCGCCCCATCCCCATGCGCCGTCCTTGCCGATGGCGCGGCGGTGCGAGGTCTCGGCGGAGGCGTCGAGGGCCTCGTCGGCGACGTGGGTCAGCGCGCGGGAGCGCACGGCCTCGAGCGTGAGCGCCGCCGCCTGCACGGCCTGGTCGGTCGTGGCGCGCACGGCGTAGCCCTTCGGGGCGCGGCGGGCCTCGAGGGCGTCCATGAGAGCGCCCGCGCCCGCCTTGCCGTCGACGCAGACGCAGGCGGCGCGGCCCGAGCGCTCGGCGAGCCACGAGGCCAGCCACTCGACGCCGCGCTCGGCGCGCTCGTTGAAGACCAGCTCGACGTGCGCGGCGTCACTGCCGGGCGTCCTGCACGCGACCGCCACCGCGACCGTCGCGCCGTCGGCGGCGAAGCGCACGCCGTAGGCCACGCGCTCGCCGGGAGTCGGCTCGGGCGCGGAGTCGACCGCGAGCGCGGCCCACTCGCCCTCCTCGAGGAGCGGCGGCGGGCCTGCCGTGCGGTCGGCGGGGAGCCAGTAGCCCAGGTACTCCTGGGCCACGCCGAGCGGGTCGGTGCGCATGACGAGCGCACCGGTGCGGATGTCCTCGGCCTCGACCAGGCCCTCGGCGAGGGTCGGGTTGGCGAGGGGCCATCGCGACTCGTCGAACGGGTCGCCTACCTCGTCGATGCCGTACTCGAGCCAGCACAGGTCGTCGCCGGGGGAGTCGCTCCACGCCTCGGCGCGAAGCTCGCGGAAGACGTTCGCGGTGCAGCCCGCGCGGGTCGGGGTGCCGAGAAAGATGGACTGCGAATTTTTATGCGGCGCGTGCGACTTTGTCGGCTCGAGCGTCTGCACCTGCGCGGAGGTTAACAGTTGGGCCTCGTCGTAGATGATCACGTCGAAGCTCATTCCGAGCGACGAGGAGTCGGTGCGCGTACTGAACGCGAGGACGCCGCCGCCCTCGAACTCGAAGCACTCCTGCGCCGTCTTCGACTTGGACCCCTCGACGAGGCGGTTCATCGCGCGGGGCGCGTTCGGGTCCCCCGGTTTGCGGCCGAAGATTTTCCGGAAGCGGTCCAGCATCTCGCAGGTGGTCGCATAGTTGTGGTCGGTCCACAGCGCGTGGTAGTGCAGCTGCGATGCCAGGAACGCCGCCCAGATGATGCCGTCGTGGCTCTTGCCAGCCTGGCGCGGGACCGACACGCCGCCGCGCCGGTGGACGAACCTGCCGTCGCCGTCGAGCCTTGACCAGTCGCGCAGCGGCGTGCGCTGCCAGTCGGCCACGCCGTAGCCGATGAGCGCCGCGAAGTCCTCGAGCTCGTCGAGGAGGTCGGTGTGCCCGCGCGGGCTGCTCACGTGCCTACGCGGTTGGCATCTTGGCGGCGATGCGCGCCGCGATTGAGTCGAGCGCGCCGCCGACCGGGTCGTCGTTGTCACCGCCGGTGATCCTCTCAATCTGCTCGATGGTCGCGCGGTACTCCCTCGCCAGGCCGGCGACCGCGGCCGGGGGCGCGTCGTTGAG
>CAZEHG010000246.1:0-1866 GCA_964512475.1 uncultured Atopobium sp.
CGTCAACTGGGGCGTCTGCAAGGAGATGGTCCTCACCTGGATCTTCACCTTCCCGGGCTGCGGCATCATCGGCTACGTGCTTGCCAAGCTCTTCCTCGTGATCTTCTAAACCGAACCGAACGTTTCCTGCCTGACTACCACCTCATAGACAAGGAGCCCACCTATGGCACGCAACAAGAAGGAAGACGAGTTCTACACCCTGCTCAAGGAGTTCGCCCAGATGATCGTCGAGGCATCCGAGGAGTACGCCGCCATCGTGCACGATTTCCCCAATTCCATAACGCGCATCCCGCAGATGAAGGTCTACGAGACCAACTGCGACAAGCACGTGAAGACCATTATGGCCAAGCTCTACACGTCCTTCATCACGCCGATCGACCGCGAGGACATCTCCGACCTGGCGCTCGCGCTGGACAACATCGTCGACTCCATGTACGGCGTCACGATGCGCATGGACCTCTTCAACATCAAGGACGTGCGCATCGAGGCCGAGCAGATCGCCGACCTTATCGTGCGCGGGGTCAAGGAGATGCAGGAGCTCATGAACCGCCTGCCTAACTACAACAAGGATCCCGAGTCCGTTATGCAGAAGGCCATCATCGTCGGCGACATCGAGGACGAGGGCGACACCGTCTACCAGAACGCTCTTCGCCGTCTGTTCCACGACGATGAGGCGGCCGCGACGGCCGACGGCAAGTACGCCATCACCTGGCTGCGCATTTTCGATCGCATGGAGCAGGTGCTCGATGCGTGCGACGACGCTGCCGGTATCGTGCGCGCGGTCATCATGAAGTCCGCGTAGACCCGCGTTAGAAGGGGCCGGGCAACGCCCGCAACTTACCTCAGTGCTCAAACAGTCCTCGAAAGGCCCCGCCTCGGCGGGGCCTTTCTGCGCAACTGCGCCTGAGGTAAGTTGCGGGCGTTGCCCGGCCCGGCTGCCGTGGGCCTAAGGCGCGGGGCAGGGTTTTCAATATGACTGCCCCGTCATCTGCGATGACGGGATGTTTTCGGTAGGTCTGTACCTGCGGATGTTTGCGGGGTCAGGCTTGGGTCCGCGGGCGCGTGGGGGCGGGGCGGGATTAGAATGTGGGCATGGGCATTCGTGGTTACATATCCTCGCCTGGCCTTTGCGCGGCGCTGTTCGATTTCGACGGGACGCTTTGCGATACGGAGCGGTTCAATAACGAGCTCTCGTATCGCAACCTGCGCTCGCTTGGGGTCGAGATCACGTTCGACGAGTGCTTGCCCAGGCTTGTGGGCAAGACCGACGCCGACGTGATTCCCGCGATCTTGGCCGAAGCGGGCTCAATGGCGACGCTCGAAGACTACGAGCGGCTCCAGGACGGCTGCATGCCCACGTATCGCGATGCGGACTTCGCCCCGGCTCCGGGCGTGGTCGAGCTGCTGGGTGAGCTGCGTGCGCGCGGCGTAAAGACGGCGGTGGTCTCGTCGACGTCTGCGCGCTGCGTCCTCATGGGCCTCGACCGGACGGGTCTCTTGCCGCTCTTCGACGTGGTCGTGTGCGGCGACATGGTCTCGAGGCACAAGCCCGATCCCGAGCCGTATGAGCTGGGGCTTTCTCTTCTGGGCGTCTCGGCCGACGAGGCGATCGTGTTCGAGGATTCCCGCGCGGGCACCGTCGCTGGCCGTGCAGCGGGCTGTCGGGTGGTCGGCGTCAAGGTCTTCGACCTGGGCCAGGACCTTTCTGCCGCTGATTTTCTGCTTGAGTCCTACGAATCGCTCCTGGGGGAGTAGGGTGATGGAAGGGCCAGAGCTCGCCTACAAGGACTATGCGGCGTATGCGCGCCTCACGCTGGACGAGCTGGCGAAGCAGTGCGAGGTGCAGGTGTTTCATGCCACGGGGCC
>CAZEHG010000247.1:0-1859 GCA_964512475.1 uncultured Atopobium sp.
AGTCCGCCGCAGTTGCCGCTGTGCCACATCCCCATTCCGTTATCAAGAACCTGCCTGGAAGCAACCTTCCTTGCAAGCGGTTTGAAATATTACGGCTCGTCCAGAAACTTGTCAACGATTACCCCGCACCCGGGCGTATCCTATCCTCAATTTCTGCACATCGCCAGGTCAAAGGCTTGTAAGTCGTCAGCTGTCCCTCTATAAGCAAAGAAGGCCCGGCGTTATTCTCGCCAGACCTTCCGAAAAATCATGGAGCCGGTAGAGGGAGTCGAACCCACAACCCACGGTTTACAAAACCGTTGCTCTGCCATTGAGCCATACCGGCAGTCTCGTTGAGTATAGCGGCTACGCGCCGGGCGCGCCACTTGAGCTAGCGCCCAAGGAGCTTCCAGAGCTTCTGGCGCTGCTCGGGCGAGAGCCGGTCCTCGAGCGTCATGCGCTGGCGCTGGCGTGCCGCGTTCTCGTTCTCGTACTCGACGGCGAGCGCGTCCACTTCGTGAACGAGCACGTCGCTCGAAATCTTGCTCACGGGCACGCCGCCCACGGTGGCGCGGATGGTGGAGTCTGACGTGACCACGGTCACGGCATGCGGCACGAGTCGCTCCTCGGTGACGAGCCGCTCGATGACGGCATCGGCGCTCTCTCCCGTCTTTGAGAAGATCGTGCGCACGCCGCCCTTTGCCGTGTAGGGACGCTCCGGCGAGACGTTATTTGCCGCGTCGAAGACAACGACAGGCTCGTACTTTCCCTTCGCGTAGGCGGCGACGTCGGAGATGAGCAGGTCGCGGGACTGCTCGAAGGGGTCCGAGACGCCCGAGCGGTCCATGCGGGCGAGGTAGCGCTCGGACTTGAATATGACGTTATAGCCGTCGACGACGAGAAGGTCGAGGCGCTTCTTTCCTGCGGACATTCCCTAGTCCCCCGTGCTCACGCGGCGGAGCCACTCGTAGGCCATGACGGTGGTTGCCTGGGCGACGTTCAGCGACTCGACCCGGCCGCGCTGCGGCAATTTCGCGGAGAAGTCGCACTTCTCGAGGACGAGGCGAGAGATCCCAGAGCCCTCCGATCCCATGACGAGCGCAAGGCGCCCGCCCATGGGCGCGCCCCAGACGTCGGCCTCCGCATGCTCGGTCGAGGCGCAGGCCCAGAAACCCGCCTCCTTGAGCTGATCGAGGGCACGCGGGAGATTGGCCACCTGCGCGATGGGAATGTGCAGGACGGCGCCGGCCGAGGTCTTGTATGCCCCGACGCCGACCTTTGCCGCGCGCGCGTTGGCGATGACGACGCCCGCCGCGCCCACGACCTCGGCGGTGCGCACGATGGCGCCGAAGTTGCCCTCGTCCGTCACGTGGTCGAGGACGATGACGAGCGCGTCGCCCTTCCCCGCCCCGTTGACGACGTCGGAGAGCTGCGCATACTGAAACGGCTTCGTGTGGACGACGATGCCTTGGTGGGCGCCGTGGCTCGAGAGCTGGTCAAGGCGGGAACGCGGCACTCGCTCAACGGCCACCCCTTTGCCCTCGAGGCGCTCGACGAGGCGCTCGAGCTCGCGGTCCTGCTGGCCCGTCGGCGCCGCGACAAGGGCTCTCTTGAGCGGCATGCCGGCGGCCAAGGCCTCCTCGGTCGCCCGGCGACCCTCGATGAGGTCGGAGCGCCCGGCCGCGCCCTGGGGCGCGGGGGCCTTGCGGGTGCGGCCAGATGCCGGGCGGGGGGCCGGGCCGCGCCCGCGCTGCCTGCCGCCCGGGGCGGCGCTTTGCTTGGTGCTTCTTGCCATGCGCTACGCCTTCTTGTGGACGCGGGCGCCAGCCGCAGTGTCCTCAACGACGAGGCCGAGCGCGGTGATGCCGTCGCGGATGGCG
>CAZEHG010000248.1:0-1837 GCA_964512475.1 uncultured Atopobium sp.
CCAACCGCATCGTCAACCTGCACCCGGCGCTTCTCCCCAGCTTCAAGGGAGCGCATGCCATCCAGGACGCGTTCGACTACGGCGTCAAGGTCACGGGGGTGACCGTGCACTTTGCCGACGACAAGTACGATTGTGGCCCCATCATCGCCCAGCGCGCATTGGCAGTGGAGGAGGGCTGGACCGTCGATGAGCTCGAGGAGCATATCCACGCCATCGAGCACGACCTCTACCCGGAGGTCATCGGTTGGCTCGCCGCCGGGCGCGTTCGCGTGACCGAGGACGGCCGCGTGTCCATCGCCTAGCTGCCCGCGAATCCATCGAAGGCCCGCGCGCCGTGCTGAGAGAAGCATCTCTTGGCGCGGCGCGTCTATTTATTGGCTTCAGCGGAATCTCTACCGCTCCAGAATGACGTTTCCGCCCTCTGTAGGGCCAAGAAATCGCATTCTGGAGCGGTAGAGATTTATGAAGGGCTGCTTGCGGGCGGTTGTCTCCGCCGGTCCTAGACGCGGCGAATCTCGTGGATGCCGGCGTCGAGAAGGACGGCGACGTCCTCGTCGGTGGTGTCCTTGTCGGTGATAAGGAGGTTCACCCGCGAGAGGTCCGCGTAGCTGAAGCCGGCGCTCACGCCGAGCTTGCTCGACGCGGCGAGAAGCACCAGGCGGTCGCTTCTCTCCACCATGAGCGAGTTGACGATGGCCTCCTGCTGGGTGGTGGAGGTCACGCCGGCGGTCAGCGAGATGCCGGCGCAGCCGACGAAGCAGATGCTCGCCGCGACGTTGCGGATGTTAGCGAGGGCGAACTCGCCCGAGAGCACGCCGCGCGGCGGGCGGATCTCGCCGCCGGTCACGAGGACCATGCCGCCCTCGGGGACGGGGAGGTCCTGGACGTGCATGCTGTTTGTCACGATGGTCACGCCGCGGGCCTTGATGTGCTTGACCGCGGCGAGCGCGGTGGTTGAGGTGTTGACGAAGAGGAGCTCGTTGTCGCTCACGAGGCCGGCCGCGGCCTCGGCGATGCGCTCCTTGATGATGTTGCACGGGGAGTAGGCGGGTGAACCGCCGAGCATCTCGTCACCCTCGGCGAGGACCGCCTCGCCGTAGCGGCGGCTCACAAGTCCCCGGCCCTCGAGCTCGTCGAGATCGCGGCGCACGGTCAGGGTCGAGATGCCGAGCTTCTCGGCGAGCTCACTCACGCCGGCGCGGCCCTTCTCGCGCAGAATACGCAGGATGGTCTGACGACGCTGCTCGACGAAGCTGCGACTTTTCTTCTCTGCCATGGTTGCTTCCCTGATTCGTTCCTAGAGGTTTTTTAAGTGTAAAGAAGCCGTGCCGCTCAAGCTCGCACGAGGTTATGAACGGTTCGAACTATCTTGATAACCACATTATCAGACCTGAACGATATGAACAATTGCAATTACCGTTGGCGGCTGTTATTCTACCGTTTACGGTCATGATGAACAAAGATAATGTTCAACATGAACGGTTGGAGCTATAAATAAGCCAACAAAGCGTTCGTAACGTTCCTCAGCGACACATTGAGAACACAACTTACGACGCCCGTCAAGCAAGCAAAGGAAAGGAGAGGTTCCGGATGCTTCTTAAGGAAATCGTCGAGAAGAAGCGCTATGCCTTCACCGAAGGCCCCCTCGATTGGAGGGAGGCGCTGCGCCAGTGCTGCAAGCCCCTCGAGGCGGAAGGCCTGGTCGAGCCGGTCTATGCCGACGTCATCATCGAGAATGTCGAGAAGAACGGTCCCTACATCGTGCTGGTCCCGGGCGTTGCGATGCCCCACACCACCGAGAACGCCCAGGGCTGCAACGGCACCGGCATCGGCTTCA
>CAZEHG010000249.1:0-1804 GCA_964512475.1 uncultured Atopobium sp.
AGACCTGGTCCAAGGTTCAGGGCCCCAAGTCCGGCCTCACCCCGGTCGACTAGGGCGCCCGCCGAGCCGTTCGGCGTTTCTCGCTAGGCCAATAACGCACAAGTTCATGCTTAGAACGTGTTTAGAGGCGCTTCTTTGCACGAACTTGTGCGTTATTTCTTTTTTGGAGGGCGTCTATGCGGCTCGCGGTGTGCGGTTTGTATGCCTTAAGGGTCCTGCGCGACGTGCGCCGCCGTTATCCTTCGGCCTTGAAGAGAAGGACTGCGGCGCCGGTCCCGGACCCGTCGCCGCGCAAGCGTTGGACGGCGGGCATGGTGCCGCTGGAAGCGCTGATGATATCCGAATGGCCGAGCAAGGAACATCCTTTGGATGTGGCGGTGCCCGATTCCGTCCATAGGCTGCGCGCCGGGTTCGTTCGAAACACTGTCTACGGCGCTGGAATCGCGCCGGGATCGTTTGTGGACGTTGGCGGCAACATCGCGATACCGTGCCCTGAGCTGCTCTTCGTCGATTTGGTAGGGCATTTACGCTTTCCCGTGCTAGTGCTGTTGGGGTATGAGCTATGCGGCAGCTTTGGCCGCGACCCGCGCGACCCCATGATGGGGGACGTGTCTTTCGGCCTTCCTCCCGCGACGTCGGTCGAGAGAATCCGCGCGTTCATCGACGCGTGCACATATCTTCCTGGTAAGGAAGATGCGATTCGGGCCTTGGGGTATGTGGCCGACAACGCGTGGTCGCCCATGGAAGCGGTGTTGGCAACGATGCTCACGCTGCCGTTGCCCGTTGGCGGCTATGGCCTCGGCGAGTTGCGCCTGAACACGCGATACGAAAATCCCGCGCAGCTCGTAGACCATGGCTGCCCGACCTCGCGCGTGCCGGACATCGAGTTAGCCGTAGCGCCGGTGGGCTTTAACTATGACGGCCGCGGCAACTACGATTTGGAGACGGTGGCGGCTGCCCAAGACGACGCCGCGCAACGCGACGCTGTTCGCGCTGCCCGTGCTAAATACGTCGATGACCTGCGCAGGAACCGCGAGCTTCTTGCCATGGGCAGGGTGATCCTGCCGGTTTGCTCGGAGGACCTCTTTGAGCAAGGCGGCTTGGACGCGCTGGTGCTCGAGGCATTAGGCTGTGTCGAGCTGACCGGGGTCGAGGTGCCTTCGTTTGCCAGGGACTATCTGACGAGTCCGGGCGCGGCGAGTAAGCGCCAGGAGCTTCTGTGGTCGATGCTTCCCTGGGCGGAGGCGGCAGCAATCGCCCGGGAATTGGAGAGAGAGGCCTCGCGAACCCCCGAGTGGCTCAAGGCGCGTCTCTCTAGGTACGCGGTCTGAGGCGCTTCTTTGTGAATAACGCACAAGTTTGTCGAGCGAAGCGTTTCAATCGCGAAGTTAAGGACAAAATTGTGCGTTATTCACAAAGAAGCGCTGTTCGCGCCTGCTGGGTTGCGTCCCGGTTGCTATGCGTGGCGAGCACGTGCCCGGTGCGGTAACCTAACTGGGACGATTACGACGAAAGGGGAGCTTGATGGCTCTTTGGGGTGGTAGGTTCGAGAAGGGCGTCGATGCCTTCACACAGGAGTTCGGCGCCTCGCTCGAGGTCGACAAGGCCATGGCGCAGCAGGACATCGCGGGAAGCCGTGCGCATGCGAAGATGCTCGCCGAGCAGGGCATCATTTCCGAGGATGACCAGGCGGCCATCGACGCCGGCTTGGCCGACATCTCCGGCCAGGTCGAGCGCGGCGAGTTCGCGTGGGACGTCAACGACGAGGACATCCACATGGCCGTCGAGGGCGCCCTCACGCGCA
>CAZEHG010000250.1:0-1794 GCA_964512475.1 uncultured Atopobium sp.
GCCTCTGCCTTGCGAAGGCAGCGCTCTCCCAGCTGAGCTACATCCCCAGGCGCTGTTGTGCGTTGGTTATTTTGGCAGGCCGGACGGCGCGTGTCAACCCGCGATTTCGAGGAAATTAGCGCGAGGGTCTCGGGCCGTCAATACCTGCCGCGAAGCGAGTACCAACCGTCGCGCTCCCCCACCGCCAACGGCACGTCGAAGAGCTCGGAGAGCACGTCGTCGCGGAGCAGCTCGCCCTTCTTGCCGTCCGCGAAGACGGAGGCGTCCTTGATGAGGAGCACGCGGTCGATGGCGGGGATGATGTCTTCGGGGTAATGGGTGACGAGGATGATGGAGCGCCCCTCCTCAGCGAGCGTGCGCATAGTGTCGCGCACATGGTACATGCCCTCGGGATCGAGGCCCGTGCAAGGCTCGTCGAAGACGAGGACCTGAGGGTCGCGAACAAGCTCGCGGGCCACGAGCACACGTCGGACCTGCCCCGTGGACATGGTCATGATGTCCTGTCCTGCGATCTCGGGGATGCCAAGGCGCTCAAGCGCGTCGAGGGCGAGCGAGCGGTGCGCGTCGGTGACCTCGCCGCGCATGGGCAGGCCGAGCGTGCCGAAGATCCCGCCGATGACGATATCGACGGCCGGCAGGTGGACCCTAACCTGGTCGTGCATGGTGGAGCTCACCACGCCGAGCGTGGAGCGGATATCGGACAGCAGCGGGCGCGCCGCGCCGCGAAAACGCACGGGGGGCTCGTCTCGGTAGAGCGGGAAGACCTCGCGCGTGAGCAGCTGGATGAAGGTCGACTTGCCGGCCCCGTTCGGGCCGAGGAGCGCCACGTGCTCGCCGGCGGCCAGCGAGAAGTCCTCGACGCGAAGAATCGTCTTGGAGCCGCGCACGACCTCCGCGTCGTGGATCTGGAACAGGGGCGTCGCATCGTTCACGTGAGGGCCTTTCTGACGGCAACGGGGGCGTTGGGCGAAGGCGCCGCGGGCTCTCGGGCGGATACCCGGAGCTGCTGCGCCCGATGATATGGGAAGAAGCGAGCGAGGTCGGCGGCCGGCTTCGCGGCGGCGAGGATGCCCGCGCGCGGCGCATCGCCAGAAAAAGGCCTTGCCGCGAGGGAACAACCCTTGCGGCAAGGCCCTTCCCCGTCGGCGCGCTCACGGGGCAAGAAGCCCGGGTGCGGCCGAGGCTACTTCTTGATCCAGGAGAACATGGAGCGAATCTTCTCGCCGGTGACCTCAATGGGGTGAGTGTTGATGGCCTCGCGCTGCTCGAGGAGCCACTTGTGGTCGTTGTTGCAGTCGTCGACGAACTCCTGCGCGAACTCACCGTTCTGGATGCGCTTGAGGATGAGCTTCATGGCCTCACGGGACTGCTCGTTGATGACCTTCGGGCCGGCGTAGTACTCGCCGTACTCGGCGGTGTTGGAGATGGAGTAGTTCATGAAGTGGATGCCGGACTCGTACATGAGGTCGACGATCATCTTCATCTCGTGGTAGCACTCGAAGTACGCGAGCTCCTCGGGGTAGCCGGCCTCGGTCAGGGTCTCGAAACCCGCCTTGACGAGCTCGACGAGGCCGCCGCAGAGAACAGCCTGCTCGCCGAAGAGGTCCTCCTCGGTCTCCTGGGCGAAGGTCGCCTTGATGATGCCGGAGCGGGCGCCGCCGACGCCCCAGCAGTAGGAAAGGGCGATATCCCAGGCGTCGCCGGTGGCGTCCTGAGCAACGCAGGCCAGGTCAGGCACGCCGGAGCCCTCGGTGAACTGACGGCGGACGATGTGGCCGGGGCCCTTGGGGGCGC
>CAZEHG010000251.1:0-1788 GCA_964512475.1 uncultured Atopobium sp.
CCCGGATGAGGCCCGCGCATATATCGCCGAGGGGCAGTTCGCGCCCGGCAGCATGCTGCCGAAGGTCGAGGCGGCCGTGCGCTTCGCCGAGTCCAAACCAGGCCGGCGCGCCCTTATCACCCTCCTCGACCGAGCTGCCGACGGCATCGCCGGCAAGACCGGCACCGTCGTCCGCGCCGAATAAGACAGGGGGTAGTCCCTTCATCTTATTAAACGCGTCGCAGGTGGCGCATAGCGTGTATAGTGACCATAACCGTTATCTCGCCCGTGGAACAACGCTTGTCGCGTAAAACGGAGAAGGGGACGCGCTTGCGGCCTGACCTGAGGGCATATCTTCTTGGCGACGAGGGCGCCCGGGCGTTCGGGCCCGGCCCCTTCGAGCTCATGCGTCGCGTCGAGGAGACGGGCAGCCTGCGCGCGGCGGCCGTCTCCATGGGCATGGCCTACACCAAGGCCACGCGCCTCGTGAAGACCGCCGAGCAGGCCTTCGGGTTCAAGCTGACGGAGCGCACCATCGGCGGCGCCGGCGGGGGAGGAAGCCGGCTCACGCCCGAGGCCAAGGACCTGCTCGCCCGCTACGAGGCGTTCGAGGGCGCGTGCGAGGACGACCTGCGCCGCAACTTCAACGAGTGTTTCAGCGGTTTTTGCGGCGTCGGGCGCGTGGGCTGCGTGGTCATGGCCTCGGGGCTTGCGCGGCGCTTCGGCGCGAACAAGCTCGTGGAGCCGCTGGTCGGCGTCCCGGTGCTTGAACGGACGCTCTCGGCGCTGTCCGACGACCTGCTCGATGTCGTGGTGGTCACGCGCCATGACGCCGTCGAGGAGCTTTGCGAGACGGTCGGCGTGCGCTGCGTCCGGCATGCGGGGCCGCTGCAGTCGGACACGATCCGCGAAGGCCTCAAGGCGCTCCCTGGCGCGCCGGGCTGCCTTTTTGTGCCCGGCGACCAAGCACTTCTTTCCGAGTCGAGCGTGCGGGCGCTCGTGAAGGAGTTCCAGCTGCACCCCGGCAGCATCGTGCGCCTGAGCTGGCGGGGCGTCCCGGCGAGCCCGATCCTGTGGCCGAGCGAGGAGCTCCCCGCGCTTGCGGCCATGGAGGGCGACGAGGGCGGCAGCGCGCTTCTCGTCAGGCGGCAGGAACTCGGCGTGCGTGTGCGCCTGGTCGAGGCGGCCCGCGAGATAGAGGTCAGGGATGTGGACACGAGGGAGGACCTCGGAGCGCTCGAGGCCGCCCTCAAGGGTTGTAAGGAGGACAAGCGATGAGGATCCTTGCGAATGGAACCCTGGTCGCGCCCGAGGGCGTGCGCGATGGCGATGTGGCGCTCGACGGCAAGAGGATCGCCCGCGTGGCCGCGCGCATCGAGCCCGGCCCTGACGACGAGGTCGTCGACGTCTCCGGCTGCTGGGTCTTTCCCGGCTTCATCGACGCGCACACGCACCTGCAGTGCTGGACGGGCATGGACTGGACGGCCGACAGCTTCGAGACGGGCACCCGCGCCGCGGCCTGCGGCGGCACCACCACCGTGGTCGATTACGCCACGGCCGATCGCGGGGTGACCATGCCCGACGCACTTGCCGAGTGGCATCGCCGCGCCGACGGCACCTGCACGGCCAACTACGCTTTCCATATGGCGCTCGCCGAGTGGAACGAGACCAACCGTCGCGACCTCGCCGCCATGCGCGAGCAGGGCGTCTGCTCCTTCAAGACCTACTTCGCCTACGACCACCTGCGTCTGGATGACGCCGAGACGCTCGAGGTCCTCGAGGCCCTGAAGCCGCTCGGCGCCACGCTCT
>CAZEHG010000252.1:0-1763 GCA_964512475.1 uncultured Atopobium sp.
CCGTGAGCCGCGGCATCGACATGGCGACCACCATGTCCGGCGCCGTCGCGCTCGTTCAGTCCATCACCGCCTTGCGCGAGGGCCCGCTCGACGTCTACGCGCTGCAGGACCTGCCGCAGGTCTAGCGGCTGTCCGTCCCGCCCTCGGGGCCGGCACCCCTTTTGCTCTAAGGCTCGGCGCTCGCGCTTTGCGCTCGCTCGCTTCGCGACTCGCCTTAGAGCAAAAGGGGTGCCGGCCCCGAGGGCGGGACTATGTTGTCTGAGCTTGCGGTGGGGCTGTGGCGCTTCGTCCCCTGCCCCTGGCTGACCGGGCAGGGCCTGGTATTCGCCGAGCGCCTTGTAGGGGTGTTCGGGTTGGAGGCTCGACTCATGTGGGACACATTTCCTGCCGTTTCCATCTTTCAGGGAGCTGGCTACAATGAGAATTGATGAATGCGTAGAAATCTCTCATATGACCCTCCTGAGTCTTTCAGCCGAGCTTCCGCGCTCTAACTGGCGCAGGCTTATAATCGATGGAAAGGCGTACGACCCCATTCCTGTCATGGATATGGGCGGACGATGCGTTGCTGTAGAGGGGCATCACGACTTTACCGGCAAAGAAATCCGTCTTGAGTAGCGATTGAGCCCGCTGACCGGCGCTCGCCGCTAAGGCTGTGGGTAACCCTTCGTATCCGCCCCGCTCCGGCGGGGCTTTTTCATGCCGCGCCCGGGCCCAACGACTGACCGCCGTGAGAATCCCGTGTTGCTTGGGTTTAGCAGCGAAGTTTGCTACTATTGGAAAGCTGTGCGAGCCATGCGGGCGTGGCGGAATTGGTAGACGCGCTGGATTTAGGTTCCAGTGAGGAAACTCGTGAAGGTTCGAGTCCTTTCGCCCGCACCATCGCGCACATCACGGAATCGATCGGCGGGGGAGGCCCGCCGAAGCACGAGACACTGGAGGAACGTTGAACATCACCGTTACCGAGCCGCAGCGCGAGGAGAACACGCTGACCGCAGAGGTCACCGTCGCCGCTTCCGACGTCAATGCCGCCATCAAGAAGACCTACAAGCAGATCGCCGAGCGCTATAACTTCCAGGGCTTCCGTCGCGGCAAGGCTCCCCGTCCCGTCATCGACGCCATGATGGGCAAGGAGGGCGTCGTCGCCCAGGCCACCAACGACCTTCTTAACGACCTCGAGCCCGTTGTGCTCGAGGAGCTCAACGTGACCCCGGTCGGCCGCCTCTCTTTCGGCGAGGAGCCCGAGCTCCTCATCGAAGGCTCTGAGTACAAGATCACCGCCAAGGTCGGCGTGCGTCCGCAGGTCGAGCTCGAGAGCTACGATGCCCCCGAGGTCAACATGCCTCCCGAGGAGGCCACCGACGCCGAGGTCGACTGGCAGGTCAAGCAGCTCCTCTCGTACCGGACCACTTATGAGGACACCGACTCCGAGGCTCCCGCCTCCGAGGGCGACGTCGTCAACGTGACCATCGAGGACGTCGAGGGCGCTTCTCACCTCGCCGGCGAGAACAAGACCGTCTTCCTCAACGGCCAGCAGGTCCCGGCGGAGCTCCAGGCCGGCATCGTCGGCATGAAGAAGGGCGAGACCAAGGACGTCGAGTGGACCCTTTCCCACGAGCACGACGGCGAGACCCTCTCCCACGACTTCAAGGTCAAGGTTGTCCTCAACGCCATCAAGGAGGCCGTGACCCCCGAGCTCACCGACGAGCTTGCCAAGAGCTCCTTCGGCTACGACGACGTTGCCGCCTTCAAGGCCGCCGTCAAGG
>CAZEHG010000253.1:0-1758 GCA_964512475.1 uncultured Atopobium sp.
TAGTACTCGATGAGGGCCTTGGTGCTGGCGTCCTGCTTGGCCAGGGCCTCGTCGTCGTGGAAGGCCGGGGTGATCTGCTTGGCGAGCTGCTTGCCCAGCTCAACGCCCCACTGGTCGTAGGAGTCGAGGCCCCAGACGGTGCCCTCGACGAAGGTGATGTGCTCGTAGAGGGCGATAAGCTCGCCGAGCGCGTGCGGGGTCAGCTCGATGCCGAAGATCGAGGTGGTCGGGCGGTTGCCCTCGAAGACACGGGCCGGGACCATCCACTCGGCCGTGCCCTCGGCGCGGACCTCGTCGGCCGTCTTGCCAAAGGCGAGCGCCTTGGTCTGGGCAAGGAAGTTGCCGAGGAAGAGCTCGTGGACGTCCTGCTCGCCGTCCTTGAAGGGGTTCGGCGTGTTGGCGAAGGCGATGAAGTCAGCCGGGATGGCGCGAGTGCCCTGGTGAATGAGCTGGTAGAAGGCGTGCTGGCCGTTGGTGCCCGGCTCGCCCCAGAAAACCTCGCCGGTGCCGCAGGTCACGTCGGTGCCGTCCCAGCGCGTGGACTTGCCGTTGGACTCCATGGTGAGCTGCTGCAGGTAGGCCGGGAAGCGGTGCATGTACTGGTTGTAGGGCAGCACGGCGTGGGAGCCGAGGCCGTAGAAGTTGACGTACCAGACGTTGAGCAGGCCCATGAGGGCGACGACGTTCTGCTCGAGCGGGGTGTTCTGGAAGTACATGTCCAGGTCGTGGAAGCCCTCGAGGAACTGCTGGAAGACCTTCGGGCCGAAGACGACGATGAGCGAGAGGCCCACGGCGGAGTCGACGGAGTAGCGGCCGCCGACCCAGTTCCAGAAGCCGAAGGCGTTGGCGGGGTCGATGCCGAACTCGGCGACGAGCTCGAGGTTGGTGGAGACGGCCACGAAGTGCTTCTTGATGGCGTCGGCGGCCTGCTCGTCGGAGCCGTCGATGGCGCCGGCGGCCTGGAGCTGCTCGAGCATCCATGCCTTGACCTCGCGCGCGTTGGTCAGGGTCTCCAGGGTGGTGAAGGTCTTGGAGACGATGATGACGAGCGTGGTCTCGGGGTCGAGGCCGCGGAGCTTCTCGGCGGCGTCGTTGGGGTCGATGTTGGAGATGTAGCGGCAGTCGATGCCGGCGTCGGCCATGGGCTTCAGGGCCTCGTAGACCATGACCGGGCCGAGGTCGGAGCCGCCGATGCCGATGGAGACGAGGTGCTCGATCTTCTTGCCGGAGACGCCCTTCCACTCACCGGAGCGGACGCGCTCGGCGAAGGCGTACATGCGGTCGAGGACCTCGTGGACGTCGGCCACGGTGTCCTGGCCGTCGACGATGAACTTGCCTTTGTCGGAGGCGGGGCGGCGAAGCGCGGTGTGGAGGACGGCGCGGTCCTCGGTGGTGTTGATGTGCTCGCCGGCGTACATGGCGTCGCGGCGCTCCTCGAGCTTGACGGCGCGGGCCAGGTCGCAGAGCAGGCCGAAGGTCTTGTCGTCGACGAGGTTCTTGGAGAGGTCGAAGTGCAGGTCGTCCATGTCGAAGGAGAGCTTGGACACGCGCTCGGGGTCGGACGCGAACGCCTCCTTCAGCGTGAAGTTGGCCTTGAGGTCGGCCGCGTGGTCGGCAAGGGCCTTCCACTCGGGGGTCTGGGTCGCGTCGATCGGGGCGGCGATATTAGCCATGTTTGAGTCCTCCCTGGGAGAAAAATCCGCGGACGTCACAATTCTACGACTGAACGGCGGTCGCGCGAGCGAAACCTTTGCCGGA
>CAZEHG010000254.1:0-1754 GCA_964512475.1 uncultured Atopobium sp.
TGCGCTCCTTTAAGCCGCGCCATCCTCCGTCAGCACGTAGATCGCGTCCTTATCCGCGAGCAGCTTGTAGGGCTTGTTGTAGAGCGCGTCGATGCGCCTGACGTAGGTGCCGAAGGGCGAGACGTCGGGTGCCTTGGCCTGGTGCAGGCGCTTCATGAGGTTCGCGGAGGCGTCGTCGTTGAAGCCGGCGATGCCTTTGCTCGCGTCGCTAAGGGCCTCGTCGATGAGCGCGGCGTCGCCGACGGGCGTCTTCTCGATGAAGCCGCTAAGACCGTCCAGGGCGGACGAGACGCCGTTGAGAAGGGCCGTGTCGGCGGCGCCCTCGGCGCTTTTCTCGATAGCGTTGTAGCACTTGGTGTAGAGCTCGCGGTACTCGAGGCCGTGCTTCTCGATGGAGTCGGCGATTCCCCTGAGGTACTCGGAGTTGTAGTTCTCCGAGAGGACCGGCTCGAGGAACGACGCGAAGCAGTAGGTGTACACCGCGAGCTGGTACTCCTTCATGCGGTCGACGACCTCGCCCAGGCGCGCCTCGACCATGGGGCGGATCTCGAGCGGGGCCTTGGGCTGGGCCTTCTCGCCGATCTGCGCGCGGAGCTGGATCACGGACGCCTCGGTCTCGCGGCAAATCGACATGACCTGGCTGTGCGTGCTCGCGATCCAGGTCTTGTTGTTCCAGTTGTGCTTGTAGCCCTCGAGATAACCCTGGAGCGCGTCGAGGTTCGCGCGCCGCTGGGCCTTGTCCTTCTCGTCCATGTACTGATAAACCTGCTCGACGCCTTCCTGAATGGCGTTGAGGCGCTGGTTGATCTGCGCGAGCGCAGCGGCGGTGAAAAGCGACGTGGGGTCGAAGGGCATCTGAACCGTGGTCTGCATCGTTTGGGTGTTCGCGATGTGGAAACGCGCCTGGCCGAAGCCCTTTTGAGCGTCGCGGAAGGAACCCATGAGACCGGAGCCGTCGTTGAACGATTGGAGGATGCTGGGGTCGAGCGCGCGGCCGGCCTTATCGGTGACCGCAAGGAGCGTCGGCGTGCTGAGCGTGGCCGTGACGGTGCTGAACGCGGGCACGAGCGACGAGAGCCCGGCGCCCAGGTAGGGGAGGGCGCTGAAGGGGATTCTTGTGGCGTGGCTGACGTCGAGCTGTGTGTCGGTGGCGACTATCTTGAGCTCGGTGTTTGCGAGCTGCTCGCGTATGAGCGCTGAGCGGTCGTCGTTGTCCGCAGGCTCGATTGAGTTGCCGTCCGCCATGATGTTGCTCCTTAATTTGGGCTGAAGATAGGGTGATTTTACTGCGAAGCAGGTTGCCCGCAGCGTTCGATGATTGACCGTTCGCCCTCAATGCGTTTTTACGTGACGGTTGGCAAAATTAATGCGGAGGGGCTTGCCAGCCGTTAGGCTGGAAGCCTCTCCGCATTGGTCTTGCCGGCCTTCCAATTCCCCAGTTGGTACAATCAAGAGGATTCAAGCCGAGCAGGCCGAGAAGTCTTGCCGGCCTTCCAATTCCCCAGTTGGTACAATATGTTTCCGCGCATCGTCCTCCCTTCGTTAGTCTTGCCGGCCTTCCAATTCCCCAGTTGGTACAATGATCGTGCAGTACAAGGCGAGCGACGGCGCGTCTTGCCGGCCTTCCAATTCCCCAGTTGGTACAATCAGCGGAGGCCTCATAAACCACCGCTAAAGGTCTTGCCGGCCTTCCAATTCCCCAGTTGGTACAATACCGCCACCAAAAAGGCCCCTCTGAGCAGGGGCCTTTTTGG
>CAZEHG010000255.1:0-1732 GCA_964512475.1 uncultured Atopobium sp.
TGGGCACGACCGGCGGCAACACCGCCGACGAGATCGAGTCGCTCGAGCTCACGGCAGCCGGCCGCATCGATCCGGCCGTCATGGTCACCCACGTGGGCGGCCTCGACGCCGCGGCCGAGACCACGCTCAACCTGCCCAAGATTCCCGGCGGCAAGAAGCTCATCTACACGCACGTCTCCATGCCCCTGACCGCGCTCACCGACCTGCGCGAGAAGGCTGACAAGGACGAGCGCTACGCCGGACTCGCCGACATCGTCGAGGGCAACAACGGCCTGTGGTGCCCCGAGGCCGAGCGTTACCTGCTGGCCAACTTCGACGCTATCGACTAACGTAAAAGCCTAGACGCGGGCCGCTCGCCCGCATGCGTTGCCCCGGTCCCGTCAAAGGGACCGGGGCATTGTTAGAATGAAAGCCAAGAAACAGCAGACCGATACTATCGCACGTCCCCTGGAATCGAGGAGCCAGCATGGCAGCAAGCATGAACGAGCGCAGAGACGCCATCGTCGAGCTCGTGAACTCGTTGGGCACGGTCACGTTCGCCCAGGTCAAGAAGAACTTCTCGGGGGTCTCGGACATGACGCTGCGCACTGACCTCAAGACCCTCGACGCCGAGCGCAGGATCGTCCGAACCCACGGCGGTGCGCGATCGGTCGAGTATGTCGTCGGCACCGACGACCTGCTCCTCAACAGGCAGTCGAGAAACGCCGAGGCCAAGGCCGTTATCGCCAAGAAAGCCGCCTCGCTCGTCCGGCCGAACACGACGTTCTTCCTGGACTCGGGGACAACGACGACCGAGCTCGCGCGCACGCTCACCGACACGCGCGCCATCGCCTTCACGAACTCCTTAAGCTGCACGGCCGAGCTCGCGCGCATGACCGAGCTCAAGACCATCGTCATCGGGGGCACGCTCAACCGATACTCGATGAGCTTGAACGGCGGCAAGGCCATCGAGGAGATCTCAGGACTCAGCTTCGACGTGCTCTTCCTCGGCGTCACGTCCTATGCCTCGTCCACGGGCTTCGCCTGCGGCTCCGATGACGAGGCCGCGCTCAAGCGCGCGCTCATCGGCCGCGCCGAGAAAACCGTCGTGCTCATGGACTCCGAGAAGCTCGGAAAGAAGAGCACGTTCAGAATCTGCGGACTCGAGGACGTCGATGTCATCGTCTCGGACGGCAAGCTCTCCGAGCACTTCCTCAAGAACTGCGAGGAATCCAACGTCGAGGTAATCTAGGCACTAACGGCCCGCAAAGAAGCGCTCGAGCTCGAGGACCTGCTCGCGGGCATCTTCGCCGGAAGCCTCGAACAGAAGCCAGACGCTCACACCGGCCAGGCGAAACCACGCGAGGGGCCCGAAGCCCCCGCGCAGCGTACTCGACGCCTCGCGATACGTCTCGTCCGAGGTGAGGCCCGGGTAGCGGACCTCCCCCACTTTGGGATGGCACCGCAGGTAGTTGGCCACAACCTGCGCCGCATCGGAGCGCTCTCGCCACTCCCCCGCCGTCATTGATTCCTGAAGACGAAGAAGAGCCCCGAGATCGGGGCTCTTCTCGTTTGTTGGTGTAAGTTCCAAGACCCGGAGCCTAGCGGCGCTCGGCGATCTCGGCCGAGATCTGGGCGATGAACTCGTCGAGGCCCTTCTGGACGGTCTCGTTGGAGCGGTCGCGGACTGAGATATTTCCGGCCTCGACCTCCTTCTCGCCCAGGATCAGCATGTAGGGCACGCGGTCGATGG
>CAZEHG010000256.1:0-1646 GCA_964512475.1 uncultured Atopobium sp.
TCGAGGTCAACTTCTACCGCGAGATCACCGCTGAGGTGACCGTCCTGGTGGGCGTTACCGAGGAGGCCGCCGAGGAGGCCGAGGCTGAGGTCGAGACCGAGGCCGAGGTCGTCGAGGACGCCGAGTAGGCGAGTTTTTTCCTTCCTTCTTCCTGGCGCCGGATTTCTACAATCGCGGACACCCGGAAGAAGCGACTCGGAGGAGAGAACCACCTCATCGATTTGCTGAACACCCTGCTTGCATAGAGCTGTGAGCAGGGTGTTTCTCTGTAAGTTGGTAAAAACACAGCGTTTACCTGCGAATATATAAAACTAAAGCATAAATAAACCGTAAGCGCAGGTTTCCATACCCGTAAGGACAACTTGAGGGTTTTGTGGCAGGGTGAATGTAGAAAACCGAGGAACAACTGCGTATTCAATTGTTGAAAACGTTGAAAACCTAGGGAATGCCCACGTCAGGTACAGCGTCGCTGCGTAGACAACTCAACGAGGCTCTGGCGCGGCCTTCGGCTCCGCGCAGGTAGAATAACGTGCAGGAACACGAGGCGTGAAGGGGCGTGCGGCCAGTGGCTGACGACTACGGGATCAACCCGACCAGGATGACGATGGAAGAGGGCCGCGACATGCCTCAAGACCTCGAGGCTGAGTCCTCGGTCCTCTCCGCCATGATGATCAGCGCGGAGGCGCTGCAGGAGTGTCTCATCGGGCTTACCCCCGAGGATTTCTTCCACCCGTCGAATCGAATCGTCTTCACCGCCATGAGGGAGATGTTCGATAAGAACCTCCCTATCGATGCCATCAGCCTTGCCGACCAGCTGCGCAGCCAGGGTGACCTTGACCGCATCGGAGGGCGTTCTTTCCTTCTCGGCCTCGGCAACAACTCGCTTGCCCTCGTCGGCTGGCGACGACACATCGAGATGCTGCACCGCGACACGACCCTGCGCAAGATGATCCAGGCGTCCGCGCAGATCAGCGCCCTCGCGTTCGACGCGCCGGAAGACACCAAGGAGGTCGTCGACCGCGCCGAGAAGCTCCTCTTGGACGTGACCAACCGCGACGTGCGCCAAAGCGAGCAGTCGCTCGAGGAGATTATGGGCAGCCTCTACGAGGAGCTCGAGGAACAGTCCAGCTCCGGCGAGAAGACCCGCGGCGTCCAGACCGGCTTCCCGAAGATCGACGAGTGCCTCCTCGGCCTGCGCCCCGGCCAGATGATCGTCCTCGGCGCCCGACCCGGCGTCGGTAAGACCTCCTTCGCACTCAACTTGGCGACCAACGCCGCCTACCGCGGCGCGTCCGTCGCCTTCTTCTCGCTCGAGATGTCCAAGGCCGAGATCGCACAGCGCCTGCTCGCGGCCGAGGCCCGCATCGGCCTGCAGGAGATTCGTTCCGCGCGCATCCGCGACGACCAGTGGCCGCAGATCCTCGATGCCGTGAACCAGCTCTCGCAACTCGACATCGTGATCGACGACACGCCGGGCACGACCGTCACCGAGGTACGCGCTAAGGCCCGCCGCATGCTGCGCGGAAAGAAGCTCGGCGTCGTGATCCTCGACTATCTGCAGCTCGTCTCGCCGCCGCAGGGCGGTCACCGGGCCGACTCGCGCGCCACCGAGGTCGGCGAGATGTCGCGCGGCATCAAGATCATGG
>CAZEHG010000257.1:0-1644 GCA_964512475.1 uncultured Atopobium sp.
ACGAGAAGGTGCAGGTCGCGGACGTGAACAACGGCAACCGCCTCGAGACCTACGTCATCGCCGGCGAGCGCGGCAGCGGCATGATTTGCTTGAACGGTGCCGCGGCCCACTACGTCGAGGTCGGCGACAAGGTCATCATTATGTGCTACTGCCAGATGGACGAGGCCGAGGCCGAGGGCTTCCGGCCGCACGTCGTCTTCGTCGACGACGAGAACCGTCCCTCCCGCGTGACCCGCTACGAGAAGCACGGCCGCCTGGAGGACATGGCGTAGTCATCGCGTCTACGCCTCTGGTTGATCTCCAAGCTAATCGCAGGGTTCCTTTCCGAACGGACCCCGCTTTTGTGTCTTGAACGACGTCTCCTAAGCCCCGAAAGGGCGGCCCACCCGCCCGCGGTACCGTTCAGCGGGGCCATTGCCTGGCGCTTTCTGATACGTCAAACTTAGACGCACTTGACTCCGGTTCAAAATAGGAGGCCAACATGGCGTTCAAGAAGGTCGTTGTCGCCGGCGGAGGCGTGCTCGGCAGCCAAATCGCGTTCCAGGCGGCGTACTGCGGGTTCGACGTGACCATCTGGCTGCGCAGCGAAGGCTCGATCGGCCGCACACAGCCGAAGATCGACAAGCTGCTCAGCACCTATATGGAGGCCATCGACCAGATGGCCGACGGAAGCGGCCCTTGGTGCGCCGGAATCGCCGACTCCGACGTCACTTTGGACGCCGACGCCTGCCGGAATCGCGTGAAGAAAGCCTACTACGACCTTAAGCTTGAGCTCGATATGGCCAAGGCCGTGGAGGACGCCGACCTCGTGATCGAGTCCATGTCCGAAGACCCCAAGGCCAAGGTCGAGTTCTACGAGAAGCTCGCGCCGCTTATGCCCGAGAAGACCGTGCTCGCCACGAACTCCTCCACCCTCTTGCCCAGCCAGTTCGCCAAGTGCACCGGACGGCCCGCCAAGTACGTGGCGCTGCACTTCGCAAACTCCATTTGGAAGAACAATACTGCCGAGGTCATGGGCCACGCCGGCACCGACTCCGCCGTCTTCGACCAGATAATCGAGTTCGCCAACCAGATTCGCATGATCGCCCTTCCCGTGCGCAAGGAGAAGAACGGTTACCTGCTCAACTCCATGCTCGTGCCGTTTCTGCTTTCCGGCCTCGACCTCTGGGCCGCCGGCATCTCGGACCCGAAGAGCATCGACATCGCCTGGGAGCACGGCACCGGCGCGCCCAAGGGCCCGTTCCGCATCATCGACACGGTGGGGCTTGCCACGGCCTACAACATCGTGCTGCAGTTCCAGAGCGTTCCCGGGCTCCTCAACCCGCTCTTTAAGAAAATGATGCTCCCGTACAACTACAAGGCCATGGCGCGCCTGCTCAAGGACATGATTGACCGCGGCGAGACCTTCTACTAAGCCATTCGCGACCGCAGTCGGCTCTTCGGGCGGCAAGGGGCGAGCTCCTCTTGCCGCCTCTTCTTGTGCCGCGATTTTCACGCTGCGGTATACGTCAAAGTTAGTTTAGGTATACTCTGAAACGGCAAGTTAGGCATGGCTAACAAGAAAGGTCACCATTATGGCACGCATTATCGAGGTTTACGGTCGCGAGGTCCTGGACTCCCGCGGCAACCCGACCGTCGAGGTCG
>CAZEHG010000258.1:0-1639 GCA_964512475.1 uncultured Atopobium sp.
CCGGCTACGCCACCAAGACCAACCGCAAGAAGCTCAAGAACGCCATCTACGGCGGAAGCAAGCTGCTCTACGCGACGGTGCTCAAGGAGGACCGCGATATCGCACTGGCCACGAACGATCAGCGCCTGCTCAACTTCAACACGGAGCTGCTTGCCACCAAGACGACCAACAGCACCCAGGGCATCCAGGTGGTCACCAAGAAGAAAGGCCGCATCGTGGACGGCGTGGGCCAGATCGAGGACTTCCTCGGCCCGGACGCCTACGTTGAGAAGTTCCGTGCCGTCAAGCTGCCCTCCGCGGGCGCCTCCATCGCGGAGACCGACATGAAGAGCCTGTTCGACCTGGAAGGGTAGGGGAGCGGCGTGAACGACGCGACTGTGGCGGGTGACGTCTAGGCTATGAGCGCATAGAGCCCCTTGCGGCCAACCACGCGACCATGGACCACTTCTACATCAAGGCGCTGTAGGCTTCCTAGGACGGATTTCCCGTTCCGGAGAGTGCCCGGCGCCGTATTTCGTTGGGCGCTTGCATGAAAACTCAACTGCTTCATCAGCCCGCGCGGCATGCGGCCATCCCTCGGTAGCGCCGAACCGCCGGGTCAGATCGGCGTATTCCTATAGAGATTCGCAGGTCGTCGGCTTGCCGCGCTAAACTTTTGTAGTTTGCGCACTTAGGGAAGGACACGCATGGCAAGCCTCAAGGAACAGATCTCCTCTCGCCGCACGTTTGCGATCATCTCGCACCCGGACGCCGGTAAGACCACCCTTACCGAGAAGCTCCTCCTGTACACCGGCAGCATCCAGACCGCCGGCTCCGTCAAGGGCAAGAGCTCCGCGAAGCACGCCGTGTCCGACTGGATGGACATCGAGAAGGAGCGCGGCATCTCTGTGACCTCGTCGGTACTGCAGTTCACCTACGAGGGCCACTGCGTGAACATCCTCGACACCCCGGGCCACCAGGACTTCTCCGAGGACACCTACCGCACGCTCATGGCCGCCGACGCCGCGGTCATGGTCATCGACGGCGCCAAGGGCGTCGAGGCTCAGACCAAGAAGCTCTTCCGTGTCTGCACGCTGCGCCACATCCCCATCTTCACCTTCGTGAACAAGCTGGACCACGAGGCGCGCGACCCGTTCGACCTCATGGAGGAGATCGAGACGGTCCTGGGCATCGGCACGTACCCCATGAACTGGCCCATCGGGTCCGGCCGCAACTTCCGCGGCGTCTTCGACCGCCAGGCCCGCCGCGTGCTCGCCTTCGAGGGCGACGGCCACGCCAACGCCACGAAGAAGGTTCGCGAGATCGAGGCCGAGCTCGGCAGCGACCAGCTCGAGGAGCTCATCGGCCAAGAGAACCACGAGAACCTGATGGACGACATCGAGCTGCTCGACGGCGCGGGCGACGAGCTCGACCTCGAGGCCGTGGACTGCGGCAAGCTTTCGCCGGTGTTCTTCGGCTCGGCGCTCACCAATTTCGGCGTGGAGCCCTTCCTCAAGGAGTTCTTGCGCCTGACCCCGCCGCCGCGCGCCTACGCCGATCAGCTCTCCGGCGAGGCCGTGGACCCGGTGGAAAACGACTTCTCCGGCTTCGTCTTCAAGATCCAGGCGAACATGGACAAGAACCACCGCGACCGCATCGC
>CAZEHG010000259.1:0-1624 GCA_964512475.1 uncultured Atopobium sp.
CGACCTTACCCGCGAGCAGCAGCTCGACGTCATCTCCCGTACCTGCCACGAGAAGTTGTAAGAGCGAGCGAACGGCTCAACGCCGCATAGCTTGATGCGACTCTGGCCCGCCTGCGTCTGCAGGCGGGCCTTCTTTGTGCGACGTGGGTGACCGGCCGGAGGCGCGTCGGGCGGCGTCGCATGCGACTGCTCGGCGCTCGTCGCTTCGCTCCTCGCTCGCTGCGCGACTCGCGTCACATGCGGCGCCCGCCCGCCGCGCCTCCGGCCCGCATTTCAGACGATTGGCGTGGTTGCCTACACGTTAAGTTGCGCCAAACGGCTAGGAATTGGGCGGTTAAGGGGAGGACCGATCATTAAAATAGCGCGCAGGACGTTCTACTCGGACGCTACGGCCTTCAGGCCCTCGTGGTCGACGACGAGGATGCGCCCGCGACCGGGGCGCTCCACGAGGCCGTCGCGGACGAACTGCGCTATGTTGCGGCTCACCGTCTCGGGGCGCAGGCCCACCGAGGCGGCGATGTCCTCGAGCTTGAGGCGAATCTCCGGGCCGGCGCAGCGCCGGTCGCGGATAAGCAGGTACTCGGCGAGCCGCTGGCGCGGATCGCGGATGGAGAGCATCATGATTCGCTCCTCCGCGTCGCCGAGCTCGGTCGTGACCATGCGGATAAGTCCGAGCGCCACGTCGGGGTGGTTGGCCAGCAGCGCCTCGAAGTCGGCACGGTGGATTCGGCAGAGCTTGACGCGCGTGAGGCACTCGACCGAGTAGCGATAAATGTGGTCTGCCAGGAACATGCCGTGCCAGAGCGCCTGGCCGTCGTGGAGCACGTCGAGTACGTATTCCTCGCCGTCAGAGCTCGTGCGGAAGGTCTTTATGCGTCCCGAGCGGACGACGATGATCGACTCGATCGGGTCCCCCTCGTGCACGATGATCGACCCCGCGTCGTGCGTCGAGTGCCTTGAGCAGGCCAGAAGCTCGCGCTTGGACTCGACGGGCAGGTCGGCGAAGAGGCGGATGTTGTCCATGCAGGAGCTTCCCGCGCGGCTGAAGGCGCAGTCGTGCCCCGCGCCCGCGCAAACGCGATTGTCTTGCTTTGTGGCCATGCGCGCCTCCCTCTGCTGCCGCTTCCGCTCATTATCGCCGATGCGACGCAAAACCGCCGCCCACGAATCGCAGGCGGCGGTCAATCGGCACGGCAGCGTGCGTCTGTGCTTCCTCCCTAGCGCTCCCAGGTGGTAAGAAGCGCGTCGAGCTGCGCCTCGATCGAGGCGCGGTCCATGTGGCGGCCGATGATGCAGAGCTTGGTCTCGCGGTCGCCGACCTCGGGGTCCCAGGTCTCCAGGATCTCGGGCGTCTGTGCCAGGATCTGCTTCTTCTCGTCCTCAGGCGCGGAGTCGACAAAGAGGCCGTTCTCCGAGAGGCGCATCTGGTGGCCGGCCTGCTCGAAGAGATAGCACATGTCGGTGTTCAGCGTGGTCCACAGCACGCCCTTGGCGCGCACGACCTCGTCAGGCCAGTTGTACTCGACGTACTTCTGGAACAGCGCGTGGTCGAAGGGCTGGCGGCGGTGGTAGACGAAGGTCTGGATGTCGTACTCGAGGACCTCGGGGTCGTCGTGCTCCTCGG
>CAZEHG010000260.1:0-1601 GCA_964512475.1 uncultured Atopobium sp.
GTGAAACGCAGTGACTGTTACCATTTGCAGGCCCCCGCATTTTGCAGCCCCTCGAACCTTGGAGCCCCCGTGATCAAGCTCGCCCTCACCGACCTCGACGACACCCTCATCCCCTTCGGCCAACCCTGCGCGAGCGACGCCACGCGCGCCGCAATCCACGCCGTGCTGGACGCAGGGGTCCGCTTCGGCCCCGTCACGGGACGCCTGCCTGCGGATATGACCTGGATGTTCAGCGACGACGAGGTTTGCTACGCAACCGGCGCCTTCGCCAACGGACAGGTCGTCCGCGTCGACGGCGAGGTCGTGCGCGAGGTCACCGTCGACGCGTCGGCCCTCGCCCACGTCCAACAGGTCCTCGACGAGTTCGGTGGGGGAGCGCTATGCCTTTACGACCCTTGGCAGCTGGGAAAAATCGCCTACATCACCGCTGAGGCCGACCGTCTGCGCAAGGACCCGCCCCCGACCTGGGGCTCCATCACCGAGGTCCTGCCTGCCGTTACCGACTTCGCCACCGACTACACCGCCGAGAACGGCGAACCCGGCTACGTTAAGGCTAACGTCCAGACCACCTGCCCGGCCGACGAACGCCCCGCCCTCATGGAGTTGCTGCGCCGTGAGGTGCCTGAGCTGCGCTTCGTTTGCCCCAACGCCCATGCGGCGGTCATCGACGTCATCCCGGTCGGCTGGGACAAGGGCTGCGGTGTGCGCGTCCTCGCCGACGCCCTGGGCCTGGCCGATGACGAGTACGTGGCCTTCGGCGACTCGGAGAACGACCTCGCCATGATCGACGCCGTTCCCAATTCCGTGGCCGTGGCCAACGCGAGCGAGCTCATCGCCGGCCGCGCCCGCTGGCACATCGGCGCCTGCGCCGACGCCGCCGTTGACGCCGCCCTTCTCGACATCGCCGCCGCAGCCGCCGAGTCCCGCCTCCCGCACTTCATGACCGCCGCCTGCCAAGGGTGACAGTCATTGGTGGCAGGCCCCGCCCTTCCTGCCAAGGGTGACAGTCATTGGTGGCAGGCCCCGCGCCTCCTGCCAGCCGTCTGTCCAACCTGTCCCACGCTGCAGCGCGACAAACCTGTCACCAGCCGCAGCACCTGGTGACAGGTTTGTCGCGCTGCGCGCTGGGACAGGTTCGTCGCGCCCGCCCGCCGAATTCCCGGCCGCCTTTGCCGACCACGGTGTTGCCCTCCCAGTCGCCGAGTCTCTCGCGCGCCCCGGCCTCGGCGGGCCTGTCCTCTATCGACCTGGTGCCGGGTATCTTGCCGCGGCGCTCCTCGGGGCCGCCGGCGCGGTGCCTGCGCTTGCCCTTGTGGCGCAGTCTGGCTTTGATGTCCCCGGCCGTGCCGCGCAGCTCGGGCGGGTCGAGCCTTCGGTCGTTGATGGCGCGGTAGATGGTCGACGCCGACACCGACAGCCCGGGCCGCTCGAGCGCGAGCCTGCCGGACACCTGCTCCGGCGACCATCTCCTACTCCGCGATCATCCCGGTGACGAGCGCCGCCCGCTCTGGGTCGTTGAGGAGCCTGCCGCACACGCAGGCGCGCCTGCGCTTCTCGTAGCGCCTCTGCGCGGTCGAGGCGCGGTAGAGGCGGCCGGACCC
>CAZEHG010000261.1:0-1582 GCA_964512475.1 uncultured Atopobium sp.
CGAGGCCATCCTGTGCCTGTCGGGCGCGCTGCGCTCACCGGCTCCCGCCGCAGCGGCGTCCCCGGCCATCCAGGCCGCGGCCCTCGCCGCCGCGTCGGCCGGGCTCGATCTTGCCGGAATCGAGGAGTTCGCATGAACGATGTGGCAGGCACCATCAGCGACCCGCAGATCGTCGCGGCCGCGCGCTCCGAGCTCGCGGCGGGGCGCCCGGTCGCGCTCGCGAGCCTGCTCGCCACTGCCGGCTCGATGCCTCGCCACGAGGGCGCGCGCATGCTCGCCCTCGCCGACGGCTCCTACATCGGCACGGTCGGCGGCGGCAACATCGAGCTCATCGCGCAGGGCCGCCAGCAGGCGTTTCTCCGCGCCGCCGCGGCGGGCGAGGTCGTCCCGGCGTCCCTCGAGTGGGTGACCCACGAGAAGAACGCCATGGCTTGCGGCGGCGACGCGTTGCTGTCCGTGAGGCTGCTCGGCCCCGACGACGCGTCCTGGCTGGACGACCTCGCGGGGGCCGTCGGCTCCGGCGACGCGGCCTGGCTCACCGAGGATTGGTCTGACCCGGTCGCCCCGTCCGTGCGCGTGGAACGAGACGGCGGCGGCTGCGACGTCCCCGCTTGGGACGAGGTCGCCGCCCGCTACACCGAGCCGGTGGGCGCCGAGCCCGTCTGCTACGTCTTCGGCTGCGGTCACGTTGGCCGCGCCCTCGTGCCCGTGCTCGCGTCGGTGGGCTTCGCCGTCGAGGTCCTCGACGACCGCGAAGGCGTCTGCGACCCCGGGAACTTTCCGTTGGCGCGCCGCGTGACCTGCGACGCGTTCGAGGACCCCGCGCTCTACGAGCGCATAACCCCGCGCGACTACGTGGTCGTGCTCACGCACGGGCACCTGGGCGACGCCGCCGTGCTCGAGGGGGTGCTCCCGCGTCACCCGGCTTATGTGGGCTGCATCGGTAGCCGCCGCAAGGCGGGCTTCGTGCGCGATCTCCTCAAGGATCACGGCATCCCCTCCGAGCTCGCCGACTCGGTCCATCTCCCCATCGGCGAGGACATCCTCGCCGTCACCCCCGCCGAGATCGCGGTCTCGATCGCGGCCCAGATCATCCGGTGCCGGGCCGAGCTCAGGCCCCGGCGTCCGCATGAGGACGTCGGCCCCTGACGTCTCCGCCGTACCCGGCGGGGCGGGCCCTCGTCCCGAACGAAGCAACCGGGCGCCGCGAGCGCGTCGCCCGTTGCGCTATACAACGCCAACGATCCAGGCCCCGCGGCCGAGACAGGGCAACGAAGAAGGGAAGAAATATGCTTGACAGAAGGCAGTTCCTAGGCGGTTCCACCGCCGCGGTCGTCGCGATGGGCCTCGCGGCCTGCGGCTCCTCGTCCTCGGATACCAAGTCCGACGACTCCAAGTCCGACGCCGCCAACACCGAGAAGACCACGATCATCGTCTTCGCGGCCGCTTCCATGACCGAGTCCCTCACCAAGGCGGGCGACACGTTCTGTGAGCAGAACGGCGAGTACGAGCTCTCCTACAACTACGACTCCTCGGGCACCCTCAAGACCCAGATCCAGGAGGGCGCCGACTGCGACGTCTT
>CAZEHG010000262.1:0-1571 GCA_964512475.1 uncultured Atopobium sp.
CCTCTGGGCTGATGGCTCCGGGGAGTGAAGGTGCACCCGGAGCAGGAAAGGTCCGGTGGAGGATGTTAACACAAGCTCCGGTACTTCTTTGCAAAGAAGTACCTTGCGCCACGTTAATCCTCGAATTCTCTTCCCACGAGCCCCGTATCTTTGTTTGGCGGCAGAGCGTAGCAGAGCTGGCCGACACAACGCCAACGGCTGGCCAACCGCAGGCCGACGGGGTTGTCAACAATCCGCAGGGCAGGGGCCCTGCAACAAGTCGCCTTACCGCAGGGCCCTTGAACCAAAGCACACCGTTTCTCCATTATCTCCTAGCCAAGAAGCCCTTCTTGGTCGTCGTGATCGACAGGGAACCCCTCCTCATCGCCGGGCTGCCCTTGCCCCTCAGGTCCTTCCAACGGCGAATCAACCACACCGGGCTCCTCATCGCTCGCCGGAAGCGTCGCGTTCTCGTCGCCGGAATCGTCCGCCGCGACGGAATCAGGCGCTTCGGCAGCAGGAATCTCCACAGGCTCGGGCACCTCCTCCTCTTCCTGCGGCGTGACCGGGGACTCCGGGAGACCGGCCTTCTCTTCCCCAAGGACATCCGCAGGCAGCGGGTCTTCTTCCCTGCCCCAGGACGGGACGTCGAACTGTCGCATCCACAACCCCATGCAACAGCAGGTCAGCAGGCTCGAGAAGCTCTTGACCACAAGCGCAAGCGCGATCACGGCGAGCACGGCTCCGCCGACCTGCCCTACCAGGTAGCTCAGCGCGTCGGAAAGGAGAATCATCGCCTCATAACCGTCTATATAGTAGTAATAGCTATCGATGTACTCGAATAGGCTAATGAGGTACGGGACGGTCCCCAGGAACGACGGCAGCAGCGCGATAAAGGCGATGACTTTCTCGATCGCAGAGATCACGAACTTGATGAGCCAAATTCGCATGAGCCCACACGGGTCCTTGGAGACCATAACCCAGAGCGTCTTCACGCGATAGCCTGCCTTGAAGCTCTGGTAGATGGTCGCGCGCACGGCCGCGGCGAGAAAGGCGACGCTGATGAAGATGAGTACGATGCTCCAGACCGTGCCCAAAAAATCCCCCACGAGAGGGATCTCGGGCAGGATCTGACCCACTATGACAGCGGCGATGGCCCAGCCGAGCACGACGACGAACCTGCGCCATCCGCTCGCGATGAGTTCGCCGACCTTCACCTGGCGCGCGGGGGCCTCGGTCGAGCCCCAGCTCACGCGGCGGGACCACTCGACGCCGTAGCCCATCACGGCAAGAGGACCGACGATCGGCACGAGATACGCGAGGGCACAGAGAACGACAGGCTTCCACCAGCCCTTCTCCTGGGTCAGCATGGCACAGGCGCGGCTGAAGTAGCGGTCCCACCTGAAACCGACGAGCTCTTCTTTGTTCGTCATGATTCTCCTAACGGTTGACGTGGCAAAGAGCATACCTCTGTAGGCTTAAAACCATCTTTAGCCATAAAAAAGCCCCGGGTACATACCCGGGGCTCTTTCATTCAATGGCGGAGGAGGAGGGATTCGAACCCTCGTACCCCGAAGGGTAAACGGTTTTCG
>CAZEHG010000263.1:0-1566 GCA_964512475.1 uncultured Atopobium sp.
GCTCGTCCTTGATGATCTGCCAGATGATGCGGGTCATCTCGTCGCCGTCCATCTCAACCAGAGGGGTCTTCATCGCGATCTTGGTCATGTGAGCCTCCTAGGGCTGCGTTTTTTGCAAGTTGAGCAGAATCTATCACGATGCCGCGGCCGCGCCGCGCGCGTCTGGCGAAGCGAGACACGCTGGATACACAGCCTGTGGCCCGGATGACGGGTTGTGGCCCGGATGACGGGTCAGGCCGCGTTGCCGTGCTTCTTGCCAAGCGCGTGGAACACGTTGAGAAGGGCGAGGCCGAGCAGGCTCGCCGTGACGCTGGCGGCCAGGATCGCGCACTTGGCGGCCAGCTGCTCGGCGCCGTAGCTGAACGAGAGCCCCGAGATCAGAATGCACATGGTGAAGCCGACGCCCCCGAGCACACCCACGCATATGAGCTGCCCCCAGTTCGAGCCCTCGGGCAGGGGAGAGAAGCCTGTCTTTACCAGCACGGCCGTCACGGCGACGATGCCCAGGGGCTTGCCGAGCACGAGCCCGAGGAAGACGCCTTGCGCCACCGGGTCGCCGAGGATGCTCGCGGGGTCAGTCGATTCGAAGGGCCGTCCGGATGGATTCCGGGCTGCCCTCGTCGTATTTCGGGGCGCGTTCGTCGCCCTCGGATCGGCTCTGGACAACAAAATCGCTCGAACGGGCGTCTTAATTTGAATGAGCGGAGTATCGGCTGCCTCGAGAGGTCGCTAAACTGCGGTTTTAGCCACCAGAAAGGACATAAAACCGAGCTCACCCGAATTAAGACACCCGTTCGGGCTAGTTTCGTTCTCGCCCAGCACGGTTTGGGCCGGTTCGGGCAGTCGGGGGAGCTCACGCCGGCGGGTTGGCGGCGATATAGCGCTCCAGGATGTCCGCCATCTGATGCACGAGGCGCGGGCAGGGGCGCGTTTCGTAGTACTCTGCCGTTCGTGCCTGCGGGACGGGCGAGCTCGCGCCCTCCTGTTCGAGCCCGAGCAGCTCGCGGCAGACGATCGAGCCGTTGAGCTCGCGGAACTGCCCGGCCACGTCCTGGATGCGCGCGTAGACCGAGCCCTTGTCCTCGTCGTAGAGCGCTGAGATCACGAACGCCATGCCGGAGATGGCGCCGCAGACCTCGCGCATGCGCCCGATGCCCGCGCCGAAGCCGATGGTCAGTCGTTTGACCTGCTCGGTCGGCATGCCGATTTGCTCGCTGAACGCCGTCGCAACCGATTGCGAGCAGTTGCAGCCCTCCATAAACAGGTTTCTTGCCTCGTCGCCTTTGCTCATGGCTTCACGTCCTCTCCGCGCGCGTTGCCCAAAGCATAGCGCGATGGGCGATTTATGCGTCGCGACCACCGATGGAGCGCCCGTCCGACGGAACATTCCTTTAACCGAAAGGGTTGTATTCCGAAAACAACAACGACTAACAATCCGTTAGGCTTCTATACCAATTAGTTCGCGCTTGGGGAAGCGCGAACGTAACGGAGAGGAGCCACCATGGCCGAGCTCGAGACCCAGCCGCTGCCGCGCACGTTCGAGGAGTTCAACGAGCAGCGCAAGGC
>CAZEHG010000264.1:0-1547 GCA_964512475.1 uncultured Atopobium sp.
GCTCCTTCGGCCACTCGGACAACTCTCCAGTTGAAGTGGTGCGGGGGTTATTGTAACGGAACTTCGGCCGCCGTGCCACATGAATTTGGAATCAATTGCTAGGATTGTTCGGAAATACCCTCTCAACCTTTCCGGAGTAGCCATGTTCTCGCTCTTCTCGACGGCCAATACGGCGGTCGCCGTCTCCCTTCCCGCCTGGCTCGACCTTGCTTCGGTCGCGGTCGGCGGCATCTCGGGAGCCCTCATCGCCAAGGAGCGCAAGCTCGACCCTATCGGCTTCATCGGCCTCTCCATGCTCTGCGGGTTGGGCGGCGGTCTCATCCGCGACATGGCCATGCAGGTCGGCTCCACTTACATGCTCGAGAGCCCCTATGCCATCCCGGCGACGGTAGTCATCGGCTTTGCGGTCTTCTTCTTCGGGAGGCTCTTCGAGAAGGTACCCGACCTCATCGAATGGGTCGACATCATATCGGTCGGCCTCTTTGCCCTCGGTGGGACGGACAAAGCGATCGTGCACGACCTTCTTCCCGTGTCGGCGGTCCTCATGGGCACGCTCACCGGCGTCGGCGGCGGAATGCTGCGCGACGTCTTCCTCGGCGACGTGCCCAAGATCTTCAAGCCCAGCAATTACTACGCGGTATGCGCCGTGGCGGGCAGCGCGGTCTATTACGCGCTCGTCGTCTATGCGGGTGTCGATAAATACATCTCGGCCGCCGCGCTCATGGCCGTGACGGTAGGGCTGAGGCGCTGGTCCCTCTCGCACGGCGCGACGACGCCGGGTGCCCACGACCTCACCCCCGCCCTCAAGCGCATCGTCCGCGAGCAGGCGCGGACACACCGCGCCAGGAGGGGTTAAGGGGCCGGGGCGGGTCGGCCAAAACAGCCGGAATAACGAGCGGGCGGCGCCGGAATCAGGTTCCCGGCGCCGCCCGCGGCTTTTTATGTGACGGCAAGCGCCCTACTTCTTGACCTTGCCGTTGCGCACGGCCCACTTGCGGCGCTCGGTCTCGTTCAGGATGCGCTTGCGCATGCGGATGGACTGGGGCGTGATCTCCACGAGCTCGTCGTCCATGATGTACTCGAGCGCCTCCTCAAGAGAGAAGGTCTTAGGCGGGGTGAGCTGCACCGCGATGTCTGCGGTGGAGCTGCGCTGGTTGCCCAGGGACTTGGTGCGCGCGATGTTGACGACCATGTCGCCGGGCTTGGAGCGCTCTCCCACGAGCATGCCCTCATAGCACTCGTCGCCGGGGCCGACGAAGAGCTGGCCGCGCTCCTGGAGCGTGCCGAGGGCATAGGCGACAGCCTTCTCGGTGCTCATAGATATCATGGCGCCGTTCTGGCGGACGCCGATCTCACCGGCGTAGGGACCGTACTCGAGGAAGGTGTGGTAGAAAACACCCTCGCCGTGGGTGACGTTCAGAATGCGATTCTTGAGGCCCATGATGCCGCGGGTCGGAATCTTGAATTCGAGGTGGGTCTGGGTAGTGCCGTTCTCCATGCTGCTCATGGTGCCGCCGGCGTTGCCGAAGACCTCGATGACCTTGCCG
>CAZEHG010000265.1:0-1527 GCA_964512475.1 uncultured Atopobium sp.
GCGACTACAACACCGCCTTCATGCAGCTCGAGTCCGGCGCCGTCGACGCCGTGGCCTGCGACCTCTCCATCGCCGCCTACCAGCTCGCTGCCAAGCCCGACGCCTACGAGCAGCTCTCCGAGGAGCTCTCGAGCGAGCACTACGCCGTGGGCTTCAAGAAGGGCGACGACGCCACGGCCGAGACCGTGACCGAGACCCTCAAGGCCATGGACGCCGACGGCTTCGTCAAGGAGCTCTGTGAGAAGTACGCCGACCAGGGCATCTCTTACTCCAACTGGTGCCTGGCGTAGCGTAAAGGGAACCAACTCTCGCAGGCGCCGCCGCCCCATTCGGGCGACGGTGCCTGCGCGCCGTTTGTGAAAGGGGAGCGCGTGGACCTTCTTACCATGGCCGGCATGCTGGGCCAGGGCTTCGTGGTGAGCCTGCAGATCTTCGTCTTCACGCTGGTGGGGTCGCTGCCGCTCGGCATGCTCGTGGCGTTCGCCCGCATGAGCAAGTTCAAGCCGCTCGCGCTCGTGGCCCGCGCGTACATCTCCATCATGCGCGGCACCCCGCTTATGCTGCAGATGTTCGCCATCTACTTCATGCCCTACTACGTCTTCGGCATCAGCTTGACCACGGACAGCAAGTGGTACGCGACCATCGTGGCGTTCATCATCAACTACGCCGCCTACTTCGCCGAGATCTATCGTTCGGGCATCCAGTCCATCCCGCGCGGCCAGTACGAGGCGGCCGAGATCCTCGGCTACTCGCCGACGCAGACGTTTTTGCGCATCGTGCTGCCCCAGGTGGTCAAGCGCATCCTGCCTTCGGTCACGAACGAGGTCATCACCCTGGTCAAGGACACCTCGCTCGCCTTCTCCATCGGCGTGATCGAGATGTTCACCGTGGCCAAGCAGCTCGTGGCCTCGCAGGTGAGCATGGTTCCGTTCGTCATCGCCGCCGTGTTCTACTGGGTGGCCAACTTCGTGATCGACGTGGTCGCCGGCCGCGTCGAGAAGCGCCTCGACTATTACCACGACTAGGCGACGGCGGGCGGCGCCCCCGCCCGTCTTTCCCGCAAGGAGGTTCCTGTGAGCGATTCCGTTTCCACCGCCCCGGCACCCGCGGCCGCCCCTGCCGCCGCCCCGGCACCCGCGGCCGCCCCTGCCGCCGCCCCGGCACCCGCGGCCGCCCCTGCCGCCGCCCCCGTGGTCGCGGTCGAGCACGCGAAGAAGAGCTTCGGCGACATCGAGGTGCTGCGCGACATCTCGCTGGCGGTAAATCCGGGCGAGGTCGTGGCCATCATCGGCCCCTCGGGCGGCGGCAAGTCGACGCTGCTGCGCTGCATGACGCTGCTCGAGACCTTGGATGCCGGCGACCTCTCCTATGGCGACCTTGCCGTCTGTCGCGACGGCGCCTACGGCGACAAGCGCGTGCTGGCCGACGCCCGCTCCCGTTTTGGCCTCGTGTTCCAGAACTACAACCTCTTCCCGCACTTCTCGGTGCTGCGCAACATCATGGACGCGCCCATCTGCGTGCAGAAGC
>CAZEHG010000266.1:0-1521 GCA_964512475.1 uncultured Atopobium sp.
GAGGTACTCGACCTGCCTGGGCGTGCCGGCCGACGCCCACTCGCGCTGTGTTTGATAGCCTCCGAGTTACGGGTTTGAGCACAGCCGGCTTGCGGGTCTGAGCACGAAAAAATTTCGGGTTTGAGCACGGCCGCGCCGACCACCCCGGTCCGGGCCCATCATGTCGATGCCTTGGTTTTCGACGTGAGGGGGTCCAGAGAGGAATGATCGGCGTGGACAAGATAGAGGATATACGCAGGAGGGGCAGGCGCGGCGAGAGCGTCGCGGCCATCTCGCGGGCGACGGGCGTATCCGAGCCCACCGTGCGCAAGTACCTGAGGGCCGAGGACCTGTCGCCGGAGCCGCCCCGGGCCCGCGAGCCCGAGAGCGAACTGCTCGCGCCCTTCGCCGCCGCCATCGACGCGTGGCTCGACGACGACTGCCGCTGCTGGCGCAAGCAGCGGCACACGGCGACGCGCGTGTACGTGCGGCTGCGCGACGAGCTCGGCTACGGGGGCAGCTACTCCACCGTCCAGCGCTACGTGAGGCGGCGCAAGGAGCGGATGGCCGAGGAGCGCGACGCCCGCGACGCGCAGGGCTACCTGCAGCTCTCGTGGCTGCCGGGCGAGTGCCAGGTCGACTTCGGCGAGGCCGACTTCAAGGTGAGGGGCGTGCCGCAGAGGGGCCGCTACCTCACGGTGAGCTTCCCGCACTCCAACGTCGGGCTCACCCAGGTCTTCTGGGGCGAGACCTCCGAGTGCGTCTGCCAGGGGCTCAGGAACGTGTTCGAGTTCGTCGGCGGCGTGCCGGCCCGCGCCGTGTTCGACAACGCCACCGAGGTCGGCCGCAGGGTCGGCGGCGAGGTCAGGCTCTCGGAGATGTTCAGGCTGTTCGCCGCGCACTACGGGCTCGACTACACCTTCACCAACCCCTACTCGGGCAACGAGAAGGGCAACGTGGAGAACAAGGTCGGCTGCCACCGCAGGAACCTCTTCGTGCCGGTGCCGGCCTTCCACGACGTCTCGGCGTTCAACCGGCGGCTGCTCGAGGCGTGCCTGGACATGAGCGACGGCAAGCGCCACTACCGCCTGGGCACGCCCGAGCTCGAGCTGTTCGGGGAGGACCGCGCGGCCCTCTCGCCCCTGCCGGCGGCGGGCTTCTCGTGCGTGAGGTGGGAGACGCGCAGGTGCAACAAGCAGGGCGCCTTCACCGTCGGCGGCCCGCACCGCTACTCCGCCGGCCCCGCCGCCGCGGGGCGCGAGGTCGCCGTGGCGCTCGGGGCCTTCGACGTCACGGCGGTCGACGCCTCCACCGGCGAGGTGCTCGCCTCCTACGAGCGCCAGTGGGGCGCCGCGCCCACCGACAGCGCGGACCCCGTGCTGCAGCTGAGGCTCCTGTGCATGCGCCCGGCGGGCTGGCGCGACTCGGTCGTGCGGCGGTCGCTGCCCGACGAGCTCGTGGCGTTCCTGGACTCCGAGGGCGGCCCCGACCTGGCCGCCGACCTCAGGGTGCTGCGCGACGAGAGCGCGAGGCTCGGCTGGG